>JBDRFD010000042.1:0-11307 GCA_043819035.1 Patescibacteria group bacterium | reverse complement strand
ATGAGAACATCCCCGTCTGTCTCTTCGATACGACGCGCAAACGCGCCCCACGATTCGCCTTCAATTGGAATGGAAACTGTTAACACGAACTGAAAAGTGAAAGGGGAAAGTGGAAAGTGGAAAACGGAAGAAAGATAGTTGGTTTGAGGAAAATTTTCCATTTTCCCCTTACCCTTTTCCCTTTTTAACTCACACTCTTAGAGAGTGCCTTCAAAGCTGGCAGCTCTTCTCCAGAAATGAATGCAAGCATCGCTCCACCTCCCGTACTTGCAAACGTGTAGTCGGAAAGAGAATATTCCGGATTGCGTGTGTGGAAATCGATGGTGTCCCCTCCTCCTATAAATGATTTCGCTCCATTCCTCGTTGCTTCAGCAATGGCTGATGCAATTGCCTTAGTTCCCGCTGCAAACTGATCCGTCTCATAAACACCTACAGGTCCATTCCAAACTATCATTTTTGATTCTCCAATGATACGTGCGTAATGAGCAACTGTTTCTTCTCCGATGTCATAAATTGCTTTATCCTCCCCCACTGCTTTGACAGAAACATCTTCTTTCTGTGCTTCATCAGTAGATTCACTCGCCACAACGACGGTTGTGGGAAGATGGACGCAAGCGTTGCCGTTCTTACCACTCTTTTTAAGAATCTCAACAGCTGTTGGAACGTGCTCTTCCTCGTATTTCGATCTTGCAACATTCTTCCCATCTGCTGCTATGAACGTATTCGCGATACACCCACCTAAAAGCACATCGTTACCTTTATCAAGGAAATGCTCAATGACAGGCACCTTCGTTTCCATCTTTGCTCCACTTACAATAAGTGTAAAAGGTTTCTGTGGATTATCACGAACCTCGGAAAGATTCTCCACCTCCTTCTGCAGTTGCAAACCCATATACGAAGGCAGATGTTCCGTTATACCAACCATACTAGCATGTTCCCTATGACAGTTCGGGAATGCGTCGTTGACATAGACGTCAGCAAGATCAGCAAGTGACGCAGAAAGCTCCGGACAGTTCTTCTTCTCTCCTTTGTTATACCGTAAGTTTTCAAGTAATAGTACTTCTCCCGGTTTCAGATCCTCTGCCATTTGCCTAGCCTGTGGACCGGTGCAATCTTCCGCGAATTGTACTTCCTTTCCTAAAAGTCTCTCAAGGACTGGAATGAGAGGTTTCTGGCTCATTGATGCGACACGTTTTCCTTTTGGTCTACTCTGATGAGCCATAATGATAAGTGCTGCCTTCTGTTTGAGAATCTCCTGCATAGTTGGAACAATCGCCTCAATTCGTGATGGATCAGACACGCGTGCATGGAGCACTACTTCTGATTCATCATCAACGGAGGCGATGCCACTGACTTCCACCCATTTTTCCCCTTCATCATCCTGAGGAAGCTCATCTATTTCTTCCATTACTTCATAAGACACATCGAAGCCCGCGCGAAGAAGCACCTTCTTTCCTTCTAGTTCTGCATCACAGAGGAGTGAGTAGTTTTCCATGAACACAGTGTACCATCGCTCTTGCTCTTCTGTGAATCACAGTCGAAAAGTGAACACAAGTATTGACATACAACTAAAAGTAACAAAAGATAAGAATAACGCTGCTGTCAACACGGAGCTGGCCACCGTAGCTAAACATTATCCCAGCCAACCCAGCGATAGCCGCGGACATAGGGATTGAATTCGCTACTTAGAGTTCAACATCCTTCCTGGGTTTTATTGTTTTCAAAAAAAGGAGCGCAAGCGATGATCTGTATGACTGAAATTGGATTTGCCCCAATTCTCTGTTCATATGATCACTTGCGCTCCGAGGAGACAGAATGTTGTCTCCTCTATGTATCCGGTGCGGACTTATGTCCGCGACTTATGTCCGCTAAATGGAATGCTAATTATTCTTGCCATACGATGCAAGTGAAAAGGGGCGCGGACCCCCGTGTGATGCCATCAATTCCTCATGAGGCAAGAAAGCCTCGAAGAGCCTGAGGAATAATGATGAGCAGGGATCCGCACCCTGTAGCTCACTAACCCTTGTCAGAGCAAGCGGGTACGAGCATTCTCGTCATCATAAGGACAAAGTCAACGGAAATGCTTTTCATTCTGAATAAACTTGCTATTGATGCAATCAATAAAAAAAGCGGACGCCTCTTTGTCCAGGTCGGTAAATCGGACAAATTGTGAGGCGCCCTACGGTGCAATCTGTAGAGACTGCTGCGTCAGGTAATGGCACAATGACCCAACGCACCACAACGGACCGATAAAAATAATCTCTTCTATTATTCGCTCTTTGTCAAAAAAACTGTGGAGAAACCACTATTAAATTGCCGCCAATAATCACTCCATCTTTATTTAAAACCAAATTAGCTCTCCCCTTTTCCCTCGACAGCTCATCAATTTCATCTAAAAGAGGCATTATCTCTTCCTGTAACTCAGGCCCAACAATGTAAGCTCTCCTATCGAAATGAAACATCTCACTCAAGCGTTCTGGTAGTTGCTCTACAGTTGTTGGATATTTATCCATAAACGCATCCATTCCTTCCTTTTTAAAGAAGGCATTCCATTGCGATTGTAGTTTTCCTGCGTTTGGAACTTTACCCATAATGCCGTAAAGCTCACGCTCAGGTGAAATGCGAGGACGTGTCATAGTATGATCATACCGTACCTTCCCAATACTTCTGACATTAATACGCCTAGATGTTTCGAATAATGGAATATTCGAATTGTTATCTGATATGATGCATAAACGTGGAGCTTCTGCTGTTTCCCATATCGGCCTTCGTCTGCTGCTTCTTATTACACGCAAGTGCGCTGAAGCTGTTTCCGAAGTGGAAGCTCTTGGATTTTCCTGATCGGTATAAGCTCACACGAGAACGCCTCCCATACCCCACCGGAGTGATTGCCATCATCACATTTCTTCTGTTTTTCAATTTTCTCGAACCTCTTTCGGAGCAATCCCTTGGTGTCGCTCTCGCCATGACAATCCTTGGGGTATATAGCTTCTTCGATGATCGCACTCCCCTCCCCTCATGGATGCGACTCACCATTCAAATCATCATTGCATTCCTAATCTTCGCAACAGGTTCGCGCATCTATACGATCACCAATCCGCTGGAAGGAGTGTTGAACTTTGGCGGACTCGTCAAGCTAGACACGTTCGATATTATGACTACGGGCTTTGGTCCCCTCCCATTCTGGAGCGGTATCTTCACAATCCTGTGGCTCGGGCTCACAATCAACGCGCTCAATTGGTTTGATGGAATTCCGGGGCAAGTGAGTGCACTTTCTGTGATTGGATTTCTGACGATTGGTTTCCTGTCATTGAGCATACGAGTCAATCAACCTGAGCTTGCGCTCCTCGCCTTTGTACTCGCAGGCATCGCACTCGCCTGCCTTCTCTTTGACATGCCCCCTCCACGCGTCCTTATGGGTGATACAGGCGCAATGTTCTTCGGACTAATGCTGGGAGTCCTCACACTTTACACAGGCGGAAAAGTTGCAACTGCCTTCCTTGTGTTAGGAGTTCCACTGATCGATTCCGGACTCGTAATCCTCAATCGTCTTACAAAGAACAAATCCATCTTCAAAGGAAGTATAAAAGGAGAACATCTTCACCATCGTTTGCAGGAAAAAGAGTGGAATGATCGTCAGATAATTCTTTTGACCGCGGTTCTTGGCTCTTTTTTCGGAATCACAGCTCTCTTCCTCTCAACATTTGAAAAGTTTATTGCTGCTGTTGTGCTGCTCCTTATAATGATCGGTCTGCGGCTGTATTCCCGTACCTCCCATGGATCCTAAGTTCTATCAACTGATTATCATTACTCCACTCGATGCTGCGGCCGGAGTTCGTGAAGCTATTGGCAAAGCGGGCGCAGGAAGTATTGGAAATTATGATTACTGTTCCTTTTCCGTCCAGGGCACCGGTCGCTTCCGTCCTAATGAGAATGCAAAGCCCGCCATCGGAACCAAAGGTAAAATCGAAGAAGTCGCTGAAGAGCGTGTGGAAGTGATCGTTTCTGCAGAAATAATTAAAGATGTGCTCGAAGCGGTTCTAGATGTACATCCTTACGAAGAACCGGCGATACATGTAATACCCATGATCGATTACCACTCCTTTTGTTAACTGTTAACTGTCAATAGTTAACTGTTATAGTTAACTGTCGCTATACACCATCGGTCCACTTAGCACTCCAAACGGTTGCACCTGAATGACCAACGTACGCCTGCCTCGCGGAAGCATCTTCACAGTTGCCACACCTTCTTTGAAATCAATGGGTGAAATGGAGAGAGGATTGAATTCTGCCTCTCCGTATTCTGTGCGTAGGAAAATGTCATACTCCGGCACTTGAGCAGTCACCGTGTTTCCTTTGGCATCCACGAGAGTAACGCGAACGGTCTCCCAATCTCTACCGGAGAATCTGCCATCGTGATGTAATAAAACCGAAGAAATAGCTCCGCTCGGTTCCTTCGCTTCCAGCACAGTGCTCACGTCAGCAGAGGCACTCGCTACTGTCTCTTCACTTACAATTACTGTTGCCTCGGCTGCATTTTCCTTAACAACCTCAGATGCTGTTTCTGACTGCGATGGAGATAAGGCAACTTTTTCCACTTCATCTATACCACGACGCACCAAGCGCACGCGCATGCGCTCATCACGTCGTGCAAGCATCTGCGCAACCCTATCCGAGCGTCGCGCAGCCACCGCTGCGAGCAGCTTCACCACATTCGTTTTTACTTTCTCGATAATTGTTGGCTCCTCTTTTGGTTCTATCGTTTTTGCAACAATCACAGTCTCTTCTTCTATGGGTGCGTAACTTGCTTGTGCATATAGAACAGGATTCACGGTGTAAAGGTATCCTCGTGCTTTGAAGAGTCCCGCATTCACAGCAGACGCCAGAGTCAAACCTTCCCTCCGAGCTTCTTCACCCGTAAACGGCCAGTATGGATGCCATGGTGCTTCTTTTCGGTCTACCTGGAAGTGGAGGTGCGGCCCTGATGCGAATCCTGTCTGTCCACTATCTGCAATATGTACAGCCTTGTGTACAATGGTCTCTTCAGTGACATAGATGGCACTCAAGTGCGCATACACCGAGTAGAGCGTGGTTGTTTTCTTGTGATCAATGGGGTCGGGAACATTCGGATGGCGAATGACAATTGTCTTTCCAAAACCTTCATCCGTATACACGCGAGTGACTATACCATTTGCCATTGCAATAACAGGCGTTCCTTCCGGCACACGAATATCAACCCCGGGGTGACTGCCGTCCCCTTCCGCACCCGTGTCATACGATCCAAGGTACCCCACGGAATACACATCGTTCCCTTGGCCGTGTAACCGGTTTGCCTGCTTTTGCTGCGCAGATTGGTAGCGTGGAATATCTACAAGTATTTCATCGGGTACTTGCCTGAAAGTATGCTCCTCAATATCACCACCATATGACGCCCACTTTTCGTAGTCCGGTACTTTTTCTATCGGAGCTACTGTGCCCGTGTATACAATCAAGCTATCATCGAACTCGCCAAGCACGGATGCCCAGAACGCGTACCAACCATGTTGTCCCACCATATTCCCCAATACGAAGGCCATGATCGAAAATGCAGCTATCCAAAAAGACCACTGCTGCTTCAGATAATGAAACGAATGCGGTTCCCTCTTTCGGAGAAGCGGTATAATGTGAAATCCGAACTTTTTGCGCGAACGAAGCTGCATATATATGTGTTTTTACACAACATTATAATAACATATTTAAGATATGGAGTCAATGTTTGATAATATCACTTTTCGGCTTCCAGACGCCATAAAAACGCACCTTGCTGGCAAATCTTTAGCAGAAACCCTTTATAAACTACCAATTACTATATTTCTTTCCGGCGAGCTGGGCGTTGGCAAAACGACTTTTCTGCAAGGGTTTGCGGAAAACTTAGGTATTTCTGAACGTCTTACGAGCCCCACTTACGCACTCGAACAGAGATACCGGACCAAGAGGTACGGCGAGCTTCTGCATATCGACCTTTTCCGCTTATCAAAAACTCAGGCTGAAGAAGTTTCTTCATCATCTGAAGATCACGAAGGCATTCGCTGTATTGAGTGGAGTGATCGGCTGCAAATTGCAACTCAGCAAAGTGGAATTTTCATTAAACTAAAAGACATCGGAATACGGAATATGGAATATGGAATAGAAACAAACACTGCATCACATTCCGAATTCCGAATTCCGAATTCCGGTACACAAGCAGATAATAAACACATAAACACATGCACGATTCGATTTGCCGACATTGCACTCCCCTCTCCTGAAGAGATCAAACAATGGAGAGAGGAAGTACATTTACCTCAGCACATTTGTGAACACTGTGATGCTGTCGCAGATTTCGCCATAATTGCTGCTAATGAGATCACCGCTCAGGGACGTATTGTACGACAGATGGCATTGAAATGTGCCGCTGAGCTTCATGACATTGTCCGATTCGTAGACTTTGCGCAAAGAATTCCCGTGTATGTGAATGAAGAAATTCCATCGTCGATAAAAACACACTGGGAGCAATGGAAAAAGCGTTACGATGGGCTGGCACATGAAGCCGCTGGCGCTGCATTCTTACGTGAGAAGGGCTTCGATGCACTTGCCAATATAGTCACAACACACGGCCTCAATACACCGAATCCTCCCGATATGACAATCGAGCAGAAGCTCCTTTTCTATGCAGATAAGAGAGTGAAGTTCACTGAAGTGGTGACACTTGATGAGCGCTTCAAAGATTTTATCAATCGATATAAAGGCACAGGAAAAGAAGATGGCGCTGAAAATTGGCTTTTGGAAGCGAAGGCTCTTGAAGTTGAATTGTTTGGTGGAAATATACCGTTTTAGCTTTTCCGTCTCAGCGCGGCAGAGCCGCGACTGGTAGCTGGTAGCTTGTAGCTTGTAGGGCATCAATAAACCACTACTTGCTTTTTACTACAAGCTAACATCTAGTTATATCGTCCACGGCATCAGCTCCTCAATTAATATCTCCTGAATGTGAGGGTATGTAACATGCAGTATCGGCGCAGATAGTGCGAGAAGGAAAAACGTGAGCCCAATCGACCAGAAACAAACGCGATCAACAGTGCTCCAATGCTGGCGCAGGTGCGGGTGTGCATGATCGAGGTAATGACGCACATGCGCGACAACCTTCAAAAAGTTATGCAGAATCTTCATCTTTGGAATGAGTGTCCCAAACATGCGTACAATCGTCAGCTCCGCGCGCATCAAACTGCTGATCCCAGGGAACGCAATTGAATGATGCAGGTACACCGAGAACACCAAACCTATCAAGAGTAGAGTCACGTCAATCAAACTCTCACGAATCATTCCTTCAAATGTCAGTTTCCATCCGTACCCGTGATACTCGCGGTACTTCACATAGTCCAAGCTCATATGAGCCAAGATCAGGAGTCCAAACGCCCCAAGATTGAACATGGCAGCTGCAAATAGCGTCAGCACAAGATATCCCGCATGGAATGCAGGCAGATCGTCATGCTGATGCGCAAAATGTTTAAGTGTTTGTGGAAGAATGTTCATGTGTATTCGAGTATTATTATAAACTACTTAGCACTATCTAGCAATAGCACCAAAGATGGAGTATTTTGCTTAATAATGCTAAAATAGAAGTGTATGGCAGACGATTTCCACACCACAATGGCAAAACACCAGGATTCGATGACGGAGGAAGATCAAAAGAAAGCAGGTCAAGCCATCTCCGGAGATATGGATGATGAACACAAAGAATTTATGCAAACGGTCCTCAATCTCATCGACTCAAAAGAAATCGATCCGCTAAATGCTCAGTCTTTCCTCAACCAAGATGTTTATGAGGGGCTTGATGAAGAGTGGAAAGATAAAACTGATCTCGCACTCTTAAACATCGCCAATCTAATTCGCAGCATCGATGAAGTGCGCAGGCATAACGATTCACCTAATGAATCTCCGCAAATGCAAACAATGATCGAACACCTCTGGCAGATCAAGCAACGTATCGAGGAGCATTATGATGTCTTCAAGTTTTAATCCCCTTTTAATATGTCATTCAAAAAAAATACACCAGAAACATTTGTCTCCGAGAGAGCAGATCAACAGGATGAATCAATCGAGAAGAGAACTGAGTTAGATCAGGAAGTAAAAGATAGTATTGCTCAGAAACTTGAGACTCTCAAGGGGGAAATCGAACAAGACAAAAAACCCCCAGTATCTCAAAAACCACCTGATTCTATTGAGGAATTTTCAGAAAAGTACTTGGCTCAAACTGGCTATTATAATGAAGTAGAGGATACTCCAAAGCGCGTAGAGATTATCAATTGGATGGGAATTGATTCCACAAGACACTACGACTCAGAAGCATTACGTGAGGGGGAAGATTCAGTTCAATCGGGAGAACAACAAGTTGTATAGAATCTATTTAGAAAAATATCATCCAACTACTAGCCTGGTCCAGAAGAAGTATTTTGGTATTTAAGTAATCAAGTATTTGCGCAAGTAGTTGTAATACTGTTCGTATAAAACTCATACATATATTTGAACAAATGTTTAAGTATTTCGTTACTTGTTTAAAAAGTGTGTAGATCTGTCACGCGACAGCTATATGACTTGTCTACTTCAACTACCTCACTTCAACCCACTGAATACGTTTATCTCTCCTCCACCAACCTTCGCGCAACTGATGTTGCCCCAAGTAGCCTTGACGAATTGATAAGATATTCGTGTTCAAAGGCTGCTCTACAGTTGGCAAGCCATCTTTAGTAGATCTTAACCCAATGAATTCGTTTATCACGACGCCACCACGTAAGCTGCCTTCTGGCATACTGGCGTGTTTTTGCCGCAATCACTTCCTCGATCACTTCTTCTACTATCGACTGATTTGACTCAATCGCTTCCATGATTTCGCGGTACCCGCAGCTCTTTATTCCCGGATCATTCGGGCCATACCCCTTCTCTAGTAACGCACGAACTTCATCGATCCATCCATCTCTGAACATTTCTTTCGTGCGCTGATCGATACGTTCATGCAGCTCACTTCGCTTGAGTTCCAATCCTAATATCAAAATATTCAAGGAGGAATGCGCCGATGTTGGTTCTTGCGGACATAGTTCGGACTGTGGGACAGCTTTTGACTTCGGCTGATTCGTCAGTTCATAAATTTCTACAGCACGTACAAGCCTAGGTTTGTTGTTTTGATGAATACTCTGTGCTGATTCCGGATCAACCTCCTTTAAACGTTTATACAAAGTCTTACCACTATCTTTGTCGAATGCGTCTTCAAGTTCCTTGCGCATCTTGGGTGACGGAGACGGAGCCATCGTCAACTCATCCGTTACAGAGCTTACATAGAGCATGGAACCTCCAACAAGGAACGGAATATTTCCACGCTCATGAACTTCGTTGATTATCCGATTTGCCTCAACTTGAAACCACCCCACACTCACTTCCTCTTTTGGATCAAGCACATTGATCAAGTGATGCGATATTCCCTGCATTTCTTCCTCCGTCACTTTTGCAGTTCCAATATTCAGATACTTATAGAGTTGCCGTGAGTCTGCGTTTATTATTTCCACCCGTGGTGAGCTCCGTCGAACCGCTTCCCTCCCCTGTGCCTGCAGGTGCTTCGCAAGTTCAATAGAGAATCCTGTCTTCCCACTCGCAGTTGGGCCGAGAATAACGATGAGCGGATGGAGAGCTTCCTTCAGAAACTGATCGATTTTCACACCGATGCCCATTTCAGTCGCAGACATGCAAATATCCTACAGCAGTTAAGATTTGCAGCTACTCTAAGATGTCTACTATTTATAACAAACAATTCGCACACCATAATCGATAATGCCTGCATACTGCCGTAGAGTCCGATAAAAGGGTATCATAGTAATGAAAATTCCCTTCCCAAAACAATGCACTCCAATCTTCAATCCATTGCTAAAAATATTTCACGCTGTTACACGCAACCGCATAACTTCATCATCCCGACGGTGATAGAAAAGACCCAAATGGGTGAGCGCGCTTACGATATCTATTCGCGCCTATTGGAGGAACGCATTATCTTCCTTGGTACTCCTATCAATGATGATGTCGCCAACTCCATCATCGCTCAGCTTCTTTTTTTGGAGAAAGTAGATTCCAAGAAGGACATCACGATGTATGTAAACTCTCCCGGCGGTCAGGTCACATCCACACTTGCCATGTACGACACCATGCAACACATCAAACCGGATGTTTCCACGGTATGCCTTGGAATCGCCGCAAGTGGTGGAGCGATCATTTTAACTGGGGGTGCGAAAGGCAAACGTTATGCACTGGAACACTCCGAAGTGATGATTCACCAGCCGCTTGGTGGAACCGAAGGACAGGCAACCGATATTGCGATTCATGCAGACCACATCATTAAAACAAAAGATCTTCTGAACCAGATGATTGCCGATCACACCGGACAGAAGTTGGAAAAGGTCGCAATTGATACAGATCGCGATAAATTCATGAGTGCAGAGGAAGCACGGAAGTATGGTCTGATCGATAAGGTTATTAAGAAGTAGTGCTCGTTTACCTTCGTAACAAAAAAGCCTCCGTACTGGAGGCTTTTAAGTTTCTATTTTAGATTATTTCTGAGTGGAACAACATGATGATCCGCAACTGCTGAACTTCACAACAAACACAAACACAATCAGCCAAATGAATGCATTAATCGCCGGCCCCATCATGTCCCCAAGCGATACACCGGTGAGGACAGGCTTGATGAGCATACCGGCAGGGATGGATGCAAGCGCCAGACCTGCTGTCCACGTTGCAATGTTTTTGTACATATTAATAACGAACAGCGCGCCGCCCACAATCATGAGTGCAGGCATCACAAATGCCCAAATCATGCCGAGTGGTTCAAGTGCACCTAGGCCATCTACGGTCATACCTTTGAATCCTTCGAAGGTCATATAGTGCGCGAGACCAACGAAGAGGAGAGAGAGGCCAAAGCTCACTCGCAGGAGAAGACCGGCGATGCACTTCGGCTCACTTGGAAGAGAAACTTTCATATAAAGAAGGGGGAAAGGGGGGAAACGATAAGTTGGTTCATATTGTAGAGTTCCTTTCGAATCTAGAAAGAGACAGGCGATCAAAAATGTGATATTTGCAACAATAAAGAATAGTCATGCGACTATTATGTTTGATTTTTTTTGGTAACTCTATCCATTGTCAGAACCGCAGATAGCGCAGATTACGCAGATGACACAGATTTGTTACACAGAGTTTGGTATCAGTTATCCGCGAAATCTGCGCCATCAGCGTAATCTGCGGTCCAGACAG
>JBDRFD010000041.1:0-3581 GCA_043819035.1 Patescibacteria group bacterium | reverse complement strand
GCCGATACTCATTGCATCTACCGGTATGTGCGGAGACGGGCAGATCAATATGAACGAGGAATGCGATGACGCTAATCAGCGTGATCTGGACGGGTGCTCTTCCATGTGCTTCCTGGAATTCGGTATTTGCGGTGATGGAATCCTGCAAAGAGCACTGGGAGAGCAATGCGAGCCGAGCCTTCATGATTCCACTCTTCCATATGCCTGTTCGTACAATTGCCGCTTCTCTTCCAAATACTGTGGGAATGGTTACATAGATCCCGGAGAACAGTGTGATGAAGGACCGAGAAATTCAGATAATCCTGGGGCACTCTGCAGAACCAATTGCTCCTCCGCACGCTGCAGCGATTCCATCCTCGATCCCTATGAAGGTTGTGATGACGGCAATCTGCTCAATGGAGACGGATGCAACAGCTCTTGCCAGATAGAAACAGGTTCTGCCTTTGAAACTGCATTCGCTTTCCCGCAGGCTCTTAATTTCCAGCAAGGCCGGGGTTATCCGGGCATTGCCAATCTTCAGTCGCTTCCATACGGGCTTCCTCTTGCGCCAATTTCTCAGGCAACATCCAGACCTCCGGCAGGGGACACAGGACCGGCGGCAGTTCTGGTGATGACGGGGGGTGCGGTTCTTGGGTGGGTACTAAATAGGAAAAAAAAGAAATCAGCCTTCGCTAAGGCTACGGCCGACAAGAAAGGGTAAAAAGGGAAAAAAGGGAATGAACGGGGAATCCCTTTTTGCTCTTTTTACCTTAGAAGCGCAATCCCACAAATTTCCCAATAAACAAGCAAGGTTGATACGATCAACTAGGTTTTCTTCTCCTTCTTCAATCCTTTTAAGAATGCCCTCCGATGCTTGCCGCTCATGGTAGGAAAGAGTGCTGCGATTTCGTACGCAATGCGCTTGAGTCCTGTTGGATGGCGATCGATATTCGGAAAGTGTGTAACGGAGCTACCAAGCGTTTCCATACGATCGAGAGATTCTTCTAATGTAATTGGATGATGATGGAGTGCTTTGGCTTCCGGTTCATAAAAAAGTTTCAAAGGCACGTTCTTCAATCTCTCCCCCCATTCCACATCTTCCCATCCATAGAGTGTCACATCCTCCCGGAACGGATGTTCCTTAACAATATCCGTGGGAACACTGATGTGGCTGGTGTAGGTAAAGCGGTGCTGGATGGGTTGCGGGACGAAGTTGTTCGCGTACGCTTCTATGAGCGGATACCCGAATTGCCACCCGGATTTCTCCAGCCATTTCATCGTCGGGTTGATGGGAACGCTTGAGTCCCACGTTGTGTAACCCAGCACAGCCATCGAAAGCGGTCCGCCCTCTTCAGCTTGCCGGAGGTGCGCGTAGATATGTTTCTCGCAGGCTTTTGGTGTGAGAAAAATATCGTCTCCTATTAAGAGTGTGCGTGATGAGCTTGCTTTCTCGATTCCGCGGTTGCGCGCAATGCCCTGCTGAGATTTTTCAATTTCCAGAAATTCAACGGGCATTTCCCATTTTCGTTCTTTGCAAACGACTGCCGCTTCTTCATCGGGACCGTCGCTCACCACGATCACTTCCAGCACTCCGCGTATTGTTTGCCTTTCGATGTGCTTAAGGCACTCTTCGAGGATCTTCGAGCGCTTGTGGGTGGGGATGATGATGGAAAGTGAAGGCATTTAAACGGTAAGGGGAAAAGGGAAAGTGGAAAACGAAAAGAGGCTATACTATTTTCCACTTTCCCATTACCCTTTTCTACTCTTTCATGCGCTGTATTTTTCTCGACATCGCGAGCCACTCAGGAATTGTAGCTATGGTAAGGGAAAAAGAGGTAGTCGCATCTCGGGAGGTTTCCACGCGCATTCGGGATCACGAGCTTATCCCTCTGGTCGAGGGACTATTGGAGGAGGTTGAATGGAAATACGAAGATCTGACGCATGTAGCATGCGTGGTTGGGCCTGGGGGGTTCACAAGCCTGAGAGTCGCAGTTTCGTTTGCCAATACGTTGATTGATCAATTGGAGATTCTCGGAGTCGGGATTCATTTGAGTGAGGTGTATTTTGCGCGGGATTCGGGATCAGCCTGCCTGCCGGCAAGGCAGGGAATCAGGAATCAGGATGTGTTTTGGCTGCACGCAACCAAGAGAGATTCGTTGTTTGTAAAAGGAGGCGATTGGAATGAGCCAACACTCGTCACGTTGGAGGAATTCATAGAAAAAGTTTCACAGGGAGCTGCTTGGATGGGGGAGCTTCTGGAGGAACAGCTGAAGGCTTTGGGCTATAAAAAATTGGAGAAAGCAGAGATGAAGCCAATCGAGGAAGTACTCCCTGAGATTATTTCTAATCAAAAATTTACATCGAAGCCGTTGGAGCCGTGGTATGGGAGAGAGGGGTAATGGTTGCGCAAAATAAAGAGAAGGTGTACGGTCTTCCACCAATGAAAAAAAGCCCTTATCCCCTCCGAACGGATCGAGCAATCTATTCTGCTGGTTCGTGGGCAAAAAGTGATGTTAGACTCCAGTTTGGCAAAGCTTTACGATGTCGAAACGAAAATGTTGGTTCGTGCAGTTAAACGCAATATTGATCGATTTCCGGAAGATTTCATGTTTCAACTGAGCAAGAAGGAATTTGACGACTTGAGGTTCCATTTTGGCACCTCAAATCTAATCTTGAGGTCGCAATTTGCGTCCTCAAATCAGTGGGGTGGCAGAAGATACCCACCATACGTATTTACCGAGCAAGGTATTGCTATGCTCTCCAGTGTTTTGAGAAGCAAAAGGGCGATTGCAGTCAATATCGAAATCATGCGTGCATTTGTGCACTTGCGTGAGATGATTGCGTCTCACAAGGAACTGACTAAGAAACTCGATGACCTCGAGAAAAAGTATGATGCCCAGTTCAAAGTAGTCTTCGATGCCATTCGCCAGCTTATGGCTCCTGTGAAGCCGAAGGACAAAAGGAAGATTGGTTTTCGGTTGGAGGAATGAGTTAAGTCGTGGTATGGGTAAGGGATTGATCGAATTAGCAGAAGTACTATAGTGAAGTCATTATCTTTTCCCTATTGGAATCATGATCAACCATCAAGGAGCACCAGTACTTGACGATACTGAAATATTCACAGTCGACATCACGAGACCCGAAGATTGTAGTCTGATTGAGAGCCCAGATCTTAGTGCACGAGAAAGGCTCCATGCTGTTTTAGAAGTTACTCTTGATAGAGCACAAATAGGAAACCCAACAAGACAGCAAGATCCTGATCGTCCTGAACGTTTCCGAATTGTAACAACGAGTGGGAAAATTCAAAAAATTAAAGCAGCACTCGTGGATGTAAAAAAAGAAACTCTTGGCCCCTGGGCTTAATGTCCCGTGCTCCATACTTATTTAGGCTATATCTGGGGAGGTAACTATCGGTAATGAATCCTAATAATACAATTCTTCTACTCACGTCTAGCTGGAGGCTCTGCTATCCTCTGTAGGAAATGTCCTTCATCGATTTCCTCAACAAACTCCTCGGCGACCCCAATGAACGCGAACTCAAGCGGCTTCGGCCTAGGGTTTCTGCTGTCAAGAAGGTAATCGAGTCAGAGGAGATAAAAAGG
>JBDRFD010000040.1:0-2810 GCA_043819035.1 Patescibacteria group bacterium | reverse complement strand
TATCTTCCTTACTCTCATCTTTCACATCTTCGATACGCGATGCTGTGGTAACTTTATTATCGAGAAAGCCTTCCAGCTCTGCTGCACGATGTGGTTGCTGCAATTTTCTTACTGCCTTCATCTCGATCTGTCGAATCCGCTCGCGTGTTACTCCGAAGATTTTCCCTAGTTCTTCGAGGGTATAAGAATATCCATCGGAATCAGCTAGACCATATCGCAATTTAATAACCTCACGATCGCGGCAAGAAAGTGTTGTAAGCACTTCTGCCACCCTTTCTCTTAGTTGCTCTTGGCTTGCATTTACCTCTGGCCGCAGTTCCCTGTCATCTGGCAATAATTCACCAAATGTTGAATCCTCGCTTTTACCCACAGGTCGATCAAGGCTTATCGGATAACGTCCTAACCCCAATATTCGACGCACTTCGCCTACTTCAATTCCACTTGCATCAGATAATTCTTCCGGTGTCGCTTCACGGCCTAACTCTTGCAGCAATTCCCGCGAGCAATTACGAACACGACTCATAGTTTCGACCATGTGTACCGGAATACGCACAGTCCTCGACTGATCCGCAACCGCTCGCGTGATTGCCTGACGGATCCACCATGTTGCGTAAGTACAGAATTTATAACCACGCCCCACTTCAAACTTATCCACCGCGCGCATCAGGCCTGTATTTCCTTCCTGAATGAGATCGAGAAAACTCAAACCCCGATTGCGATAGTGCTTGGCAACGGAAACGACAAGCCTTAAATTCCCTGAAGAAAGTTCATGTTTTGCCTTCTCGTATTCACTATACGCTCCGGAAGAAGCCTTCACACGATGACGCAGACTTGTGGGTGTTTCTTGTGTGGCCTGTAAAATGGACCTGCGCTCTTCTAATAACTTCTGTCGACCTGAAACGGGATTGCGTTTTTTCTTCTGTTTATCGATCCTCGCTGTAAGTGTATCCACGCGACTGCTCAATTCCCCGAGGTTTTCAAACATCGGCCTAATGCGCTTTGTGCGCAGTCCCAGCTCTTCGACCAGTGTGACGGCCTTACTTCGGCTCTTGTTCAACTGTTGCCACACTTTTCTTCTCTCTCCCTTGGGATGCGACTTGCTGGTAACGAACCTGTACTGCTTTCTATTTCGAGTCATAAGTGCCTCCACGGTTTTTAAATTTGGCTGCATGCGCCCCTCAATGTGCTTCCGTTCCATTCGATCTGTTACAGAGACCTGAACCGTACGATCAAAAGTAAGATCTTTTTTCTGAACACGCCGTAATATGCCCACTGCTTGCTCCAGACTTGTATTACTACCCAATACAATGCAGCGGAATCTCTTGCGCGTCTCCTCTATCTTCCTCGCAAGAGCAATTTCCTCTGAACGTGTGAGTAGTGGAATCTCTCCCATTTCTTTTAGATACTGCGTCACAGGATCATCGCTCTTGGCTTTTTCAACCTCTTTCTTATTTATCAAAGGAGCAATTTCCACCCCATCCGTGTCTTCAGTCATATCAACTTCTTCCTCAACTTCTCCATCACCATTCCCTCCTACGCGTTTACCATCCGGCCCTTCAATCTGAAAACCACGATCTTCGAGATCTTCAGGTACGTCATCATCATCCGTTGTCATGGTATCAAATTCTCTGCCTAATTTTTCGCTGACTGTTGCCATGTTTAATGCATGTAGCTTATGTCAAAGGGAATGGAGTATACACCCTCATCAAACGACATTTCACCTCACCCTTCTTGAACTTCTTGAGCTTGCTCTTCCCTCGGTCCAGGCTTTACTATTTTTTCAAGTGTCACCTCATTTCCAGAATCATTGAACCTTACCTGATCCATAAATCGTTTCATCAGTAATAATCCCCTCCCCTTAGTTCCCTCAAGATTGTCTTCTGCAGTGGGATCAGGAATGCTTTCGGGATTAAACCCTTTTCCTTCATCGTCGATAACAAGCCGTGCTACAAGCTCACGATGCTCATTAATAGAAACAACAAGATGAGCTCTGACTAGTTTTGACGGGTCCCCTTCAACACCGTGCATTGCGGCATTGGTAAGCGCTTCATCAGCAGAAAGATGAATTGCAAAAATAACTCTTTCTTCATCTCCTCCAATTTCAGCAATTTTATGAGCATGCCTCACACCATCAAGAATATGATTGATAACAACATTAACTTGCCTTCTGACCGCACTTGTAATCATGCGACTCCTATCAGCAGTTGCATCAGTCTGATCTGCTTCTGTTCTTCTTCTCTCAAGCTCAGCAAGAGCTTCTTGCAGCTCCTTGCCTTGTAGACCACCCATCCGCCATTCGGCATCAAGTAAGTCCATATCGTGCGCAATATACTCCTATATGGACATATGTCAAGTACGCTGTACATTCAATTTTGCCGGGCTTAAGTGGCATGTATTTAAAGATGATAAGAACAATGATTGCTTAAAATTTTCTCTTAGTATGTAGATCGGTTCCTGGCATCTCAATTTCCACTCAGCTATCCTCCATCAGCGTGAAAGTACTTTCCACCGATGACATTCGGCAATCATATCTCGACTTCTTCGCAAGTAAGGATCACACCGTGATCCCCGGAGCGCCACTCGTGCCGGAGAATGATCCGACAGTTCTTTTCACAACAGCAGGAATGCATCCTTTGGTCCCCTACTTGCTTGGTGAACCGCATCCGGGAGGAAAGAGACTCGCGGACTGCCAGCGCTGTGTGCGCACACAAGACATTGATGAAGTGGGTGACATTTCTCACCTCACGATGTTCGAGATGCTGGGTAACTGGAGCCTGGGAGATTACTTCAAAGAAGGTGCTATTCAAATG
>JBDRFD010000039.1:0-2086 GCA_043819035.1 Patescibacteria group bacterium | reverse complement strand
CAATCCGCATACCACTCACTGATTTCGCTGTTATGTTCCTTCACTTTGAGGCGCCGCGCCTGCTCTTCCAGATCAACATATATCCCACAGTTCGCCCACCTGCGACATGCTTTCTGGCATGTTTTTCTTGCACATCCGTTGATGACTGGTAAAATGGCTTCATTCATAGCTCATCCGTTCTTTTTTTCATAGACAAACATCCTTTTGTGTATCTACTTCAAAATTTGCATCGTTCCCGGATTCGGTCATTTCTAATTCTGACCCAACAATCCTCAGATTGTCTACATCACTGCGGTTTTCATGCATCACAGTATCGCTATGGATACTGCCGATGTCGCTCCGTGCCTCCGGGTAGAGGATGACACACTCAGGGTGAACGGACTCCATCTCTGGAGAAAGTCCCCGTATCATCATTTGATTGGATGAAAGTAATGAATTATGTAATAATTTTGCTTCTATTGGTTTTGGAAAAACGCTGCTGACTGTTGCCCATGGCTGTCCTTTCTTGTGCTTAGTATTGGTTCTCACAAGACCACTTACAGCCTCAAGCCAGTCCCGGTCAAACAAGCCGTGTGTTGAACACTTAGATTGTTTCCATGTTGGATGGGTGAGATTGGAACCACAGAACGGACAGTATCTTGATGTTCCTCTAGTATAGTACAGGCTGGAATCGGGATGGTGATGCGCTATTATCTGTTCAAATGCACCGTGTATCCACGAAGACATTCTGACATTATGCTTCTTTCCGTGGTCATCTTTGAGAATGTCCTTTGTGGTTTTATGGAGGTCTTCTACGCCAAGGTGTCTATCGCCAACAAAGGATAGAATGTCATTATTCTTGCCGTGAATCTTCTTATGAAGCAAATCTTCAACTCTTGCGTGTTCTCGACCACTATTCTTAGTGGTTAACCGTTCTCCTTTTACCGGATTATGACGCATCGTTCTCTGGACTGATATTCGCTTTGCCCGATGTCTCTTCTGAATTAACATAACATCTTTCAAATCTACTTCCTTTATTTCACCATCAGAACGAGCCAGAACTACACGATCAAAATTGAAATCATAAGCTACTGAATCCTTTGCTTTTGGAACAGCGGTATCATCGGTGAAACACAAGCGTAATCCATCGGGGACTATTACCAGTGCACCTTTCCTATTCTGAGACCACGCAGCCCAATGACGATGATTAACTTCCGTTTCTATAACTACTGATTTGCGAGGGGCCGTCTTTATCTCTATCTGCAATTTGTTGTTGATTTTATTGATGCTATAAAGGTCATTATCAAGTCTAGCAATGGGTTTCCTGAGATGGGGGATTGCAGTAATATCTCCACCCAGCGTTCTCCACGATTTAATAAGCTGCATAGCAAACGAAGATGCGGCACCAAGATAATGTACTGGATACTTTCCGTAATATTCCTTAAACCAAGCCATATTTCCGTCCCTGAGTTCACGAAATGGAGGTATTGGCTTTGGTTTGCCACTGGTATCAGTTGAAGCTAACGGATAATAGTGTTTTTCCAAACCAACTTTATGATGTATCCCGAAGGCGAGTAAATGATTTACTATTGATTTGTAATCATCCATCATAACATGAAGTTCTGAGGGAATATCACAGTTAATTGGAATTACATCGGGTTCGTTTAGCATTTCGCTCCTTTTAGACAATAAAGTATATTATCCTGAAGGGTAATATAGTTATCGGCGGCTGATATTTTGCTACCTTTTAGACAATTGTAGCTTTTTTGTTCAGTCGCCATGATTGTTATGTTTGTCCCTGTTTGTCTACTTGTTTCCATTAGCTGTTAAATCCCTGTTCTCTCTCCTCATCATCGAGTTGCATCTGCCATCTCTCCAGGATCTTGATAACACCTTCTTCAGTCATATTAAGATCGTGCGCTATATCACTCACTGGAATCGTGAGTTGCAAGCCGTCCAGCTTCTTTAGATACTTCCTGACCTTTTCTTCCAGATTGAACTTGTCTATGAGTGCGGACGGTATCGACATCTCGGCCTGATTGTTTGCGCCGTATGCCGCATATTGCACAGCGTTCATGGCTGCGTACCATGCTGGCTTAGCGTCCAT
>JBDRFD010000038.1:0-6050 GCA_043819035.1 Patescibacteria group bacterium | reverse complement strand
CATCCTGCAGCTTGTGCGTGACCTCCGTAGTACTGCAAGAGATCGCTGCAGCGATTCAAGCCTTCCGTGATGTTATAAGTGGGGATGGAGCGTAATGATGCTATACATTTATCTCCCTTAATCCGTCCCACGAGGCTTGGCTTCCCGAACATCTCCGTCAACTTACCGGCAATGAGTCCTACGATTCCTTCGGGGAAATCTTCACGCGCAATGCAGAGGAAGGACCGGTCTAAAGCAGGTTCAATCTCTGCAAGTGCCTCTTTGAACAGATTCTCTGTAAGCTTCTGTCGCTGCTCGTTAAGCAGTTCCAGGGTAATCAAAGCTTCTCCACCATTCAAAAGCGCAGAGAGGCCTATCAGAGGGTCTGTCATGCGTCCTGCAGCGTTGATGCGGGGGGCAATACGGAAGGCGATGTCGGTACTCGTCACATTCTCTTTATTCAACCCTGCCTGAATAAGGAGTGAGGCGAGTGGTTCCTCTTTCAATTCTTTAAGAGCTTCAAGTCCCTGTTGAACGATTAGTCGATTTTGTCCCTTTAATTCCATCACATCCGCGATCGTTCCGATCATCGCAAGTGCACGGTCTAAGTGCATGCCTTCCCACTCCCCTTCTTCGAGCGCATTGAGAAGTTGCAGGACCACACCGGCACCGGAAGGATGTGGCAGAGGATACTCAGGTGAAAGTTGTGGATGGATGATAGCTACTGCAGGTGGCAAGTTACGGTGTGGATGATGATGGTCTGTGATGATGACATCCATTCCCTCCTTTGTAGCTCGACGGACTTCTTTCGTTGAACCGATTCCTGTGTCGACTGTGATGAGAAGCTGAGTCTTCTTCTCCAGAAACTCATCAATAATGTGCGACTTCAATCCGTAACCGTCGGTTGCACGATGAGGAAGGCGTACGGATGGTTCGATTCCGTTGCGCCTGAAAAAACGCAGGAGCTGTATGGTTGCTGTGATTCCATCGCAATCGTAATCGCCAAAGATTCCGATTGTTTCCTTGTTACTCACTGCTTCGCGTATGCGCTTAACAGCTTTAGTCATGCCCGTAAAAATCGTTGGTGGAAGTAACACTTCTCCTTCGCAACGCGGTTGAATCTCGCGTTCACGCATGAGGGATAGCAGGAATTGCTCAATGTGCGTTCCTCCTTCGATGGAGGGCGCATCTTCGCGTATAAGCCACCGCTTACCGGTCAGAGAGAGATCTGCTGGCATACTGCGAGACTAGCAGGTGGAGGTGAGTGGATGCTAGGTGGGCGAAAAATTTAAATTGCGTGAGTACTGGTTTTTGGCTTTATGGAGGGGCGTAAGACGTTCTATGGTGGTGTAGAACGGTTAGTCTTCAGCCCAATAGTATGAGTATCCCTCCCACCCTACTACTTCTCCCTCCCCAGGGGGGTGGGTTTCGAAGAGGGCGAAAATCTAGCAGCAGCGCAAGAGCATTTCAGCACTCCTCAAGAAAAATCTTTCTTGAACACCCTCTTTTGCCCTTCACAAAAACCAGAACGACGTTCTATGTGAGAGCAGAACGGTCAAAATTATCAAAGTGATTGACACTACATTCTTCAAAGAAGTATAGTTTGCCTGCAATGGCATCCGCCGTATTCACAACGAAGACCACTAAGACCACTCCCCTAAGTGGCTGAAGGTTAGCGTGTGAATAATAATTATCTGCAACCTCGGCTCCGGGGTTGTTTTTTTATTCCCCCCTTCCATTATGGATCATTCTCTTGAGCCCCCAGAGGGCACGCGTATCCCCGTCAGAATTCTTGGCGCTACCGGTGTGGTTGGACAAACGCTTGTTGAAATTTTACAGGATCACAAGTGGTTTATTATTCAAGCGCTCTGTGCGTCTGACCGTAGCGCCGGGAAGAAATATAGTGACGCAACTGTGTGGAGGCGGTCCTCTCAGCTCAATCCAGACATTGCAGATATGGAAGTTCAGCAATGTGAACCTCGTAGTGATGCGCGCATCGCATTCTCAGGGCTGGATGCTTCGGTTGCAGGCGAGATAGAAACTTCATTTGCTCAGGCAGGTTATGCTTTAGTTTCAAATTCGAAAAACCATCGCATGGAAAGTGATGTTCCACTTCTTATCCCGGAAGTTAATCCGGATCATCTGGATATCATCCAATATCAGAACTTCGGTGAGGGATGTATTGTGACAAATCCCAATTGTTCAACTATCGGCATTGCGATGGCTCTTAAACCTCTGCATCAAGCGTTTGGTGTTCATTCTTTGGATGTCACCACGCTTCAGGGGGCGTCCGGCGCTGGAATCCCCGGAGTTCCGAGTATCGATCTGATCGATAACACCATCCCACATATTCCGGGTGAGGCAGAGAAGATTCGGATTGAGCTGAAAAAAATCTTGGGGACTATTATCGGAGGGAACATTGTTTCTGCTGACATGCTCATAGATGCACAGTGCAATCGTGTTCCTGTGAGTATCGGTCATTCAGCATGTATGAAAGTAAGGTTATGTAGGAGCGCAACTCTCGAACAAGTACGTGCAGCGCTTCAGAACTTTCAAAGTCCTATTGCTGATCTCAATCTTCCAACCGCACCCAGTCAGCCACTTCACTTCTGCGATAATCCCTTCCATCCTCAGCCCAGGCTTCATCGTGATATTGGGAATGGAATGGCGGTAAGTGTGGGGCCTCCGGAAAAATGCGAAGTGCTTGATGTCCAGTTCACAGCTTTCTTCGACAACCTGATTCGTGGTGCAGCCGGAGCAGCGGTTCTGAATGCGGAGCTACTTGTGCGGAGACAGCTGTTAAAGACTTTGAGAGCATGATGTGGAATGTCTAGACATTTAGCAATTAGCTAATTAGCAGTTAGCTAATTAGCCAACAAGCTAATTGCTAACTGCTTTTCACTAAACCCACGGGATTATTGATACAACCGCGACATAGTTATTTAGAATTCTCTTGATGTCCACCCCATCCTCTTCCCCGCTTTCCTAAGCGTCCATCCAACAGCCCCCATCATTGTCATCACTGCGATGACACCGCCCGCACCGGTTGGTGCCAGTGGCTGCGGTGCGCCGGAATGTTGCACAATGTATTGGTTTTGGTCGACGCGTTCCAGAAGGCGAATGGTTCTTAAAAGTTCCATCTCACTGCTTCCGAGCGTGACGTTTACACCCATGTCCATGGGAATGTCATAATTAGACGGAGAAGATGTCTCAGGCTCAGGGAGAGGAGCAGGATGTTGCCTGGCAAATTCTGCAGCCTGTTCAGCCTCTCTTCGCGCGGCACTTTCGGCTGCCTGATCTTCCGCACGCTTACTCGCGTCACGTGTGCGTGGTGGAATGTAGAGATCATTCCCCAAAAGAACATCTTCGGGAAGGAGGTACGCTCTGGCAGTTGCAGGTGCGAAGAGGATCACTGCGAGAAGAAGAACCGAGAGACCACGTGCCGTAGTTGAGTGCAGTCGAAGCATCGTATTATTATACAGAAATCGCGGAATAATTACAAGTCGCTCCATTATTCAAAATGCAATTGAAATACTCCTGTTCGTCCAGAATACCGTTTCCATTGGAATCCTCTTTACGTGGGTCCGTTTCGCCATCGTCCACTTGACCGTTTAGATTCACATCTTCCCCGCGGACTATAGATCCGTTGGATCCAACACGGCAGAGTCCATCGCAGAGCCCGTCACGATCGGAGTCGATGTTAAGAGGGTTGGTTTCACCGGAGTCAATTTTCCCATTACGATTCTTGTCTTCCAGTCCATCCAAAATTCCATCTCCATCGGAGTCCCGTGTGGTGGGGCTTGTCATGAGAGAGAATATTTCCAACCCATCACTTAACCCATCACCGTCGGTGTCTTGAATGGTCGGGTCCGATCCAAAAGTATTTTCCACAAAAATGTTCACACCATCACCATCTTCATCAGTTCCAACCGGAAGTGGAGCCTCGGTCATTACATAACAGGATGATTCCGCTTTGAAGATTTCCATCTGATGTCGGATGCGTCCACGCGTGCTCAGGGTTTCATTTAGGTTTTCATCGGTCAGGCTGTCCTTGTTCAGGGCCGAAAATTTCCCGCGGCGCATATTGCGTTCCTCTTCCCTGCGAGCTTCTCGTTCCGCCTCCGACAGGAAAATCCGTCCGGGGAATCCTCTGCGACTTAAACGCAATGCTTCTTCGTAGCTTTCCGGAAAACAGTATCCCCAGTAACGCGTGTCTTCTCCGCTGTTTCCGAAGAGCGCTTTGCGAGGGATATCATCGCCTGCCGGGATGTGGAGTATTACGTTCACATCTGCCGGCAGAGAAACACCCCTTTCAACTTCATCCGCGAAAATAGTTTTCCATGGAATCACGCCGCGCATTTGCGATGGCAGGAGTCTTCCTTCCAGCGTAGTTGTTGGTATGTCCGTGAGTGCGTAGACCACAAATGCTATGCAGAGGACGCTTAAGCCCACTGTGGTCCACTGCATTGTCTTGTTGATGTGTTTGTCTGTGAGCATCCTAGTATTATATCACAGCGTGCCTTCTTTGGAAACCTTCTCCTCAATGGAAAAAAGGTTATAGGTAATAGGTTTAATTCTTCGAATCACTCTCTTCGAGCCTGAGCCTCAGAGTCGAAGGCAGGACAAGTAGGTTTGGGGAATAGGTTTCTAGGGTAGAGGTTTATCTCATCACTTTCGCCGCAGGCGTACCAAATGGAAATCTCAGCCGTAAGTCTGGAGAACTTCACCTTTTCCCTAAGCACCTCTTCCCAAAACCTAATCACCTATCACCTATCACCTTTTCGTTACTTTTTCTCCTCCACTCAGTCCTTTCTTCCGTTACCATTACTCCATGCCCAGCGATTACTACTCAGTCCTCGGCCTCCCCCGTGATGCATCCAAAGATGACATCAAAAAGGCGTATCGCAAACTTAGTAAGGAGCTGCATCCGGACAAGAACAAAGGAGATAAAGAGTCGGAGCAAAAATTTAAGGAAGTGAACGAGGCATATGAAGTTTTGAGTGACGAGAAGAAGCGCAAGCAGTACGACACGTTCGGGTCTGCAGGCGTTGGCGGAGGTGCGGGTGGAGCTGGCTTCGGTGGATTCGATTTTTCCAACTTCCAAAGTGCGGGAGGATTTGGCGACATCTTTGAAAGTTTTTTTGGCGGATCTCGAGGCGGGCCTCGTGCACGGCGTGATGAGCGCGGTCGCGACAGGGAGGTTCGTCTCACCATCGAGTTCAGTGAAGCTGTGAGCGGTGCGCAAAAAAAAATTGCTATTGAAAATTTAGTTGAGTGTTCATCGTGTGGCGGAAAAGGTACCGCGAAAGGTTCAGACATGATCACCTGTAGAGATTGCGGAGGATCGGGTCAACAGACGAAAACATCACAGTCATTTTTCGGCATGATACAGCAGAGCTTCGTGTGTTCTGCCTGTGGCGGTTCCGGGAAGATTCCGGAGAAAGCATGCGACAGATGCCGCGGTGAAGGACGTGTGCGCGAAAAAGAAATCGTCACGATCGATGTGCCCGCCGGCATCGGTGATGGGCAGACATTGCGACTTGCCGGGAAGGGAGAAGCGGGGAAACAGGGGGCACCTTCAGGCGATCTCTACGTCATAATCGCCATCCGTCCCGACCCGCGTTTCCAGCGTGAAGGAGGTGACATTCATGCGACTGCTCCCGTCTCTGTTCTCGATGCAATCCTCGGGGCACAAATCAAAATACCGACCGTACAGGGGAATGTGTCACTGAAAATTCCTGCAGGCACACAACCGGGACAGGTGTTTCGTTTACGCGGCAAGGGGATGCCGGTTTTGGGTTCTTCGCGTCATGGGGATCACTATGTGCAGGTGAAGGTGGAGATTCCTAAAAAGCTGTCGAGAGCAGAAAAGGATATTTTGGAGGAGTGGAGAAACATTAATTAAGAATTCAGAATTCAGAATGAAGAATTAATTGTAAGGGAAGTTATACTTCCACCCCCGTTCGTTCAATCTCGTGTGCGAGACTGAAAAATTTGTTTTGAAAGTCCTCGGGATGAAAAGTATAGGGCGAAATACGCGTGTCGATATCCCACCGAATACGCCGCAATTC
>JBDRFD010000037.1:0-8034 GCA_043819035.1 Patescibacteria group bacterium | reverse complement strand
ATCTGCGGTTCCTATATTACCCACACACCCAGAGATAGACTCTGAGTGAGTGGGAGTTGTCATCGTTCGCGGTTGGAACATTGGTTCCGAGTCTGAACCTACAATCCCACGATATCTTCATCAAGATGCGGATTATGTAGTTGTGGTTTTGCCACGTATCACCCAGGAACCAGCATGGGAGATATCGCTTGTGGGATGAGACATCTACTCACTCTTTCTCTCTTTCTCTTCTTTTTTCTTCTCTTTCTCTCTTTGCTCATTTACCCCTTTCCTATGCATTAAATCATGGATTATATCGGTATCGACGTAAGCAAAGACACCCTCCACGTTGCCTGGAATGAGGTTGCGAAGGTCAGTGTCTTTGCTAACAACAACGAAGGAATCAACTCCTTCGAGAATAGTCTACACCATCGGCATTTCCAGAAGGACTTCACAAAGATCGGTCTCGAATCTACTGGTATCTACCATCTCCTTCTCTGTGTGCTTCTCACAGATCACGAATGGGATGTCACCGTCATCAATCCATACATCACAAGCAAGGCGATCAAAGCTTCACTCTGCCATGTCAAAACAGATACAAAGGATGCCCGAACAATCCGCAAGGTTCTCATTGCAGGCTATGGATACCGTTTCACCGATACATCAGAGATTCTGAAGCTTAAAGCCCTTCTCAGGGAGTATGTCACTCTCACGAAGCTTAAGGTCAGATGCAAGCATCTCGTTCGTATTCAACAAATGTACCAGAAGACGACAGAGGAGCAATTCGAGAGCGCCTTTCCGCAGATCTATGAATATCTTGAGGAGAACCTTAAACATATGAAGAAGCGTCTCAAGGAAACACAATCTGATACACAAGCTCTCCTACAATCCATCCCGGGAATTGGCCTCATTTGTTCAGCTGCTCTCGTTGCTCACATTGGAGATATCAACCGATTTGATGCTCCGAAGAAGTTAGTTGCATATCTTGGACTGGATTGCAGAGTTCATCAGAGTGGCACGTCCATCAATGGAAAAGGGTTCCTTACCAAACGTGGCAATCCTACTCTTCGTTCACTTCTCTTCAATGCGGCCTACGTCGCCAGGCAGTACAATCCCGATCTCAAACAGTACTTCGAAAAGAAGATCAGTGAAGGGAAACACTACTACGTTGCTGTTTGTGCTGTTGAACGAAAGCTGATACATATTATCTATGCTGTCTGGAAGAGAGGAACACCATTTGTGAAAAAATGATCATGTAGCACTAGACCTGAAAAAGCCCGGTTAATCTGGGCTTTTTTCTTGCGTGAGATATATGTAGTTCAGACATTAAATCGGCAACGCCTGCGGCCGAGCCTTCGGTAATGAATCGTGTCCGCGTTCGCCAACTTGCAGCGCGATACCTGTTTGAGGATCCACCTCCTCTGATGTAATGATTAGTCGGCGCAGGGTTGTTCCAATAGGTGTACACGTCATCAATGTAGCGACGCGACGGTCTACGGGCTGGTCGAGTACGGTTACATCCGATGACTTCACTTCTTTCTTGCCGCGTACAATGTAACGATGTTTATCTCCTCCGTAGTACACCCAGTACTCATCTCCAGGTTCCAATTCATGAAGCCGCGCGAACACGTTCTTGTATTTGCCGGATGCCCAGGGGTAGTAAGAGCTGTGCCCTGTTACAAAGAAGTTACCGGCCTGACCTGGCTTGGCGGTTCCTGGATAGTGCACCACGCCCATTTGCAATGCGTCTTGAATGTCGTCTTCAACCTGGGTCCAATCTTCTCTGAGCAGTGCCTCATAAGAGGGCGTCACCAAAGGAATATTCAGTTCCATCTTCGGGATGATAATGCGGTTTTCCGGAGGGCCTACACCCGGTAGGAATGCAAGCAGATTGCCATCGCTGTTTCCCGAAACGGCCAACGAAGGGCTTTTTAGAAGTTTATCCTTTAAAGCGGAGTCAACGGATGCCGTCAGCGCCTGAACAGAGCGGATATGGTCAATGGGATTCAAACGCGTGGTCACAATACTCCAGAAGCTCTGGTAGTTTAGTGTCACAAAGAGCGCTACAAAGATCGATGCAAACGTTCCGCCAAAGCGAACCGTATCGAGTGCGAATAGCGTAATTCGAGCGTACTCCTTCGGTTCTTTATTCCTCCGCGGAACCCACACAGGTTGTGTGAGGAATACCCATGCTTTCTGTCCGCCTCTTTGTAAATGTTTGCCTGCAGATCGTATAGAAGATCCGGAGCTGCGATAGCTGAAACTGTATTGAGCGGCTCCTTCACGAACGATGTTGCTTGTTGTGCGGACAAATTGCCTGTGCAATGCGTTGCGGTAGTGCATCACAGCATCACTGACATTGGGGATTTTGATGTTCTTCAGAGGATTCCCGCGAATGTCTTTTTGCACATTCCACTGCGTATCGCCTTTTATCCACGATAGAGAGATATCATCCTCATTTCTTTGAGTAATGTCGGAGTTCTTTGAAGGAAGAATGATGTTGCCATCTTCATCATACTCGGCACGATGGGAGTGGGGGTTCAGGGGAATCAAGTTATTATAGCAGAAAATGGGTTTGGAAGCACGTTTTGAAAGGATGGCAGTGTAGCAGAAAACAGATCATGGATCATTACCAAGATATGGTGAGAAATCCTCTTTTTCATTCTTTCTTTTGTAACTAAAAGAAAGAATCAAAGAAAAGTTCCGCTCCTCTGATTGCTCGCGGATCAGCCTTCCCAAGCGCTCCGCTGCAAAAATGACCCCCTCCAGCCTACGCGCAGCGTAGGCTGTCCACCGTAGTCCCCTGGGATTCGGTTGTTAAAAAATTTTCAAAATCGCTGCGACTTCGGCTGGCAAGCCAACCATGGGCGAAGGTGGACTATTTAGAATAAATATATCAATCGAATTACCCCTCCGCATTTTTGCTACGCTACGCATTTGGAGGCTGAAACCGCTCGCAATAAAGGTCGCGGTTCCCACCCACATTCGCTGGTTTGCTTTTTAGCTAACCGGACATGGTTGTAGCCGAACAAGAGAACCAGCTAACAAGCTCGTTTAAGCCATAATCCCTCCCCCTATAACCTCTTCTCCACGATAGAGAACGAGTGATTGACCAGGGGCAAGGGGAGCGACGGGTTTGTCAAATGCAAAGGTGCCCTTTCTTCCTTTGAAGGTGAGTGTGCCTTTTTTGCGTTTAGAGAGAGATCGTGTGCGGGCATCGAAGGGGGTTTTCTCATTTTCCGGTGGATTCCAGGAGATCCAGCGCAAATCATGTACAATAATCTTGTTCATCTTTTCTCCCTCTAATTCCTCAACAATCAACTTATTGTTCTCTGTATCTTTCTCGACTACTTCCAATGGTTCTGTAAGACCCCCAACACCGATGCGTCTTTGTCCAATTGTGTAGAGAGGAAGTCCTTTATGTGTACCAACAACTGTTCCATCACGACGGATAATATCTCCGGGTTTCAGGAGATCACCCAAGTGCCGTATGAGAAACTCCTTTGGGGTCTTCTCCGGGAAGAAGCAGAGATTTTGACTTTCGAGGTACGTCTCGTCATCCAGAGGTATTTCAAAATGCTTTGCGAGTGCATACACATCCTCTTTAAACAATGATCCAAGCGGGAAGAGTGCTTTGGAAAGTTCGTCTTGTGTGAGTCTGTAGAGGAAGTAGCTTTGGTCCTTTGTGTGGTCAACGGCTTCCAGTAGAAGGTGGCGCTGCGATTCATCTGCAAGTTTCTCAACAGCAATGCGCGCGTAGTGACCGGTTGCAAGTTTCTCGCATCCAAAGTCATCCATCAGATCCAGAAGTGCTTTGAATCGAATGTATTTGTTACATTGAATGCAGGGGTTGGGTGTCACTCCTCTCTTACATCCTTCCAAATAGAAATCAACCACTTCACGCTTAAATGTTTCACTCAGGTCAATGGTGTGGAGAGGGAAGTCGAGATCTTCAGAGATGTAATTGGCCCGTGCTCCGCTCTGTGCATCACAACATTTATTTGAAAGAAGTTGCGCTTCTGCGGGTGCTAATGGGTCAGTCCATAACGTGAAGCGCACACCTACCAAGTCATGCCCCTGTTTTTTGAGCAGGTATGCAATCACACTCGAATCGATGCCCCCGGACATGGCAATGAGAATCTTCATACTTATGATAAGAGGAATGTCACAACGCCGGCTTGCCCACCGAAGCCAAGAGGGCGAAGGTGGGAATAGCGAGAAGAATGCGCACTCTGTTCAATGGTAACGTCAAACAACTATTTTCTGCTAGTAGATCATCAATTACTCGGGGTATGATTCATATGTAATGATCGAAAAACTTCGTGCAATGGGCAAGGAATACGAATCTCTACAGAAACAGATACAAGATCCTGAGGTACTCTCTGATCCAAAGCAGATTGCTACCATTGGAAAAAAGCTCTCTGATTTGCAGCCTCTGATCGGACTCCTAAAGGAATATGACAAGTGCCAGGAGGCAATCAAATCTGTAGAGGAAGTAAAAGACGACCCGGAGCTAAGAGCACTCGCGGAAGAGGAAGCAGAAGCTGCTTCTGATCGTTTGGTTGAATTAGAAGCGGATATGAAAGAGTTTCTGATCCCCAAGGATCCGGATGACGATAAGAATGTGATTCTTGAAGTCCGTGCGGGAACGGGAGGAGAGGAGGCAGCATTGTTTGGAGCTGAATTAATGCGCATGTATTTACGTTTTGCGGAGGAGCAGGGATGGAAGACGCAAATTCTCAGTAAGGCTGATGCAGAGGGTGGGGGTATAAAAGAAGTAATTTGTCAGATTGAAGGGGATGGTGCCTACGGAAAACTTAAATTTGAATCCGGTGTACACAGGGTTCAGCGTGTTCCGGTTACGGAGAACAAAGGACGCCTGCATACATCGGCAGCAACTGTAGCTATATTGCCAGAGGCTCAGGAAGTAGATCTTGATATTAATCCGGAGGACTTGCGTATAGATGTCTTCCGTTCCAGTGGCCCAGGTGGACAATCTGTAAATACTACGGACTCAGCTGTGCGTATTACGCATGAGCCGACAGGCATCACTGTTTCCTGTCAGGATGAAAAGAGCCAGCTAAAAAATAAAACAAAGGCAATGGGAATTCTTCGAAGCCGTTTGTATGTGCTGGAACAAGAACGTCTTGCTAATGAGAGAGGAAACCTGCGTTCAAATCAGGTTGGATCCGGTGATAGGAGTGAGAAGATCAGGACATATAACTATCCTCAGGACAGAGTGACCGACCACAGGCTTGGGCAGAACTTTTCGAATTTACCGGGAATTATGGAGGGGGATATTGGTACGATTGTTGATGCTTTGACTCAGAAGAGTCAAGAAGAGAAAATGGCTCAGTAAAAGGCTAAGTAAAGTTCAAAATAATAGTACAAGTATATTCTTTTTGATCCGTGACTTCTTAAGCCAAGTTACATATAATGTACATATGTCACCTGAAAAGCCTGAGAAAAAACAAGTGCCAAGACAAGAAGGACTTGATCCAGATAGACTTCATGGAAACTTTCCAAAAGGAATCAATACGAAAATGGAACGCCGACTCTATTTAGCATTGCTAGGTAGACACAATGGAGGGTCTAGTGAAGACCCACTAGCAATAATTACTATTGCACGAACACTTCCATCTGACCAAATACAACATCCAATGTTGAAAAATGCAGTTGCGAATGTTACAAATATTCCGATTGTTGCTGATGAATTTCGTAAACTTGCAAAAGGAAAAACTTGGGGTATTAGAGATTGGATTCGAAGTAAGTTAGAAGCTCTACACTTGTGGCCGAAGCACGAAGAAGAAAAAAGTGAATTAGAAGAAGAAGACGAAGAAGAACAGCATATGTATTAATGTATTAACACACTAAACCATTTAATTATTTGGCAGATATTCTACTTCAGGCACGTAATTCATTTAGCATGTCAATGCGCCTTTGGACAATATCCGGAGTTCCAATATCAGACCGAAATCTTACCGGACCTTCCACTTGCTCACATAGCTTTTGCGCTACCTGCTGTGCTTCTGAGATTGTGTTTCCTATTCCAACAAATCCTGCTGTCCTGGAGCCTCCAAGCTTAAGTGTTCCATCCTCTTCCTCAGAGATATCACCGTAGAAGATTCTGGCATTAGGAGGAACTTCAGGGAAGCCGACAGGCTCTCCTCGTTGGTCTTTGTTCACTGGATACCCTTTTGGTGTGATGTACATGCACACGGTTGCTTTGTGGTCGAAGGTGACCATGCTGTCTGTCAGTTCTCCACTCAGCATACCCTGGCAGATATCCACAAAGTCTGATGACAGCAAAGGCAGGATATTAAGTGCTTCTGGGTCTCCAAAGCGTGCGTTGTATTCGATCAGGCGTATGCCATCCTTAACGGCAATAAATCCACCGTAGAGGATGCCGATAAATGGAACACCGCATTCTTTCAGAAGAGCCTGCGCAGTCAAACGGTTGACTTCGCTCGCTCGCTCGAGATCTTCCTTTGTTAGAAAGGGCAGTGAATGGTTAGAATCACTATAGGTGCCCATACCTCCGGTATTTGGTCCTGTATCTCCTTCATACGCTCTCTTGTGGTCCTGTACTACCGGCATATCAATACAATTTGTTCCAGTTACGAAACTCAAGAGGCTAAACTCTTGGCCAACGAGCCTTTCTTCAATAACCACCTTCCCACACTCTTCGATGCATTCTTTTGCGTATGCAACTCCTTCTTCTGTTGAATCAAGATGCTCTCCACTTACTTTAACACCTTTGCCACCTTTGAGTGCATCGTACTTAATCACAAAGTCGCCTCCTAATACATGATCTATAAAAGTGCTCATAGAAGAGTCCTCAGGAGAGCCAAATACTTTAAATTTAGGAGAAGCATCAATACCATACTTTTGCAGTAGTTCCCGTGTGAATCCTTTGCTTGATTCTATACGAGCCAGACTTTTTCGAGGGGCGACAGTATGAACCCCTGCCTGATCGAGAACATCTGCAAGACCTGCACCCATAGGATCTTCCGGACCGATAATTGCAAAGTCTGGCTGTGACTTTTTAGCTATCTCTAAAACCTTATTAAAATCCATGATATCAAGAACGTGCTGCTCAATAGCCAACTTTTTTATACCAGGATTACGTGAGGTGCACAGGGCAATAATTTCAGGATGTTGAGGGCTACGTGAAAGCGCATCGGCAATAGCATGTCCGCGGGCAGAAGAAGTGATGAGGAGAATTTTCATAATTAGACCAGAGTCATCATCTTAGTGGATTCTTCATCATCAGGCATCTCATTATGTTCGAAAGAGTCACGGTCGAAGGATTCACGGGTAGCCACACGCCCAGAACCCAGTGAACGCAGAAGCTGAGGAGTTACTTCCGGAGTCGGATACTTGCCGGTAAAGCATCCTTCGCTGAACCTCTTAATATTCTTATTCCCGTATTGAATAGAACGACGCAAATCTTCAATCTTTCCATAAAACAGACCATCAGCTTTGATGTGTTTGCGAATTTCTTCAATGGAGTGATTTGCCGCGATAAGTTCTTCCTTCGTTGGCATATCGATCCCATAAGGGTCAGGACTAATAATCGGAGGAGCTGCTGTGGCGAAATACACTTTCTTCGCACCTGACTGACGGACAAGGTCTACAATCTTCTTACTCGTATTACCGCGGACAATGGAATCATCAACTAAAAGAACGTTTCTGTTACGGAATTCAAGTTCAATTGGGTGTAACTTGAAGTGCAGAGAGCGCTTGCGAATCTGCTGACCTGGCATGATAAATGTTCTTGTGATGTATCGATTCTTGATCAGTCCTTCACGGTAACGTACACCTAGCTTTTCGGCAAGACCTGCAGCAACAGGTCGACCTGTGTCGGGAACAGGTATCACTGTATCAATTTTAATGCCAGCTTTTTTTATTTGTTGAGCAAGGAATTCGCCCATGCGAACTCGTGATTTATATACATTAACGCCATCTAATGTTGAGTCTGGAGCAGCAAGATAAACCCATTCAAAAATACACGGATTGAGCTGCCCCTTTCTGAGCTGCTTTGTATGCAAACGG
>JBDRFD010000036.1:0-20195 GCA_043819035.1 Patescibacteria group bacterium | reverse complement strand
ACGCTTCCAACCCAGTAATAGGTTGCCGCACTGGCGTGCGAAACTCCAATGAAGAAGAAACCAAGTGCAAAGCACGAAAGCGCGCACTTGAGAAGGAAAGAAGTGTCTCGTGAGAGAAGTGATGGTGTAAACATTGCAGGGAGGGTTAATGAAAGAAGCAATTTCTAGGAATGTTACCGTAATGTGCTTGGATTGCGGAAAGCATTGGGGTTGCAAGTTTCAAACAAAAAGTTCATAAAACATATCGTGTTTCCCTCTTCACTAAACGTGAACTATTTGTTCCAATATAATTTGTGCACTCTATGAAATACTTTTGTTAATGGAAGTATCAAAACGTGTATTTCCAAATCGCTCATGCATTTCTATAGAATGATGCGAATCAGATTATTATGTACATCACGATAAGTTGAGTTTTCTGGTTAATTATAAACGATAAAACCGGTGTTTTGTTACGAAAATTTCTTCATTGCACGCTGTCCCAAGTGATACATTTTTTTAACCATTGCTTGCTTGATTGGCAACTTACCCGTTTTGGCATACGTCTCAACAGTTTGTGCAAATCTCAGCCCTTCTTCTCGCATGTGCGCGAGGCTCTTGGGTCGCTCATCAACTACGAGTCCGAATTCCCCTTTTCCCTTCATGCATCGCGGTTCATAGTGGATTCCTGCAACAGTGCCCCCAAAATACTGTAGGGCTGTGGGAAGTGCACTGGTTGTTTTCTTCTGGATCCCTTTCCAGGCAGGGTATGGAGAGCCCCCAGTGTAGATTAGGTAAAACGGTTTTCCATTGAATGCCCCTTTACTTCGTGTCTTATCGAGCGCGAAGTTCCCCATGCGGTCAATGAGGTTTTTGAGATGCGCGGGCACAGAAAAATTCCAGATAGGGGTTGCGATGACGATGCCGTCTGCCTTTTCGACGAGTGCTTGTAGCGTGCAAAAGTCTTCTTCTTGCGTGCATGCATCTTCATAGAAGTCGAGGGTGAAGTGGTCGATCGTAAAGTCCTTTAGTCTCTTACTATCGACATGAACATTTCCAAGCTGGTGTATGCCTTGTGTGAAAGCGGAGGCGAGTGCATGTGAGTTGCTCGGCTCGTTAGTACCGGCAATGAGGACGAGGATGTTCATGTTCCAATGATAGCAGGAGAATGTGTGTTTACTGTGTTGAAGATTACAGTAGCCAACATTATATATGAGAATGATGTGTAAAAGGAAACAAGAAAAGGGTTATAGGTGATAGGTTAAATAGGTTTGGGGAACAGGTTATCAGTTTTATAGGTTAGTATCTTTTACACTTTTCATTACCTGTTTCCTGTAGACCTCAAAACCCAAACCTAATTACCTAAAACCTATCACCTTGTTTCATCATTGATGAGCTAACTTGCTCATTGCAAATTGCATAAAGTCAAATGTCAATCACATCTTATTGCACTGCCATAGATAACTATATATCGTGCCATGTCACTGCACATATACACAGTATGTAGTGTTTCCCTTCCCCTCCAATGGATCCTTCTCCTGCCACAAAATCACGCTCAATTGTGCGTTCCAAAAAAGAAGAGCCGCCTACTTCCGTGCAATCAGAAAAGGGGAAGAGGCTAACAATAGAGCGGCGGTTCACAACTCCCGGGAGTGATCCTCTGGAAGAAGTCACCTACGAAAAAAGGCGCAGTTGTATCAGTAACTCGGATGGATCGGTGGTGTTTGAAATGGACGGAGCCGAGATACCATCAGACTGGAGCCAGATGGCAACGGACATCATGGTGAGCAAGTACTTTCGTAAAGCAGAAGTTCCTGAGTTTGATGAGCATGGAAATATTCTAAAGGATGGAAAAGGCAATGTCATCACAGGCCCGGAGCGCAGTGTGAAGCAAGTGGTGCGCCGGCTCTCCGGTTGCTGGCGCCACTGGGGTCAGCAGCACGGTTACTTCGAAACCGCACAGGACGCGCAAGCTTTCGAAGATGAACTCAGTTACATGCTGGTACACCAGATGGCGGCTCCCAACAGTCCGCAGTGGTTCAATACGGGTCTGAATTATTCCTACGGCATTACCGGTCCTGCGCAGGGGCACTACTACTGTGATCCAAAAACCGGTGAGGTGAGGGAGAGCACGGATGCCTACACACATCCGCAACCGCATGCCTGCTTCATTCAGTCTGTGGATGATGATATGGTGAACCCCGGAGGACTTATGGATCTGTGGGTACGTGAAGCACGCCTCTTCAAATATGGATCGGGCACCGGCACCAACTTCTCCAAGATTCGCGGATCAGGAGAACCGCTCTCCGGTGGGGGAGTGAGCAGTGGTCTCATGAGTTTCCTGAAGATCGGTGATCGTGCGGCAGGTGCCATCAAGTCCGGTGGAACCACACGTCGTGCTGCCAAAATGGTGACACTTGATTTAGATCATCCTGATATTGAGCAATTTATAGACTGGAAGGTTAATGAGGAAAAGAAAGTAGCCGCGATGGCTGAGGCCGGGTACTCAACGGACTTCAACAGCGAAGCGTACCAAACAGTCTCGGGTCAGAACTCCAATAACTCCGTTCGTGTCCCCCATGCATTCTTCGAGCAAGTGGAGAAGGATGGTGAATGGAATTTATACTGGCGTACGGAACTTAAGAGTGCTGCGAAGGCAAGCAGAACACCTCAGTCGTGTAAGACACTCAAGGCACGTGACCTGTGGGAGAAGATTGGCTACGCCGCGTGGGCGTGTGCAGATCCCGGCGTGCAGTACGACACGACGATCAATGATTGGCACACATGCCCCAAGGATGGGCGCATCAATGCAAGTAACCCATGCAGTGAGTATATGTTTCTGGATAACACCGCATGCAACCTCGCCTCTATCAATCTCTTGAAGTTCTATAACGATGATGGCACGTTCGAAATTGAAAAGTTCAAGCATGCAGTGCGTATCTGGACGGTCGTCCTCGAGATTTCTGTATTGATGGCACAGTTCCCAAGCAAGGAGATTGCAAAATTAAGTTTCGACTTCCGAACACTGGGCCTTGGTTATGCCAACCTTGGTGCGCTTCTGATGCGCATGGGCATTCCCTACGATTCCGATTCAGGACGTGCAATCTGCGGAGCTATCACGGCTATACTTACAGGAGAGTCGTATGCGGCATCTGCAGAAATGGCGAGGTACTTAGGATCCTTTCCGCGCTTCGATTCTAATCGCGAGGATATGCTGCGTGTGATACGCAATCACCGGCGCGGCGCCTACGATGCGCCAGCATCGGAATATGAAGAGTTGCATGTAATACCAGTGGGTATTAACCAGAAGATCTGCCCTGATGATCTTTTGGAAGCTGCCAAGGAATGCTGGGATCGTGCGCTTGCACAAGGGGAGAAGCACGGCTACCGCAACGCACAAGTCAGTGTAATTGCACCCACAGGTACTATTGGCCTGGTTATGGATTGTGACACGACTGGAGTGGAGCCGGATTTCGCACTTGTCAAATTTAAGAAACTCGCCGGTGGAGGGTCTATGAAGATTGCAAACCAATCCGTTCCGTCAGCGCTCAAAAAGCTTGGTTATTCGCAACAGGAAATTGGTGACATTATGCGGTACGTCTCCGGTAGTTTGTCATTTGAGGGCGCACCACACATCAACCGTAAGTCGCTCAAAGACAAGGGGTGCACGGATCAGGACATAGCTAATATAGAGAAGGCACTTCCCGGTGTGTTTGAACTGACGTTCGCATTAAATAGATTTACTCTTGGTGATGAAGCTCTTCAGAGCCTTGGATTTACTCTGGAGCAATTTGATGACCCAAGTTTCAATTTGCTTGAGTCACTAGGATTTACAAAAGAGGAAATTGACGAAGCCAATACGGTTATCTGCGGGCACATGACGCCAGAGGGAGCACCTCATATAAAGGAGGAGCATCTGGCAGTCTTCGATTGTGCAAGCAAGTGTGGCAAAGATGGCAAGCGCTACATCTCCGCGGAAGGACATATCCGCATGATGGCTGCGGTGCAACCCTTCATTACCGGTTCGATCTCCAAGACCATCAACCTCCCGCACGAAGCGACAGTCGAAGACATCAAGCAGGCATACTTCCTCAGTTGGAAGTTGGGGCTTAAGTCGAATGCGCTCTATAGAGATGGGTGTAAGCTCAGTCAACCGCTCTCTGCTCTTTCAGAGAAAAAGGATAAAAAAGAAAAAAAGGAAAAAAAGGAGGTGGTGGAAAGGATTGTAATAAAAGAAGTTCCACGTCGAAGAAAGCTTCCGGATGAACGTATGTCTATCACACATAAGTTCTCTGTTGCGGGGCACGAAGGCTATCTGCATGTTGGTTTGTATGAGGACGGTACTCCGGGTGAGATCTTCATAAAGATGAGTAAAGAAGGATCCACGCTCTCAGGTGTCATGGATACGTTGGCATTATCATTGTCCATGAACCTTCAGTACGGAGTCCCGCTTGAGGTACTTTGCCAAAAACTCGTCCGCACGCGCTTCGAACCGATGGGCATGACTATTAATAAGGAGATCCCGATGGTTAAAAGTCTGATGGATTACCTAGGCCGTTGGCTCGCTCTCAAATTCCTCCCGCGTGAGATGGCGGAACAATTCCACAACAAGGAACTCGTGGAAATGGCATACACCGAAGGAACCAAGAGCAAGGATGCCTACGCAATGCGGCTTCCGATTGTGGATGAGGGGGCTCAGGTCACAGCTACTACGGATTATGGTTCCGTTGTAGAGAAGAAAACCCGCGAAGAAATTGAGGAGGCTTCGGAAGAAGTCGGAATAGTCGAGACAAAGATCGCTATAGCCAGGCAGCAAGGATTTACAGGATCGATGTGTGGGAACTGTGGATCTCTGAGGGTGAAAGCAAATGGTTCTTGTGAAGTATGTTTGGATTGTGGAGCGACATCTGGGTGTAGCTAAATTGGGGATTGGCACATGGCTGGATGGCTGGATGGTTTGCAAGCGACCTACGAGTCTGCTGCCTGTTTACCACCGGCGGTCGCGACCGCCGTAGTTTAGAGCCATCCAGCTATCCAGCCATCCAACTTTATTCGAACATGTATACTATCAACATGCCACATTGGTTAGACTTATTACCGTCACATGAAAAGCAGAAGATTCGTGAACGTTGCAGAAGCCCCGAAGAATATGAACGGTTGCGTGAGAAAGTGAAAGGTCCCGAGGATCTCGAGCGCGAAATGAAAGTCAATGAATCCTTTGCTTCTCTCAGCTTTCAGTTAGAGACACAACCCAAACTCAGAGAATCACTCAAAGACCAAATACGACAGGACATCGAAGAGTATGGAATAGAAAAAGTCCTGGAAGTTCCATTGGAAGCGGGAGAGTTTGAAGTGTTGATTGAAGAGAATCCTGATACGCACGAGGATCAGTTGGTGGTTGCACCGGAGGGGAATGTGTCTGAGTCTATTCCTATCAAGCCACAGTTTACTGAGAAGTATTTGGCAATGTTTGGATAGGCATTAGCTTGTAGGTTTATGTATTTCCTACAACCTACCAGCTACAAGCTAATCAGAAGCACTCCGAACATTGCAACAAGAAGGAAGGCCTTCATATGAAAGCTGGGGAAAGGGGCGCAAAGCTTACAGTGTCTTGGATTGTGTATGCAACCCTAATAGATAAAAGTTCGCTTGCAAAAGGGCAAGAAGATGAACAAATAAATGTTTCAGATATGTGGTTGAATTTTCATTATATGGGACTAACTCTCGTACGAATACTGCTACCATTCTCTTTACGAATAGACAAATATTCTCAGCCGGGTTGAAAGGTATTCGATGTTTCTTATGTTAATATTTAAACATTTGTTCAAATATATAAATAGGTATCGCTGATTCGTACCATTAACATCAAACGAAGCCAGATCACTACAAATAGACTAGTACTTCAAGAGGCTTGTCTCATGAAAGGTATAAACGGATGATGTCAGGACAGGCAGCAAAATATAACAATATAGTTGCGCAACTATGTTACTAATATAATAATCCCTGACTTTATATCAAACCTTTAAATGCATTTAAGTCATCATCAGGTGCGGCTCTATTTGGTATCCGTTTTCCGCACAGCACGCATTCATGTAGGATTACCCATCCTTTTTTGGAGTTTTGGTTGAGTTCAATAGGATGCATCAATCCGCCACAATCTGATTTGCGATCTCCGGGGCCTTCTTCGTCCACGTGTTTGGAGCAGAGGCAGTATGGGCAGTGATTTCTGTAACTGCCTTTTTCTAGAGGTTGCACTTCTTTGTTGCAATTATCACATATGAACGGTTCCTGGCGGGGGATGAATGTCATACGTTGAATTTGAATAGCATCACATCTCCATCTTTCACAACGTACTCCTTCCCTTCGCTTCTCATCTTCCCTTTTTCCTTTGCGCCGGTTTCTCCGCCAAATTCTACAAAGTCATCGTATGCAATCGTTTCTGCACGGATGAATCCTTTTTCGAAATCAGTGTGAATCACGCCTGCAGCTTTAGGTGCCTTTGCACCTTCCCTGATTGTCCACGCACGTGCTTCTTTCGGGCCTGCAGTAAAGAAGGTGATATATCCAAGTGCACTGTACGCAGTGCGTACAAGTGCATCTAACCCGGACGAGATCACTTTAAGTTCGCTTAAGAATTCATTTGATTCTTCAGGAGAGAGGTCTTGTAAGTCTTCTTCAATCTTTGCAGAGACTGTAATCACTTCGTTCTCTTCGGGGAGACCCAGTTGCCCTCTTGCATCATGCACACTGAGTGTGTGTAGCTGCTGCTCAGAAACATTAGCAGCATAAATAATCGGTTTGGTTGTGAGAAGGTTAAATGTGTTGGCGATAATCGCCTCCTCTTCCGTAAGATTTGTTGTTGATGCAAATAGAGTTTGTTCAAGTGATGCTTTTATTTTCTCAATTACTGCTAATTCTTTTTGTTTCTCCTTATCTCCGGTTTTAGCTGCATTTCCAAATTTGTCTATTCGACTCTCGATACTTTGCAGGTCAGCGAGGCAAAGCTCTGTTTCAATTGTCTCACGGTCACGCTTGGGATCCACCGCTCCTTCCACATGCGTCACATTATCATCAGCAAAAAAACGCACGATGTGACAGAGAGCATGGACCTCTCGGATAGCACCTAAAAATTTGTTTCCCAAACCTTCTCCTTTATGTGCGCCTTTTACAAGACCTGCTATGTCAAGAAATTCCACCGTTGCCGGGATCACCTTTGCGGGTTTAACGATCTCAGTAATTTTATCCAGTCGCTCATCGGGCACTTCGACTATTCCTACATTTGGATCGATTGTGCAGAATGGGAAGTTCCCCGCCTGTGCTCCACGCGTTCTGGTCAGCGCATTGAAGAGCGTGGACTTACCCACGTTCGGTAATCCGATGATACCTATTTGCATTGCCATTGATAGGCATAGTACTTCGTTAGCAGGATGCCGGAAAGAATTCTTTCGTAATAGGAATCCAAGGAAACCAAAGAAGCCGAGGAAACCAAAGGGCTTGATATTCTTTCGCCCCTTGGATTCTTTGAACTCCTTGGTTTCTTCGGTTTCTTTATTATCAATAATTACTTCCAAATCACCAAATAGAGCACAAACCTGTCACATACAGGCATTGACAATTGTCCATAATTCTTTACAATATTACCCTTAATCCATGCGCAGACGATTCATATCGCTTTTGGCTTGCCACCGGTCGCTCGCCCCGAAGCGTTCACGAACGCCGGGGCTCGTGAGCGTCGTGGCTTTCACAGCGCTCCTAAGCGGTGCGTTAGTGGCGAATGCCGCCTCGTTTACGGATGTCTCCGGCACACCATACGAAACGGCATTTACTTATCTCTCGCAGAAAGGTGTTATCAGCGGATATGCGACAGGAGAAGGAAAACCAAATGGTCCACTGAATAGGGCAGAGGCACTGAAAGTAATTGTGGGGCTCAGGTTTGCAGAACGTGTGGAGTGGTACAAACAGAATCTGATGCCCATGCCACTCTTCGCCGACATGGACCAAAGAGAATGGTATGCACCTTACATCGAAGCGGCGTTTGAGGAGGACCTAATCACGGGCTATCCAGATCGCACTTTTCGTCCGGGGAATTATCTGACGGCAGAGGAGGCAGTAACAATGGTGCTGCGTGCGTATGGAGTATTGGGCTCAGGTGATGGTGCCCGGCTTTCTGAGTACATCCAGAATCGAGATAGTGAATGGTTTACGCCATACATCAATGCGGCCATCGAAAAGAACCTCATTATGCATCAGGGGCGATTGGAACTCGGTCAGGTGATGACGCGCGGTCGCTTCTTCGATCTCGTCTATCGTCTGGATAAAGTCCAGACCGATGGATCGCTGGCATATCGTGGTCCGGAGCCGCTTTCCCCCGTGCAAGCGCGCCTTAGACCACAGGTTGTGCAGTCTGTGCCGCGAACGAGCAATCAGACATCACAAGGGACAATTAATGCGCCACAAACGGCAACAGTCGCACAGAATTCCTACGCGTCTGAGAAATATTTTTCTCTTTCTATGCCTTCGTTGGGAGTCAGTGATTTGACTGTGACACATCCGGTTGATCCTTTTACATCAGATGGAATATTGCAGCCTTTGCAGTATGGCGTAGGGCATCTCTTTAGTTACCCGGGCGCGGGAGGAAAGATCATGATCTACGGGCACTCAAGCGGTTACCCGTGGGATGTCTCTCAGTACACCAAGATCTTCAGAAAAGTGAATAATCTGAGTACCGGAGATCGGATCTTTGTAACGTATGATGGAAAGCTCTTCACCTACGAGGTCAATTACAAGCAGACAGTTTCCGCAAGTGACACGAGTCCGTTTAATGATTCAGGGAATGGGGAAGAACTCATTCTATATACATGTTGGCCACCGGACTCCATCAGCCAGCGTTACCTGGTGCATGCGGTGCCGGTTAATGCAGTGGCTGCGCGGTAGGTACGAGGGATTAAACAAAAAACCCCACCAATTATTTCCAAATGAGGTTATTTGTTTTCAGTCTTTTTAACTGTGCTTAAGCACAAGCGAGGCAGATGTTAATTGCTTTCGGCTTCGCAAACGTTTCGGCGTCTGCCGCTCATACCTGCGCAAGGACCTTCTTTGGCATACTTCGAATCATCGAAGAGAGCGGCTTCATCACCGACGTACTCTACCTCACGGTAAGGGACTTCGGCTTCACCTTCTTCTTCAAGAATCTGGAAATAGCGCCTGTTTAGAACTTCGTATGTGCCACGTGGGGCGCTGCCGCGAAGCTCCTCAATGACGTCGTATTTTGCGACGTTGGGGTCCCACCCAGCAATTACGTAAGCATACTGGCTGGCCCCCGCACCCATAAGTGTGCCCGCAACAACACCGGCAAGTGCTGCCACTACTACATTGTTCTTGCAGTTCATGGAACAGAAGGGAAAGAAATAAAATGTATGTTAAGTATATTATAACATAAATATAAATATTATACAATTACTTCAAAAACCGCTTTAATAAGGTCAAAAAAGAGAGTGGATGCATGCATTCCAATCTCCTTTTAATTACTCAGGAAACTTTAGGAGAATTTACCGGTAGGAACCCCATGATTGGTAAATTGTATCGTTATCGCGGAACTCCACAATACACTTCACCAAGCGAGGTCCGGAGTAACCTTCACAGTGTTCAGGCATCTCGTAGCTTGGAGCTGCAGCCCTGGTAGATCTGTTGCCGAGATAAAGAGGGATCTCGATTCGACGAGGAGCGAGCAGCTGGTAGGTACCAATGTCGCTTCGTTCGCGAATGACACCTGTGGAATAGTGGTCGACACCTTCCAGTTCCATTGCTGCGGATGGGTCCATTGCTTGGAAGGCCATCAACTGAGCATACTGTGCCGTCCCGGCGCCCAAGAGCACTCCGGCAACGATTCCGAAGAGCGCAGCCAAAGCTACATTGTTATTGCACTTCATATATGAAAAGGGGAAGAAATAATATGTGTGTGTTATGTCTATAATAACATATTTAGTACAATAATGCAAGAAATGAGTATTTTGCTGTGTTAAGTGGAATACAGTGCAGGTTATAGGTTTTAGGGGTTAGGTATTACAAAAGAAGAACGACATTGTCATTCTTCTATTTGTTGTCTTCTTGAGTGAAACTAAGAAGACTTCGCGAAATCTTCGAGAGCATTACTCAAGAGTACCACCAATGCGTTGGATGCATCGACCTAATGATCCACCAACAAGGCCTCTGCACTTGCTGGGAACCCTCGTGTTTACGAACGAGGATGTAGCGCCACCCTGAGATTGCCTCTGGAGCATATCGTCAGGATCGACGACTTCCGCAGCCGAACGGAGCATCTCGTCAGAAACTCCTTCTTCAACAGAAAGACGCACACTGCGAGAATTTCGGTACACCCTGGCAAAGTTTGGAGCAGTGTAGTGAACACCCGCACTTATTGATTCAACACCCTGTCGGCGAGCAACCAAATGTGCAAGTTGATTGGCTCCTGCAGAGAGGAGTGTCCCAACCATTACAGCGGTGAGCACTGTCGCAACCATGTTTTGTTTACAGTTCATGGATGTATGGGGAAAGAAATAAAAACGGTTCAATTAATGTTGAACTTATTGCTGAGGCTGATAGATCACATCATTGTCACGGAATTCAACGACGCACTTGGCCAGCCTCGCACCACTCAACTCCATGCAATGCTCGGGGACTCTATCCGTAGGAGCCGCCATACGCATACTTCCCTGATCCTCTATGCGGTTTTGGATTCTTGGTAGAGAGAAAACATGATTGATATCTCCGTAATTACGGATATTATCAAGCGTCTTGATATATGTTGGATTGATCCCCTGTGCGAGTACTTCGGTGAATTGCGCAGTACCGGCGCCCATAAGCACACCGGCGACAGCACCAACGAGAGCTGCGACAAACATATTTCTATTTAGGTTCATATGTGTGTTTGGAAATTATAGTACTATAATACCAAAAATATGTAAATAAAGCAATATATGTATTGTTGGTTTAAACGAGGGACAATGTGCGATTGATTAAGAATTATACTCCATAAGGTGATAGGTTTTAGGTAGATAGGTTTGGGGAATAGGTATTAAGGGAATAGGTTTTTTTATATTCAACCTTCTGACCTACAAACCTATAACCCAAACCTACTTGTCCTGAGCGAGTGCGTAGCGTAGCGGAGCACGAGTCGAAGGAATCACCTAATCACCTAAAACCTATAGTTTATGATTATTACCCAATCCTTCTCAATATTTCCCGATCTACGAATTCTCTCTGTCTTCCATACGTAAGACGACTCAACTGCTTAAATGCCTCCGATGCCTGTGGATCCTTTGGATACGTGGTATCCAGCCACGGACGTGGCACTTCGATCGAGAATGGGCGTGATGGCTTGCCATCAATACTAAGTCTCATCGCTCCCTTGAAGGCATCCATATTCACCAGGTCCTGATCGGAGAAGACCGGTGCCATTTCCTTTGCGCATACTTCAGCATCCTGCGGACCTATCTTGTAGAACATCATTGTCCCGACGTTTCCAAAAACCGCCCCCTTCAAACTTGTTTTTCCGGAGAGTCGGTCGTCTTTCTCCAGCTGGTCAATGTATTGGTGGGCGAGAATCAGACCAAGACGATACTTTCTAGCTTCTGAAAGAATGGATTCAATCGATTCGGTTACGAAGTTTTGGAATTCATCGATGTAGAGGAAGAAGTCGCTCCTCTCCTCGCTCGTCTGTTGTTGTCTGCGCATTGCAGCCACCTGGATCTTATTTACAAAGATCATTCCAAGGAGTTGCGAGTTGATGTCTCCCACGAGCCCCTTGGAAAGGTTCACCAGAAGGATCTTCTTGTTATTCATGACGTCCGAAATATCAAAAGCACTCTTGGTTTGGCCGACAATATTGCGAATCAAGGAATTGGTGTAGAACTGTCCGAATTTCGCTGCAAAGTAGGGGATCATCTCCTGCTTTTCACGTTGTCCGGTCTGTGCCATCTGCTTATCCCAGAAGGACTTTACGATGGGATTCTTGATCTTGGATACCTTGTACCGTTGCCACTCTTCGTCCGTAAAGAGTTTGACGAGGTCGGTTATGGCGCCACCTTCTTCCTCATCTTCCATCAGTGTCAGGCATCCATTGCGGAAGTAGTCTTGGATACGCGGCCCGAAGATTTCATTCCCGAACATCTTCACCATCATGTTCATTGCATCGAGTGCGATCAGGTCTCTCTCTTCCGGAGTCTTTCCTTCCAGCAGATTGAGCCCCATCGGTCGTTCGGTATCTGCTGGATTAAAGTAAATGACATCGTCAGCACGTTCACGCGGGATGTAGGGGAGCAGGTCTTCCACAAGCGATCCGTGCGGATCCACAACGCACAGCCCCTTTCCATCATGGAAATCCTGACGTGCCATAAGCTGAATTATCGAGGACTTACCCGTTCCGGTTTGTCCGATGATGTAGAAGTGGCGGAAACGATCTTCGTTTTTCATGAAAATCTTGGTTTTGTCTCCTCGATGCGTGTTGGTTCCCAAAAAGATTCCTTCAGAAGGCACATCTTTTGGAGAAGGTGCAATTTTGAAATTCTGCCACTTAATGGTCTCTACTTTGTTGTATTTGATATTTGGTAAGTGGAAGAAGCTCGTTAGCTCAGTCGTTCCCAGTAGAATCTTTGGGGAGAGCAACAGCTGCTTAAACGTGCGGCGCGGAGAACGGCGAATGAAACGTGCAACGGTCTTTTTGAGTTGTACAAATCTCGGTCGCTTGAAACCATTTCCGCGCACCGCATTAAATTGTCCGAAGGCTGCAATGAGAGTACTCAAAAGAGTATCAGCACGCGCTCGGTTATCCGCGGAGACAATTAATCGGACTGTACAGTGGAAGCCGGGTTGTCCCGCTTTCTCATCAACCGCTTTAGAGTATTCCTCGGCCATTTGAGACACGCGTTCGCCGGTTGCCTGCTCCGTTTTGATGTCCACAAGCTCATCACCTGTCGTGATAATTCCGAAGGCAACCGAAAGCCAGGAGATGGGATTCCACCATTTCGCGCGTTTCTTTTTGGGGTTGATTAGTGAGAGTGCTTCTTTCTGGAGTTTCTTTTGCCACCCTTGTTTTGCGGGCCGCAGGACAAACTGAACAGCTGCACCTTCGGTGACATGCAACTTAGAGAATGCATTGGTGATGTTATTAAAAGGATCACTCTTGAGTTGCTGGTAGGTCCTGAAGACTGCCGTGAATGGTTTTGAAGCCAGAAGCGGTTGAGCGGCGACCACCGACTTCTCAGTGAAAATGTTGTAATCCTCCACTTCATCTATGATCGTGTCGGGATAGAACGAGGTGATCTGCTTTTCGATTAGAGGGGCGTACTTTCTGGGACAGACCACGAAGAAGAGAATCTCTCCTGCCAGTGCGGCATATTCCACGGAGAAGAAAGGCTGCCCGCGCCAAAAGCGCTCCATACGAGACTCATAAATTCCGTGCAATGCCTCGAAGAGGTGTTCCATCACGCCAAGTATTTCACGGAAATCCTGTCCTGTGGAAAACTTATCCCTCTCTACCTCTTTGTCTTCTTTGCTTTCTTTCTTGGGTATCAAAAGTTGCAGGAACACCAAGTCTCGCTCATTCTTTCGCTCAAGCATCCTGCGGCTGATCCAGAGCAGTCCTGAGATGACTCCTATGATCGCACCGAGCACGATGATGGCGTACAGAATGTTCATTACGGGTATCGTACCATTATAGCATGGAAAGTGCGCTATTTGTAGCACCCTGAGGGATGGTTAAATACTGGGCCCAAAAGGGTTATAGGTGATAGGTGATTAGGTTTGGGTTACAGGTTCAAAGGGTAGAGGTTAACCTCTACCCTAAATACCACTTCCCCAAACCTACTTGTCCACCGTAGTCTCACTTTCTTGTGGTGAGCTTTGCCAAACCAAGCGGGACGAAGGTGGATCTACATAACACCTAAAACCTTATTTTTTCCACATATCCTTCGCCTTCAGCAAATTCTCAACCATTTCCAGCAGTGATTTAATCGTCATCTCATTCTTCACGAAATAGTCATCTGCTCCAAGCTTGGTGGCTCTGGTCCGGTTTTCTTCATTCCCGAAGTTAGTGAGAACTAGAATTGGGAACTTGCGCTTCTCCTTTGGATACTTCTCCATAACAGCAAAGCCATCCAACACCGGCATATTAAGATCCAGGATCAGGATATCCGGAGTTCTGGCTGCGAGTGCGGTGATAGCTTCTTCACCGTTCTTAACTGTCTCAATTTCAAATCCGCTCAATGTGAATTTTTTTGCGTATACCTCACGCAGGACCGGATCATCTTCAGCGATGAGAATGTGTGCGTTGCTCATTTACTGAAACTTTAGCGCATCAGACTGGAGAATCAATAGGTTCTGTGCTTTACAGATGCCGGAATTGATCTCGTTTATCGAGTATGAATGAAAGAAACCAAAGAATCCGAGGAAACCAAAGAATCCAAAGGGGCAAGACTCTAAACCCTTTGGCTTCCTTGGTTTCTTTGATTTCCTAGGTAATCGCAAACCTCACATACTCCACCACCACCGCGCCTCCCAAGTGATCCTTCACCTTTTTCGACGGATCCTTCACAAATTCTTGTGTGGTGAGCGCATTCTCTTCACGGAACTTTTTCTCCTTGCCCATCATAATCTTTTCCATGATTGCTTCAGGCTTGCCTTCAGACTTCATCTGCTCTTTCCAGATTTCTTTCTCATTCTCAATTGCCTCCACGGTTACATCCTCAGGAGTTTTATAAAGTGGATTCATAGCAGCTGCATGCATCGCAATGTCCTTAACAACTTCACCGTCACCTTCATTCGTTCCCACGATGACACCGATTTTGTGGTTCGTGTGAACGTAGCTTCCAACGACCGGAGCTTCTATGACGACTGCTTCCCCAAGAGAAATATTTTCCCCGAGTTTCTGCACCACATCTGTAATAATCCCTTCCACATGTTTCTTGAGATCTTCCTCTCCTTTTTCAAGTAACATATTCGCAAGCCCATATCCGAACTTCCGGAAGTCCTCGTTGCGTGCGACGAAATCCGTCTCGCAGTGCAGTATCAGCATGGCTGCTTTATTGCCATCTTGCGCGAGGAAAACGGCACCTTCTTTCTGGTCTCGTTGAGCCTTCTTTACTGCTTGTGCCGCGCCACTCTTACGGAGAAAATCAATCGCCTTTTCTTCATCGCCGCCTGATTCCTCGAGTGCCTTTTTGCACTGAAGAATGGATACGCCGGTTCGGGCACGGAGAGAGGAAACTGCTGCTGCGGAAATGTCTGACATAAGAGAAAGGGGAAAAGTGAAAAGTTGATAGTTGATAGTTGACGGTTGATAGTTGATGGTTAAAAGTTAATAGGAAAGTACTAAGCTTCTTCAGGCTCCCTCTTGGATGGAGCCCCTTTAAGTTCCGATTCAATCGTTTCGAGAATTGCATTGAGTGACTTTACAGCATCATCATTCGCAGGAATGAAGGCAGTGAAGTTGTCGGGATTTGCATTGCTATCACAGATGCCGTAGAGACGAATACCTTTCTTGTTTGCTTCGCGCACGGCGACGTTATCACACACGGCATCGATCACAAAGATGGCATCGGGAAGTTCTGTCATACCGGAGACACCGGAGAGAGCGTTATCCAGCTTTGCCAGTTTCTTTCTCAGCATAAGCTGCTCCTTCTTCTTGTACTTCTCTACTTCACCTGTCTGGAATGATTTTTGCAGTTCGAGGTAGTATTTGATACGCCTCTTGATGGTGGACCAGTTGGTGAGGAGTCCGGGTATCCAATTTTTGGTGACAACAGGTTGATTGAGCGAGTTTCCCAACCGTTCGATCGGTACGATGCTCTGCTGTTTTGTGGAGACGAAGAGGATGGTCTTCCCTTCGCTGTAGAGCTTCTTCAGTTCACTGCACACTTGTTCTAGGTGCGCTCTGGTCTGAACCAGATCGAATAGGTGAATGCCTTTTTGTGAGCCGTAAAGATATGGAGCCATCTTCGGATTCCACTTCTGTTTGCGGTGCCCGATGTGGCAGGTGGCTTCGAAAAGGTCTTTTTCGGTAATTGTAGGCATTACGACAGGGGTTAGGGGCTAGGGGTTAGCCTGCCTGCCGGCAGGCAGGGGACTAGCATCAGCGATTCTAGGTGCTTAAAGTTCGATGATAAATCCTTATGCTTCCTCTCTCCGTCTTCTCGCCACTTTGCGGAGGAAACGCGGGTCACCCTTCGAGTCGTCCCGCATTCGCGGGACTCCCTCAGGGTGGCGCTACGCGCCAGGACCGCGGCGATCGGGAGGGAGTGACATGTTATTTATACTGAGATAAGTGCTAGGAAGCAAGAAAAACCTCGGAAAACCTTGGGAAAAAATCCAAAGCTCAAAACCTAAATCACAAATAGATTTTAAGTCTCAAAATCCAGACACAGAAATTTGAGTTTTGAACTTCGTACTATTAGCTTTGCTTGTGATTTGGGGCTTGGGGCTTGGGATTTCTCACTGGAGTTTCTCAACCAGTTCTCCAATCCTCACCCGCTTCTGCTCTAAGCTATCGCGATCACGAATTGTTACCGTATCCTTCGCGCCTTGCTTGTCATCTTCACCAAGCGTTCCAAAGTCCACTGTAATAGCTTTGGGTGTTCCGATTTCATCTTGCCTTCTGTAGCGCTTCCCGATGGATCCTGTGATATCGAAGTCTGTTACAAGGTCAGTTTGATCAAGAATCATCTTATGAATTTCCTGTGCCTTTTCGATCAGATGTCCTTTTTTACTCAGAGGTAAGATTGCAATATCGACAGGGGATAGGCGCGGATCGAATTTCATGAGCGTGCGAACTTCGCCATTTTCAAGTTCTTCTTCTGTGTAGGCGTTGAGGAGGAATGTGAGAACGGTGCGGTCGCAACCGAAGCTCGGTTCCACCACATGCGGAATAAACTTCTTCTTGGGGTCATTTGGATCTGTGTACTTAAGCTCCTCACCGGAGAACTTCTCATGTTGAGAAAGGTCGAAATCTCCGCGGTTGGCGAGCCCAAAGAGCTCTCCCCATCCCCACGGGAATTTGTATTCAATATCGATCGTGCGAGAGCTGTAGTGAGAGAGTTCATCCTTTTCGTGTTCGCGAATACGCATCGACTTTTTGTTAATTCCCAAATCCATGTACCAATCCCAGACCTTCACTTTCCACTCCTCAAACGCATCTGCTTCTTTGCCCGGTTCCACGAAGTACTCGATCTCCATCTGTTCGAACTCTCTTGTGCGGAATGTGAAATTGCCCGGTGTGATTTCATTCCTGAATGCCTTCCCGATCTGTGCAATACCGAATGGGAGGTGAGGACGCTCTGTGTCGAGGACATTTTTGAAGTTTGTGAAGATGCCCTGTGCGGTTTCGGGCCTTAAATAAACTTCTGTTGCTGAATCCTCAGTTGTACCCTGATGAGTTTTGAACATCATATTGAACTGTTTAACTTCAGTCCAATCGCATTTAGAGCAGTTTGGGCAGGGGATTTTGTCAGCTTTGAGCATTGGTTGAATCTGTTCAAGCTTAAGAACTACAACAGCTTCCACCCCCAGTTTTTCTTCCAGAAGCTTATCGCCGCGGAAACGTTCATGGCATTCTTTGCATTCCACAAGTGGATCATTGAATGATTCCAGATGTCCGCTTGCTTCCCACACTTTCGGATTCATCAAGATTGCACTATCTAGCCCCACAATATCCGGACGTTTATGCACGAACGTCTTCCACCATTGCTTCTTTACATTGTTCTTGAGCTCAGCCCCAAGTGGGCCATAGTCCCAAGTGTTAGCGAGCCCTCCGTAGATCTGAGATCCTGGGAAGATGAAACCTCTACGCTTGCAGAGGGAGACAATTTGATCGAGTGTTTTAGCTGGCATATCGTCGCATACGGTACAGGAATGAAGGTGTGTATGGAATAATTACTTTTAATTATTACCTTGTCGAAGGTCGCATGTCACAGGCCTTGTCCCAGGTCACAAGTCACAGGACCTATGGACTTGCGACTTGTGACTTGCGACCAATCTTGCGACCTGCGACCTGTGACGAGTCAGAAAAGCTTATATTATGTATAGCCTAGCTATTTATCAATATGTCAAAATATGTTATAATAAAACCAAATACCCACACTCTCTATACGCGTACTTTCTCGACGTACGGCTTGCATGCTCGCAATCTTTGCAGGGATTGCAGTTTCTTTGAGTGCAATGGCAGTAGAGGTGGAAGGGGAAGTTGCGGGATTAAGCAATGGAAATCTTACTCTCATCGGATGGATTGCAGTGGGTGCCGTTGTTGGTTGTCTGCTCGCGCGCTTCTGGCTCGGCATATGTAACCAGGTACTCCTGGATCATGAGTCCATCGCTTCGATTCAAAAACGCAAGCCCTACTTCCCGCGGTCGCGCATGGTGTTTGGAACAGTGATTGCAACGGGTGCGGTCTTTATTTTCTCATTAAGGGTACTTCGTGATGTTGCACCGTTCAATGCGATTCCAAGTTCAACAATACTTCTGGTATTTCTGATTGCAGGTGTAGTCTGTGTCATTCTACAAATGAAGTTCCGTTGGTCACGCGATTACATTTTTGCAGCACTTATAGGAACATCACTTGCATTCGGGTTACTCGGTCTTACGCGCGTCCTCCTGCATACGGATGTCCATCAGGACCCATTTATCATGGCACTGGGGATCGTTTGTGCGATTGTGCTGTGGCGGTTTCTGTTCGGTCCGTGGACTCCGCGTATCAAGGCAGTTGTTCTTGGAACATTTGTTTTGTGGATCGGTATTCATGTCCTCTTCAAGGAAAATCCGGATGAAAGGCTTGCACACCTCATAGCGGCAGGAGTCGCGCTCATTCCCGCAATTGTGTGGTGCTGGTTCTTTTTGGAGTATCACAAGCAGAGATGGAGCATGGTGCTACTCATGTTCTTTGCAGGAATGCTCTCCACTGCTCCGATTCTATTCTACGATGCATTGGTACGCAGAGGTGTGGAGCTTCAGTTCTTCCTATTCAAGATCGTCCCGCAAAACTTCAGCAGTGTTTCCAATGCATTCGTGTCCGGTGATCTGATGGGAGTTTCCGGCATTCAGTCAACGATCATTGCAATGTTCATTTCATTCCTCATTGTTGGGTTGATCGAGGAATTTTCGAAGTTGTGGGTTTTGAAAAAGAGTGGCAAGTCCTTCTTTTCCAGTATTGATGACGTAATTCAGATGGCAGTGATTGTGGCGATTGGATTCGCCTTTGCGGAGAATGTTCTCAACCCCAGTTACTTCCTCGGATTCGTCCGGGAGTTTCTCACGGAGGCGGAAGAGCCACAGTGGTGGGCGTTTCTTGGCAATGTCTCCGGGCGCGCCATCCTCACGACCATGGTTCATATTGTTGCGTCCGGTGTGATGGGATACTTCCTGGGGCTGGCAATATTTGCTGAGTCCTACCTCGGTGACGTTCGTCGCAAGGGGCGTGTTCCAATCTTTGCGGGCTTGCTAAGGCTGATCTTCCGATTCCCCGAGACGAGAGTGTTTCGTGTGCAGATGATTTTGATCGGATTGACACTGGCTACGTTCCTGCACGGCCTCTTCAATTTCATGGTGACTTTGCCGGATATGCTTCCCAATCGTCCGGAAACCTTCGGAGATCTGCTTAAACTCTCGGAATCGAATTTCCTGGGTGGCATTCCGATCCTGCTTCTACCATCCTTCCTTTACATTGTAGGTGGATTCTGGCTGTTTACAGCGCTATTCTACCGCCAGGAGAGTGTGAAGGAACGCGGAAGGCTGGTGACTACGGATACGTTTGTGAGGGAGAAAATGGCCGAGGCCTGAGGGGACAAAGGAAACCGAAGAAGTTATGATGTTCCATAAAAAAGGTTATAGGTGTTAGGTTCAATCCTTCGAATCACTCAGGACAAGTAGGTTTTTGGGAAGAGGTCAAAAGGGAAAAGGTTTTTCCATGCTCTAGCCTGAAAACCTCGACACCTGCTCCCCAAAACCCTGCCTGCCGGCAGGCAGGCTAATCACCTAAAACCTAAAACCTTATCATTTTCATTGCTTTACACCCCAAAACCCTTGTTTTCTTCGGATTCTTCGGATTCTTCGGATTCCTTTTCGTGGTTTCTTTAGATTCCTTTCCCTACAATAGCCCTTGATCTGATGGGTTTTTTCTTCTCATCGCCCCTTTCTTCGTCCATACTCTCCCACTTATGTCATCCCCATATCCAATG
>JBDRFD010000035.1:0-6623 GCA_043819035.1 Patescibacteria group bacterium | reverse complement strand
CGAGCGACAGCAATTCCCCCACGATAAACTGCATCTTATTATCCTGGATACTTCTCAGGAACCTTTGTTCAGTCATCAAGTGCGCGTGTGGCTTGGGTCCTGTGATTATAAAAGTCACACATATCTTGCAGAGGATGTCGGTCCAAAAAACCTTGCTGACATGCCTCGCCTTGAAGTCATACCAGATATACAGCACGCCTGCGCCCATATCTACAATCTCTTTGCGCGTCTTATCCAAACGCCATATGCATTCTTCCTTGAAGATGACGTCATCCCTCCTAACGATGCCTACGTGAAACTCCTCAAACACTTCGGACCAACCACAGCAACAGTCAGTGGAATATACCGTGACCGTTTTAAGCACCGTCCTATTGCTTGGCAGTGGACAAATGAAGGTAAAGAATATGTCGTTGATAGTGGTGTTACAACTATTGGTGGTAACGGTTTTGGATGCCTGGCTGTACGCAGTTCATATCTTAAAAAAGCACTCTTTCGCACCGGACCAACGTGGCAGAACTACGACCATAATTTCTACCTGGACCTTCGTGATGAGCCGGCTCAAGCCCTCATGGACTGGAATTGTATCTGTAAACACTACTTGTCCGCTGACACATGGGTGTAGATGTTCTTCATAAACCGCGCATTGTGTTGTTGATTGACAAGCCTAATTGGGTGTTTCGTTCCTATGCTCGCTCGTTTACAAAAGAACTTTCGCAGTATTTCATTTTCAAGACTATAAGCGCATCCGACAAGCCCACACTCGACCTCAGTAATGTTGATATACTACACGTGCTCGGAGGTGAGCAACTCTACCACTTACATTCTCTAAAACCTCATGTGAGGGTTGTGAAAGGCGTCTACAGCCACCGCTGGGAATATCAAAGGGGTGAGTCCGCAGAAGAGTTTTATAATAAATACCTCTTAGATGCACACGTGATCACTGTTCCAAATAGGTTTCTTCTCTATAAGCTTAGTGACCTCCCAACACCTGTGAAGTTCTTCCCTGAAGGAGTGGACGCCCATTTGTTCGCTTGCGCACCTCCGCGCAGTGGCGCACTACGTGCAGGATGGGCAGGAAATCCAAATGATCCTATAAAGAATTTTGAATGGGTTAAGAAAGCTTGTGAAGGAGTTTGCAAACTGAAACTTGCTCAAGGACAGTTTAACGAACAAGAAATGGTGGATTTCTACCGCGACATTGACGTCATTATCAGTGCTTCTTGGGCAGAAGGTTCCCCTCGCCCCATACTCGAGGCAATGTCTTGCGGACGCTATCCTGTTTCATTCCCGGTTGGAATGGTTCCGGAACTCGTCGTACCGGGGGAACACGGAACGATCGTGAACAAGCATTCTGTAGATGCACTGCGAGAAGCTCTTGAGTGGTGCTGCGAAAATAGAGATACAGTTCGAGCCATTGGTCAGCGCAATGCCGATTGGATTCGGAGCACTCATACATGGAGCCATACTATCCATTACCTTAAAGACGTCTACACTTCTCTCCTCTGATGCCAACTTTTCCTCGCATACTTCGAAGGCTCAAAAGACGCAAATGTGCACTTCCTGAACCGCGCAAGCAGGGAAGTAACATTCCTAACCATTTGTACTCGCAGTATCTCACTCGTCACCCCAGAATGTTTTCAGAATTTAGAGAAAGCCTAGTACGCGCATACAAGAGAAGATTAAATACGCAGTTCCAGTTTTTTCTGAGTATTAATTCACTTGATGACATAGCCCTCTGTCGCACACTTAACTCACTAACACAACAAAGTTATCCTAACTGGAAATGCTTTATCTTTACAGAATTATCACCCATTGAACATGAACACGTTATTCGACTAATTGAAACTTACAACAGAGAATTCCCTCAAAAACTTTCAGTGAGCACACGACCACCGAAGGAAATCTTAGAAGAAGGTGCTTTCATCTCCTTTATCTCCCCCGGAGATATCCTTGAGCTTACTACTCTCGAAAAGATTGTCTCACTGAATGACTCTCAATCTGCAGACATCATTTATACCGATCACGATCAGATAAATGTCTGCCTCGAACAAACTAATCCTCAGTTCAAGCCAGACTGGAGTCCAGAGCTTCTGCTCTCGCACAACTATATCGGACCAGCTGTATTCTTTAGCTATTCACTTCTACAAACAATAGATATTCCAACACAACCCAACAAAGAAGAATTTGCATATGACCTGCTACTCCGCGCTTCAGAGCATGCCAAATCTATACTTCATCTCCCTCAGATCTTGTTCCATGCTTCCAATAAACATCTACAGAATGCCAACGCAATTATCCAGCCGCTGAGAGAAGCAATCAATCGGCGTCATCTCCCCTGTGACATTAAGCTACACGGGGATCGGCCAGTAGCGCGTCTAATTCCTAACGCTTCTCTTCCCATTCCTCCAGTTACAATCTTAATCCCAACGAAAGACAACATAGATGTCCTACGCCCTTGCTTGGATAGTTTGCGCAAAACCGAGTACGAAAACTATGAAATCCTTATCATCGACAATGGCAGCAGAGGTAGCACACTGTCTTACCTCAAGCGACACCCGGCACGTGTTGTGCGTATCGAAACTCCTGAATTCAATTTCTCACACATACACAATGCATGCATGGAGCATGTACACACAGAACACATAGTATTTCTTAATAACGACACAGAAGTAATCTGTAAAGATTGGCTCACAGAAATGATGTTTGCCATGATGCTCGATGAGCGTATTGGAGCAGTAGGAGCAAAATTACTCTATCCGAATAGATCTGTGCAGCACGCTGGCGTTAGTGTAAGGCAAAATGGAAGTCCCATCCATTTGCACGTGGCACTAGACGCCGACGAGGGTGGTTACGCATATACTAATCAAACATTGCGCAATGTAAACGCAGTGACAGCTGCTTGCCTGCTGACACGAAAAAGTCTCTTTGAGAACATCGGGGGATTTGATGAAAAGCAGTTCCCCGTCACCTACGGTGATGTGGACTTTTGTCTCAGATTGCGACAGCAAGGATTTCGTATAGTCTGGTCGCCTTTTGCAAACCTAATTCATCGCGAAGCAGCATCGCGCGGCATATATGGTGACTTTGCCGCCCTCGAGCGTCTTCGGCAACGTTGGCACCAAATGATTAAGTATGATCCTTACATATCATCCGATTTGCGAACAAAACAATATCTTCCCTCCTTGTAGTCTCATGCGCATCACTTTATGCACCCATAACTTAAATCGCGAAGGAGCGCCTCTTGTGCTACTGCGCCTTGCCAATGGGCTGAATAGCATGAGTCACGATTGTCACATCCTTTCACCCAAAGATGGACCCCTGCGACAACGGTGCGTGCAAGCAGACATTCCATTTCAAATCATTCCTGAACTCTACGACCACAACCGACAGTATCATCCCATCCAAAAAAATGCAGACATTGTCATTGTGAATACTATTCTGGGTTACCACATCGTAGAACAGTGCAAGCACGCTAATATCCCCGTGATCTGGATCATTCATGAATCAGAGCGCTCTATTTATGAAACTCTATTTCCCGACTGCACAGGATCGGCATTTCGCTCTGCCTCCGCAGTTGTCTTCCCTGCGGATGCTACCAGGCGAATATATGCTGACTGCCTTGCAGGCAATGCATACATGATCCACAACAGTGTTGACCTTGAGGAAATAGACACGCATATACGAAACATCGATCCTCTGGCTCTACGGCAAGAACTTGGAATTCTGCCCGAAGCCCCAATAGTGTCACTCATCGGTACGATCTGCCCGCGTAAAGGACAGTATGAGTTTATTGAGGCGAGCATCCGAATAGCTCATGAACTCTCCGGTCAGCCAATTGCTTTCCTCATGTTAGGAAACATACTTGAAGATGAGCACAAAGCATATTTGCAGCGTGCCCTAGACCTCGCAAAGTTCAACAGTGCACAACAATACGTGTGTGTGATACCTGAAACTGAGAATGCCTTTGATATTATCGCTCTCTCAGAAATCTGTGTATGCCCGTCCTTCATCGAAGCCTGCCCACTTGTAATCCTAGAAGCAATGGCTCTTGGCCGCCCGATTATTGCAAGCGATACATATGGTATCCCGGAAATAATTGAAGATGGTGTAAACGGTCTACTAATCCCCCCCGGACACGCAGGGCTCCTTGCAGACCGCATTCGGATATTGCTCTCTGATCCTGAACATGCACATGCACTTGGCCAAAATGCACGAAGCCGCATAGAGGAAAGATTTACACATAGTAAAACTTTGCAGAACTATGCTGAACTCATTGATACAATTGCCGCCCCTTACCGCACAATGCAAACAAAGGAGAACCTCAAAAAGATGACAGGAGAATACACAAATGAGGTTGCAGTGATCATCCCGTGCCATAACTACGCTCATTTTCTAGCAGAAGCAATTGAGAGTGTCTTAATGCAGACAATAAGACCGGCAGAAATAATCGTTGTAGACGATGCTTCCGTAGATAACACAAAAGAAGTAGCACTTAAGTACGAAGACCAAGGCATTAAGTACATTCGGGGTGAGTGGCATAGTGTTGGCGCAGCACGAAATGTAGGTTTGGAGCGCACAAATGCACCTTTTATCATCTGCCTTGATGCAGATGACAAGCTACACCCGGAATACGTCTGCAGCGGACTTAGTGTGCTTAAGAATAATCCAAGCGCCGCAATCGCTTATACAAGCCATCAATGCTTTGGTAGCGAAGACAGCTATTACAATGCGCCTGATCAATTCGACTGGCGCCGCTTCGAAATGGAAAATCACATGCACTCTGCTTCTATGGTACGAAGAGAGGCAATCGAGCAAATTGGAGGATGGAGTCATGGAGTAACACACCATGGTGACTGGGTAACTTGGAGGAGAATACTAAGGCTAGGATGGAAGGCGGTGAAGAGCGATGGGATTTTCTATTACAGGAAACACGACAGTAATATGTTTCCATCTCTCTCGAAAAAAAAGCCCTATGCGCAACGCACGGGCTTCCTGGAGGAACCTGCAACGCTCTTCCTAGCTCTATCTGGATTGGAACAGAGCTGGCCACTTACCTCAGAATTTTTAGAACAACAGACTTTCCCACACGAACACATCCATCTGGTGATCATGGATACATCAGAAAACTATTCATTTAGTAATATTATTCGAATTTGGCTTGCACAGTGCGACTACGGTGCACAGACATACCTTAAAGAATCACAAGAGATTAACCCAGAAGCAATATACAACCGATTCGCACGCTTTTGCATTAACCCACTCGCATTGTTACTCAAAGAAGACGTCATACCTCCACTTGATGCCTTTGAACGCCTCACACTACACTTTGATCATAAGACGATTAGCGTTTCAGGCATCTATCTACCTCAACTAGAAGTGTGGCAGTGGACAGAAGACGGAAAACCAATAGGTGTGTCATCTTCAACTGATGTGGAATCTGTTGGAGGCAATGGTTTTGGGTGCTTGGTTCTGCGTGGAGAATTTCTACGACAAACAGTTTTCCAAAGTACATCCCCACACAACAGATGTGAGTATAATTTCTACCACACTTACGTCTACAAAGAGGGGTTTAAAGCACTGGTCGACTTTAACTGTAGATGTTCACCAAATAACTATGATATCGCACCTTCTACCCTAAGGACCTCAAAGAAATCATTCTCAAAGATTACTGTACCCGGACGTTTTTCATAATAAGTAATGCCAAGGCGGTTCTGTGTTCTTTTGGTGAGTACCTTGTCAATCACAATATGATCGACGCTGTACTCTTTAGTGATCTTCTCAAGATCCGGATTCACAGCTTCGTGCGTTTGAGGAAATAGTTCTTTCACACGATGCCAATCCTTTGGCTCAACTCCACTCAAGTATCCAACAACCTGATATGAATCTGTATCCAAAACTAAACGTATAGATGCTCGTACGTATGTCCAGAGAAGCACTCGCCGACCTACAAATTTTTTCGATTCTTCAACAAGAAACTCAGAAACTTCCTCCTCAGCATGATTTACTTCTGCAAATCTCTCTGAGTAACGCAATTGCCGCCATCGCACCGTATAAATCATTCCCCATATTGTTAAAATAAATACAGCTGCAAAAAGTAGTGAGTAAGTATTAAAAGAGGCTCTGGATAAAAGCACAACCAACGCAATGATTGTATGCTCCATATAGCGCTCTGGTTCACCGAGAAACCTAAGTGTCGGCAAAGAGATAAAAACAACAAGAATGATCCCGATAATCCACATGATTATCCACACATCCCACGTCGGTTCAGCAATAATCATAGCTAGCACAGCAAGATTGAGTGGAAGACCTGACACAAGAAGAGTAATTGGATTCCTAAACCAAACTTCTTCAGTACAGCGCCAAGGTTTTCTAAAAATTCTAAACGGCAGACGTACAAGATCGCGAAAAATGGGCCTTGTGTAGTGTTCAAAGATATGAGTGAGAACCTTATGATAAAAAGTCAGGTACCGAACAGAGCCACTGAAAACTGTTACAGCGTATCCACGTGTAAGAACACTAACGATCATAAAATGAGAAAGCCAGTGCAGAACAAAAAACGGTGTGAGAAGAGCTATGGAGAGCAGAACTGAAAGAAAAATTGTTGCTTGGTATGCAAACTTTGA
>JBDRFD010000034.1:0-8224 GCA_043819035.1 Patescibacteria group bacterium | reverse complement strand
AAGATCGTCATACCTTATATCCATGGTGATACGACTACAGCTATGGCTGCGGGCAACGCGGGGTATTGTCATGGATTCGCATCCGTCCACGTTGAAGCTGGTATTCGAACACTGACGCCTGCTTATAAGAGGTCAGTGATGAGTGGTCAGTGGTCGGATTTCGATGTGGAAGATTGGAGAACGTTTTTAATGGATCGGAAAAATTGGGAGCGAGGTTCACAAGAGCCGTATCCTGAGCAGTTTAATACTCGTTGCTCAGAAGCTGGGACAGGAGTTCATTTGGCACCGGTTGAGCTGGATAAAGAATTTATGTTGAGCGAGGGATTTGCAGAAGATCGCATCTTTGTGGTTGGCAACTCGGTTGTAGATGCAACTCTGGAAGCGGTTGAAAATGCCAAGAGCGCAACTATTTTTGAAAAATATCCAATTCTTGCTGACGGTGGCTTTGTACGGTTCTGTATTCACCGCAGAGAGAACTGCATAAGCGAAAAAAGATTTATGGCGATCTTTGATGCGCTTAAGTCCTTTGTTGAAGAGGGGAAGAAAGTTCTGCTTATTAACATGAATCAAACTAAGAAGGCTTTTGAAAGATTTGGACTACAGGAAGAAGTGGAGAGGCTTAACAAAGAGCACGATAACTTTATCTTCTCCGAAGTATGGTCGCAGTACACGGATGTAATTGCAGCGATGCAAAAGGCATCGGTCTGTGCAACGGACAGCGGTTCTATGCAGGAAGAGATGAATGTGCTCGGGGTACCATGTGTCACTCTGCGCTTCGGGTCCGATCGATCTGAATCTGTGATGAATGGTGGGAATCTGATTGCCCCCCCGGTCAACAGTGATGTTATCAAGAAAATTATTGAGTATGCGTGGGATAATGAAGAAATGCGCAAGGCTCCAAAAATTTATGGGGAAAATGTGAGTGCGAAGTGCATTGATGCTGTCGAAGCTGTTTTGAAGGAGGGGGAGGTGTTTCGGTCTGAGGGAGAAAGGTTAAAACCGTAAAGGGAAAGTGGAAAAGGGAAAGTGGAAATTTCGTCATTTCAAATGTACGTTATATCAGTTTTCCACTTTCCCCTTACCCCTTACAGTTTGCATGTTGATGCGTCTTCGTGAATCACTGGTCCTTGTTCTGATAGCAGCCCTCCCTTTCCATGCATTCTTCGTTACTGTAGGAACAAAGCTGATCGCAGGTCCCGGTCATGCTCCGTTGACGATGCTGGCACTATGGAAGGAAGCACTGCTTGCAATCATTCTCATCATTGCCTTTTTGGAATGGTTGAAGCGACCGAAGAGTGATATGAGCCGGTGGGCGTTTGATGATACAGATATCCTCATTGTCGGACTGGTGATCTTTTCTGTCATCATCACAGCTATCACGCACTCCGATTGGAAACTTTATCTCTTCGGATTCAAATATGACTTTGTTCCAATTATTGCATTCTTTGCACTGAGGAGAGTTGGGTGGTCAAAGGAATTCTTTGCGCGTTCATTCAAAATTTTGATTTCTGTCGGAAGCCTGATTGCATTATACGGTATCGCGACAATGTTCCTTCCACAGAAATTCTTTGTATGGCTGGGCTATTCAGATTTGCACTCCCTTTATCTCCCCGATGCTCCGCTTGCAGCATTTCAGCAGATTGAATCACTTGGGATTAGGCGGATGCAGTCGGTGATGAGTGGACCTAATCAACTTGGACTTTGGTTATTGATTCCTTGGAGTATCGTGCTTGTGCGATTAGTCGCACGTCGCAAGTCACAAGTCGAACGTCAATTGTCAATTGCTGCTCTTTTACTTATCGGCAGCGCCATTGTGTTGACATTCTCCCGCAGTGCCTGGATTGCAGCTGCCATAATTACTGTTGTTGCGCTCTATTTATTGCAATCCAGGAAAAAGTTTAAGCAGTCGATCGTCCGTTTGGGTGCTGTTGCCATCGGTCTCTTGTTGCTTCTGCTGATCCTAAAACCGGATGCCATCACGCGCATTGCCTCAACTCGTGATCATCTGATTCGTCCGCTGGAGGCTACTAGAATCATGAGGGAGAATCCCTTTGGATTGGGACTGGGAACGGCAGGGCCCGCGAGCAACCGTGTGAGCGATGCCTGTGTTCACTTGGAAGCAGGAGCAGATTCATCTTGGGCGGCTGATCGACCTGATTTGTGCGTGTTTGTTGGTGGTGTACAAGTCCAGCCTCCGCTCATCTATGGGGAGCTACGTCTGGCAGGTCAACCAGTTGGTCGAGTATGCAAATGCCCTCTGCTTCCGGAGAACTGGTATCTGCAAATAGGAGTGGAACTTGGACTGATTGGATTTGCAATGTTTGTTACTGTGATTATGTTTGTCTTGCGTACCCTGCGTATAAGAGATGACAATAAAGAAATATTCCTGATCTTCCTTGGAATCTCGATTGCAGCTCTCTTCCTGCATGCGTGGGAGGATAGTGCGGTGGCGTATACGGTTTGGTTGATGATAGCTGCGGCGGTTGGGTGGGAGAGCTGGAAGAAAAATGGCTAGCCTTTTGTATTACGTGTTCAATGGATAATTATCATTATTTCTTTGCCAACCCACTACCCCCCTCCACCCGGGGGAAAGAGAGCGCTGAATTTTGATCTTAAAAAAACCCTTTGAAAACCACCTCTCAAAAAAACTTTTTAAGGTTCCTACTTTTGCGCTTAAATTAGCAATAAAAACGGTTCCATGATGGTGTGGAACGGTAGGCGTTCAAACATCCAAAATTTGCACCATGAGAAGGAATTGTGGTGACACTTGTTGTTTGGGTGATGGCGGCTTATGGCGTTACTTTGATGTCGAATTCTCCCCCCTCTTCTTCTGGTTCTGCTCCTTCCACTTCTGCTTCTAATTCTCCTTCTTCTGTGGAATCGTCGTCGTTTGATTGATCATCTTCGCCGGGAAGTGGTAGTCCTTCCTCTCCTTCGGTGATGGTCTCATCAGGTTCTGATTCATCTACTGCACTTGGTACTTCCATTTCTGCTTCAAGTATCACTACGTCATTATCACCATCCTGTTCACTTTCTGTTGCTTTCCGTTCATTCAATTCATGCAGTGCTTCGAATGCGCGAGCATGGATCTGAGCTACGGTCTCGAGAAAAAATATATCGTTTTCACCTGATATCTCATGTTTTAGCTTGCCGAACTCATCAACAAGTTGCTGTCGTACCTCGGCAAATGTTGGCGATTTCTCTTTATCAAACTCAATGGAAAGGCCAAGTTTTTGAATTGCTGCTTGAACTTGGCGTGCTCTTGTTTCAATAGCCTGGAGAATTCTTCTGGGATTTTGAAGATAATTAGCACAAAGTTGAGGTAATTTACCTTTTCCATCGACGGTTCCTTTTATGAGTTTAGCTGGTTCTATTCTTTTTACCTCAGGTTGTGGTGTAGACATAGGAGATTGAGTTTCTTCCCTGACTAAGTCTTTGTCAATATCACTTCTAAAGATGTATTCTTTAGGTATGGATAAGCGTCGTTCCATCGTCATACTCGACTTCGGCGGACAGTATGCACATCTTATTGCGAGCAGAGTGAGGAGACTCGGGGTCTACTCAGAAATTCGAGAAGCAGAAACTTCTGCAGACGATCTTAAGGATGCAGCAGGAATCATTCTTTCTGGAGGCCCTGCAAGTGTATATGACAAGGATGCCACACAGGGCGATCCGGATATTTTAAAAATGGGCGTTCCTGTTCTGGGCATTTGTTACGGGCACCAATGGATTGCGCATGTTCTTCACGGGAAAGTAGAACCGGGGATCACGAAGGAGTATGGTCGCAGTGAAGTCGAAGTTGTTGATAAGGAAAGTTTCCTTGGAAGCGTATCATCACCGCGATATGTTGCATGGATGTCCCACGGGGATGAGGTCAAAGAACTTCCCAAAGGGTTTAAGCAGGTTCTTAGATCCGATACATGTGAGATTGCCGGCATGGAAGATACGGAGAAGCGGATATATGGAATTCAGTTTCATCCCGAGGTGAGGCATACGGGCGAAGACGGGAGAAATATTCTCACGAGGTTCGTTGAAGCATGTGATGCTGATCCGTGGTCAGTAAAAAGTTATGCGAGTCAGATTGAAGAAGAGATCAAAGAGACGGTAGGGGATCGAAAAGTCTTTATGCTCGTGTCGGGTGGTGTAGATTCAACCGTTGCGTTCACATTGCTCGATAAAGTCTTGGGGCCTGAGCGCGTTCAGGGATTGTTGGTTGATACAGGACTCATGAGAAAAGATGAAGTCTCGCAGATTCAAGAGGCGCTTAAGGATCTTGGTTTGCCTAACTTGCGGGTCGAAGATGCGTCGGAAGAATTCTTCACAAATCTCAAGGATGTGTATGGTCCAGAAGAGAAACGGAAGATCATTGGTGACACATTCCTAGCAGTTCAAAAGCGAGTGAGTGAAGAGATGGGGCTAACTGTTGAAAATGGCTGGATGCTAGGTCAGGGGACTATATATCCAGATACGATTGAAACCGGTGGGACCAAACATGCTGATCAGATCAAGACTCATCATAATAGAGTAGAATCGGTTCAGAAGATGATCGATCAGGGACTCGTAATCGAACCTCTTAAAGATTTATATAAAGATGAAGTGCGCGAACTTGGGGAAGAGCTAGGACTTCCTCATGATTTGGTTTGGCGACATCCATTTCCCGGTCCTGGATTGGGCGTTCGTATTTTGTGTGGCAGAGAACCGGAATCCGGAATCAGGAATCAGGAATCAGGAAAACTGCTTCCTGTTAAATCTGTGGGAGTTCAAGGAGATGGACGGACTTATAGGCATGCGATCGCGTTCTTTTCTGAACAACCATGTGAAGTTTCGCAGGAGCTTTGGAAACAGTCGACTGATATTCCAAATAAAGATCCTCAGATTAATCGTGTTCTTAAATGCACGTCACATTCTAAGCCTGTTGAGTTTGTATTCACTCCCGGGTACATCATTCGTGATCGTGCTGACCTCTTGCGTGAAGCGGATGCAATTGTGAGTGAAGAGATGCACAGAGCCAGACTCTATGAAAAGATCTGGCAGTTCCCCGTTGTACTGCTTCCATTTGGAAAATCTAAAGGCGGTCAGTCAATCGTGCTCCGTCCGATTGAATCAACCGATGCGATGACAGCGAATGGGGTTCACTTGCCGGAGGATGTTCTTAAAAAAATGACGGAACAAATTTTGTCACTCGATGGAATTGATTTGGTTTTCCTGGATCTCACTTCTAAGCCTCCGGCCACAATAGAATGGGAGTAAGCCGGAGTCCCGAGTTCATCTAAGGGCTCCGAGGACGATTGAGTGGTAATAAAAAATTGATAATTGGCAATGGACAATTGACAATTAGTAAGAAGCTCTGAATTCAGAGGTCATTGTCAATTGTCAATTTTCAATTGTCAATTTGCCCTTCGAAATCGTTAGATTTCAACAGCGTTTGTGCATCTTATTCGCTATACTTGTCGTCTCATGATCAAGGATCTCCAGAACCCGGCGATCCCAGCACTCGTCTCCAAAGCGAAGGAAGGCGACACGGATGCGTATGCAAAGATCTATGATCACTTCTTTCCTTCGGTCTATCGGTATGCTGTCCTCAGGGTTCCTCAGGAAGCTGCCGAAGATCTGGTGGCTGAGATTTTTGTAAAGGCGTGGGAGAAGCTTTATTCCTATAAGGAGCGCAAGAACATTCCGTTTGGAGCATGGCTCTTTAGGATTGCACGTAATGAAGTCATCGATGCATATCGTACGACTCGGACGTGGGAGGAAATACCGGAAGACCTCTCTGATCCGGATGAATTTAACCGTGCTGATACAAGCACAAAACGGCTCTATGTCCTTAAGATTGTGCGTGAGGCTCTGGATGCGCTACCCAAGCGCTACAGGGAAGTGCTGTCCCTCTCCTACATTGCGGGACTTACGAATCCAGAGGTGGCCAGAACCCTTCGTATTTCCGAGGGGTCTATGCGGATTTTGAAGTTTCGTGCATTAAACAAGCTCAAGGAAAACTTGCCACCAGAATTGGAAGAAAACCTGTAACACTTGCCCTTTTTCCTCGTTTTAATCTATGCAGATGTCTACGGAAGCGCTTCTCAAAAGGCTCGAAAGAGACCTCACTCCGCTTAGCGGGGCCAAAGAGCGTATTTGGGCACGAATTGAGAAACGGTGCAATACTCAGAGTGTTCTTAGCAAAGTTCCGGCACTGGTTCGCCCATCTCAGGCAGTCAAACAAAGAATTTGGGCGCGCGTGGTTGATAGGATTGATGTATCAGAAAGTGTAGCACTCCTCGAAAAGCTCAAGGAGCTCCTCGTTCCTCCTCCGGAATTGGGGTTGCATTTAAGGAGGCGCTTCGCATTGGCTCATGCACCGGTTGCGCCATTTCAGCAACGCGCATTCAAATGGGTGGCGGCGGCCGTTGTGATAGCTCTGCTTGTCAAAGCCGGTCCGCAACTCCTCATTGCTCCACGAACAGTCGCTCAGAGTGCTGTGACTTTGCTCCCCACGCGCGGGGAAGTTGCGATTTCCATCGGGGATTTGTGGCAACCGGTTACGGATGAGATTGTGCTGGAGCCGGGCGCGCTACTGCGCACACACCAGGGGGAAGCGAGCATTCTCCTCAGAGATGACGGCGTCATCCGTCTCGATGCAGGAACCACAATCCAGATTCACGACACAAGTGATCCGGCGGATGTGAGCGGCTCAACGGAGACAATGCTCACACTCATTGCCGGTCGTATTTGGGTGCAAGGTCTTATCCCCGTTACTCAGCGCGGTATAAGTGTTCGTACGGATAATGGTCTGGTGAATGTGAATGAGGGAAGCGTGTCGATTGCGGAAAGCGATGGTATTGATGTGAAAGTCTGGGATCGCCGTGCACAGGTTATACAGGGGGAGAATGAAGTTTACCTGGTTGCAGGAGAGAGAATTCGTCTTTCGGAGGGGGGCAGCACACTTATCGTGAAGAAAATATCCGATGATCAGTACGAAGATGCATGGGTACAGCAGAACCTTAAGCGCGATGCGGTTCACCGCCGCTCCATTGCACAGCTCCAACAAGAGCGCAGAGCCGCGCGAGCGGGTATTCTTCCCACATCCATACTTTATCCCGCCAAGCGTATTGCGGAGAAGGTGGATGTTCTTCTTACTTTTGGCGGAGGAGCAAAGGCTCAGAAGCGCCTGGACCATGCGAGTGCGCGGCTTGATGAAGCAGCCGCCCTTCTTGCGGATGGAGATATGGAAGCCGTACGGATTCCTCTCGAAGCGTATCGCGATTCCCTGTTGGCAGTTGCCACCGGTTCCGGCGATGACCTGGTACAGAATTTAATTCAGCAGTCACTCGCTTTGGAAGCAGGAGATAGCGCGGCTGTCCTTCCGGGTGATGATGCGTATTTGATTAAGAAGGCTATTTTGGAAGCAAGTGCCGAGGTTCCAAAAGGCACGGTTACTGCGGCGGATGTGGAAGGTGTCTTGTTGGTGGATACCATTGCGGCTCTTCTGCAGAAACTCGACGAAGAAGGAACATACGGACTTGAAGAAATCTGGACAGATCTCTCGGCGCACCTTACGGTTCTAAGTGACGAAGGATCGGATTTACGCCCCGAAGTTCGCAAGGAAGCCAGAGTTCTCCTCTCGGAATTCGCGTTTGTGCTCTTGGAGTATGGTGAATCGGAAGGGGTGGATAGCGTCCTTCTATCGCAAGTGGAGGAGTATTTGCCACCGCAAACCGAATCGGTCGGTGTTCTTTCGGATGAGGAAGTTTCTGAGATTGTCGCAAGCATCAAGACACGTATCTTCATCTATCATATGGCCAAATCGCGTATTAATCAGCTTATCGCAGAATTCAAAGCGCTCGAGGGGCACCCCGATCAGGGAAGGATTTTAAGGCAGCTTCGTTTCGCGCTTCCCGATGGCCCGGAAGAGTTCCCGTTGAGGGTTCGCAAGGAGATTATTCGGTTGCAGTGGGCACGAGCTGCGAGCTAATTAGCTTATTGGCAATTAGCAATTAGCTAACATGCTAATAGCTAATGAGCTAATTGCTTGACCTAACACGTCATTTTCCACAAACTCTTCTTCATGTATGTCATAGCTGAATTAAAGGCCGGCCGAGCCATTGTTATAGACGGAGATCCCTACATCATTACCTGGAATCAATTTAGCAAGCAGGGGCGACAGGGGGGTGTGATGGCAACGAAGCTCAAGAACCTAAAAACGGGGAATGTGATTCAGAAGACCTTCCAA
>JBDRFD010000033.1:0-16362 GCA_043819035.1 Patescibacteria group bacterium | reverse complement strand
CGGATGCCACCAGCACTCCTCCATCTGCCCCGGGACTCTGCCCTCCGTACACGATCTGCCAGTAGGGGTCGCTCGCCCTGGATTCCTGCTTCACGAATTCACGCACAGACATTCCCTGTGCAGAGTAGAAGATATCCACGTTTTCTTCATAGATCTTCAGGCCTTCCGCCAACGCCTGACCAAGTGTGGGTAATTTGACGCCTGTTCCGATTTGCAATTCCAGAATCTTTGGCAGTCCGCCTGCGATGTCAATTTCCGTCTGTACCGCCTGTATGGCTGCCTGCTGGCCTCCGCCTCTCTGCGAGATGAAGTACACGTTCACCGCCCGGTCCAGAATCCTACCCACCCACGTTCCATAATCATCCATGTCTTCCCAGAGCGCTCCCAATGTGTCGCTTCTCATTGTACGCAATTGGTCCGTCTCGGGGTTCCTCATTGCCGGATTCTTTATAAAATACGCTTCGTCCATCTCTTCCCGTGTCTTGTGGAACTGCGAGGCGCGCCATAGTTCATCTTCCTGGAATTCTCTGAGGACGGGGTAATCATCCACATTCATGCTCTTAAGGCCCGTCTGAGCTGCCACCGCGTCCGTAACGCCTGCGAGCTGCTCGGTCTGCTGTGCAAGTGCCAATACTGCATCATCTCCTCGCATGAGCATCCCCGCAACCTGCCCCTCGGAACTCCATCGGTCCGCAGCGTCTGTTAATGAAAGTTCCCCATCCCACTTGAGCGTTACCTGATCCAATACCATTCCCTTGTTGTTCGTCAGTGTAAGCGCGTATTCCCCGGCAGGATTGGATGCATCAAAGAATGTTTGCCCGAAAAGAACTTCCGTTCCGCCTTCTCTCTCAAACGACCGCTGCGACATCAATCCTCCCCCCGACATCGTCACTGTCATGTTGTCATAAGGAGTCGATGCGGCGAACACCACAGCAGTTCCGTTGATGGCGGCAACCTGAATGCGCGGTTCGATGGCGAATTCGATGGATCGTCCTGTTTCCATATCCTCCCATGCATCCTGCCCGGTCATGATGCTCCCGTTGCCCCGTATCTGAACACGGTCCAGCACGTTTCCTTCGCTGTCCAGCATATCGAATGTAAAGATACGATCCGGATTGCGCGAATATTCTCCGATAAGATCAGATGGCATGATATGGCCAATACTCCCATCCGCCGTTCCACCCTTACACTCCACTGGGATATTTACAACAGATGTCCCTTCATACAAACGGAACGTCACCGCATCCAGCGGGGTGGCATACAGTACTGAAATGAAATTCCTGTGTACTCCACTGAACCCTTCTACCCGCATGCGGGAGTAGGGAATATCCGGATTAAAAGCGCGTACCGCTGCCTCTGTATTATCGGCTTCTGTATCTCCGGTGTTTTCTTGTTCTTGTAGCGCCTCCTCCACCCCCTGCACCCCGCTTCCCGCCAACACAACCTCTTCATTGGTGAGCACTCTGTTCCATAATCCTAGATCATCAATCTCTCCTCCATAGTGCCACGCTTCTCCCCCCTTCCCGTCATCCAGCACTCCCACCATCAGGCGCTCCCCCGAATACAGAAGGTTTCCATTCCCAATACCACTGACCACCGTATCCAGCACTCCATTAAAGTAAATTCGTATCTCTTGCTTCCCGCTGTCATACACTCCTGTCACATGTGTCCACTCTTCGGCGGTAATGCTTCCCGTAGAGAAAAGAGTTCTTTCCTGCCCGTTATTTAGTCCCATGTAGATCTTTCCTTCATTCGCTATACCCATGGCAAGCGTCACATTACCGAACATGCGTTTCGTTATGATCCCCTTCATTCCTCCGTTCACATCATCAGGCTTCACCCAGGCACTAACAGTCACATCACGTTCAGCCAATCTCAAATCACCCAGATTCACATGTTCACCTGTTCCGTCAAACCGCATGCTGCCCGAGCTCCCCAGCAGGTTCTCCGGTTTGTCGCTGCTAAACTCACCTCCCACATTGACCCCGTCATACCCTCCTCCCGTCATATCTTCCACAGTGTCCCCCTGTTGCTCCATTGCCCAGTAGGCCGTGGGCGCGTCGTCTCCCACGCCCGAAAGAGGCAGAATCTGTTCGAGTTGTTCTATCCTGAGCTTCCTTTGCAGATTTCCAACAGTGCCTCGATTCTTCTTCTTGCGTGTTTCGGGGCTGAATCTGCTTCTGAGCGCTTCGATGGGGGAGCGGTTCATGGGTGCAGGGGGAATAATGAGATAAAGGTGATAATATTATTACACCTCTCAAAACGCACGGAAGACCCCTTGCGGAAAAAACTTTTGGTGGCTTTGAGTTTTTGGCTTAAGGAAGAGACGTAAGACGTTCTATCGGTGGGTGGAACGGTCGGGGTTTTGTGTGTGTTTTGTTTTACCTCGAGACCTCACCCACGACCTTGACCTCACCCCCTACCCCTCTCCTTTTCTCGCTCATTATAAGTGTTTCCAATTGAGTTCAAACATATCCTTTTTTCGTGGGAAAAAGAGAGGGGAGCTTCGCTGAACACGTATCGAAATCTGTGCAATGGAAGCTCCCCTCGCCTTCGCCAACATTTCAGCATTGCCATAGGCAAAGTAATTTACTCGAAAAGCAGCTCAGCGAAGGAGAGGGGCCGGGGGTGAGGTCATCTCCCCTCGCCTTCGCCAACATTTCAACGTTGGCATATGTAGGGTAATTCACTCGAAAAGCAGCTCAGCGAAGGAGAGGGGCCGGGGGTGAGGTCTGAAAACAGAACTCACTATATTGGTTGCGTTCGGTTCCAATTTCTTTAGGATGCCTTATCCTATGAATGAAGCAACAAAGGAAAAACTTTGTACGAAACACAAATGTGAATTTACACGATTCCTTAGAAAGAACATGACTCCAGAAGAAAAGAAGATTTGGAATCTTCTAAGAGATCGTAAATGTCATGACATCAAGTTTTGCAGACAGGTAAATATTGGACCTTTCATCGCAGATTTTCTATGCAGAAGGAAGAAGACAATAATTGAAGTAGATGGAGGCATTCACAACACAAAAGAACGAAGAGAATATGATATTGAAAGAGATAAGTATTTGAGAAGTAAAGGATATCAAACTCTAAGAATAACTAATGAAGAAATACATAACTCTATGCCAAATGTTCTCTCCAAAATTCACAACTTTGTCAGTAACCACAAATAATGGAGGCTCCTCTTTGCCGACCTCACCCCCGTCCCCTCTCCTTTTCTCACTCATTATAAGTGTTTCCAATTGAGTTCAAACATATCTTTTTTTTCGTGGGAAAAAGAGAGGGGAGCTTCGCTGCACACGTATCGAAATCTGTGTAATGGAAGCTCCCCTCGCCTTCGCCAGCACTCAAGCATTGGCATGGGCAAAGTAATTCACTCGAAAAATAACTCAGCGAAGGAGAGGGGCCGGGGGTGAGGTCATCATTACATCATAAAAAAAAGGAACGGTCGGGGGTCATCCCCTATGTGGAAAACCTAATGCGCTACTGTCAAATTTTTCTTATGTTCCGCGGTTGCCTTCTCCTTTACTGTCTCCGCCACCTCCTCCACATGCTTCTCCAGCACATACCGGAAGATCAACGGTGCGACAATGGAGGCATCTGAGTTGATGGTGAAATTGACCGTATCCGGGTCCAGCTTGTGCCAGCTGACCTTCTCGTTTGCAGGGCAGCCGGAGTAGCCGCCATAAGACGTGACAGCATCGCCTATGTGGCAGAAGTAGCGCCAGTGCTTGCACTGTTTTTCGTGGTCATAGATTAATCCCGGCACAACGCACATCGCGAAGTCTCCCGCGATGCCTCCTCCTATCTGGAAGACACCGATCTCGTGGTCTTTGTCGTTCTCCAGATACCAGTTGGTGAGGTGCTCAAACTGGGCGGTTCCCGGTTTGATAACGCTGTGTGTTTTTACAAGACCCTGCATCACGTCTGCGCAAAACATATTGCCCAGTGTGGAGTCTTCCATGCCCGGCGTGTAGACGGGGATATCCATTTCGCAGGCGGCAACCAGCCAGGAGTTTTCCATCGGCACGTCGTTTTTGCCCTCAAGCCATCCGCTCCTGATGAGCTTATAAAAGTACTCCCAGTGGAAATAGCTTTCGCCTTTTTCGGCGGCCTCCTGCCAGTGCTTTCTGAGCTCGTCGTGAATTTCCACCATCGCGTCCTTGGGGAGGCAGGTGTCGGTAACGCGGTTGAAGCCTTCGTCCCTTGTTTTTTCGTCATCTTCCATTGTCAGATATCTCCACTTGGGCACGGGCTTATATGACTTGTTGGCAATCAGGTTCTGGATGTCTTCTTCTATGTTTGCTCCGGTAGCGGAAATCGCGTGTACTTTACCCGCTCGTATAAGAGGCGCGAGCGAGATACCGATCTCCCCGGTGCTCATTGCTCCGGAGAGCGCCACCACCATCTTGCCACCATTCTTGTTAAACTCATGCCACGCCTTCGCCGCATCCAGAGTCTCCCGAGCGTTAAAGTGCTTGAAGTTTTCCTCAAGGAATTTGGCGACAGACATAAGCAATAGGGGGGTTAAGCACCGGCTGCCACAGGTTCTTCACGAGACATATACTCGGCAGCAAGTTTGGGATTTTGCACAAAAAGCTTCCTTTCATCAAGTACCTGGTCGCCCATGCCGTAAATATCCACCATCATCCTCTCAGATCCATCCGTCCCGATCTGGCGGTCAATGAACGTTCCGCGCCACTTCTCCAGCCCCAGGTGCTTATGCACGATATCAACCACCTTCCGCCAGTTCACGGATGCGCAACTGTAGGTATCCATTCGAATATGTGGCAGGCGGCCGGGACACTCAAAGTAGTGGCCCGAGATATGGCTGGTGGTAATCGGAATCAGAAATGACCAACCGGGTGCACGCAGGTCAGCTGCGGGAAACACCTGCAGTTCCCCGAGCGGATCCATTCGCAGAGCCTCCAGGAGATTATTGATCAGGTTTTTCGTTATGGAATCCTTCTTGGATTCATCAAGAGCCCTCTGGATGTAAGCATCCAGTATGAAGATCTCGTGGAAGAGCGTGAAATTGGACGGTGCGGGGGTCATGGCTTGGCAGTTCCGAATTATTCGCTCCCTTATATGGCAAGTCAACGCTTCCGCAAGCCAAATATGGTCTGTATTGTTTTAAGATTGAATACATTATGTGTTCAAGAATGGGTATTAATTGAAGGAAGACAAGGAAACCTTGCTTGCCATCTTTCCTTTGTGCTAGGGATGAATGGAAATATTGGGCTTGAATAGAAGGTTTGGACAAGAAGGAGAGCGGTTTTGGTTTTTTGGTTGTATACAAATATTGATCGGTCTAGTAGTTGGTAAATGAGATATAAAGATATGATTTATCTTCTATTGAAGTACAAGAGAGTCAATAAAGTTTATGTAATGAATTCTATTTGCTTCATAACTCCCAGGCATTCCAAGAAATGCAAATAGAAAGTTGCCATTACTATTCGAGAAAAACTTCACTTCTGTATGCATATTACTACCCGAATCGAAATAGTAATATGACCCCTTTTCTTCGTTGTGACTAGATTCATTCATTCCAAATCTCTCTAGCCAGAAAGTTTTAAAATCAACGGAGTTAGATTCTTTATTGTAAACAAACATAATAGATCCTTGTGATGAGCTGTTGTCGTGTGTGTGTTTCTTAAACAACGTAGAAAGATTGAGTAATTGTGTATTGGCACCTTCCGTATTAGCAAACTCTTGCACACTACTGATCATGAAATAATAAGGAAAGATTACACTCCAACCTCCCGTTGTAGATGAAATCCTATAGTAGGGGAATTCAAGTTCAATGTTGAAGGGTTCTCTAGTGGTGATTAATTTTTCTTCAGGTTTCTTTCCATCTCTTAATGATGCGAAGTATTCACCCACAAGCTCTGCTCCCCATAATGATAAATGCTCTCCCCAAGAAAACATCTGGCTTAGTATTAGTATGTCAGCCCCATTAAAATTGTAGTGGTTTTGTTTTTCCCGGTAATGTTTTTTAATAATAGAATCTATTATCTTATAGAGCTCTTCTTGATATTGGAGTAGTTCGCCTGAGTGGATTTCAGAATAATTTGCTGCCAACCAATTGTTTACGATAGTGGAGCCAACTATGGCTTTCGCGTATTCCATAACTGGCTCATTTTCTAGTAATGGTTTATCTGAATATGTTGAAGGATTTACACTTGTTTTTGCGAGATCTTCAAAAACGAGCGAGGGCCTATCTGTATCTTCTGCGAGCAAGCGATATATTATCTCTGCCATTTCTCCCCTTGATATTTCCTTTTCAAAACTCAGGATAGACCAAGGGATTGCAGCTTTATCAGCGAGATAATTGACATAGGGCTTGTACCATATGGGATGTGTTTGAACTGTTGAATCGAAGGCAATAGAGATAATCTTTGCGGCTTCTACGAATTGGATATCGTTTTCTGGTCTAAATGTTCCATCTGGATATCCTTCAACTAAATTATGTTTCTTGGCAACGCAAATATATGTTGAGTACCATTCAGTGATTGTTACATCAGAAAAATCTAGAGAAGTCTGAGAAAGGCAATTTTCTATTTCGACATCATCAGCAGTTGCTTCAACTATGATTTTTGTGAATTCAGCTCTATTGATTTGGTTGCTTGGTCGAAATGTTCCATCAGAGTACCCACCTACTATTCCCTGCGTTTGAACGTATTCAATAGCATCAGCGTTTGTATGAGAGGCTGGCACATCCGGGAAGGCGGCGTGTGCAAGTGGGGTGATGCAGAGTAGGGTGAGGAGGGGTGGGAGGAAGGTGAGGTTTTTCATAAGGTGAGGGTTATAAATTGATCATCATTTTGTGAAGATTCATTATATGTGTTCTTGAAGGTATTGAATCAAGAGCACTCACTATAGAAGTGGCAGTAATACGAGTATAAAGAGATTAATACAATAAACGAAAAAACTGCCATAATGAGTATATAAATTGAAATTAGTATTATTTTTTTTCTGGTTTTCATTGGGATGGGAATTAGAAACATGGATCCAATAACAATTGGTACAAAAAACCATATAGACATTTCGAGAGTTTTAAATTGATTTGTGCGTGTGAGAAAATAGATACTGCTACCGGTTACTATTTTTAGTGTGTCAACAAAAAAGGAGTTAGACCAAAGAAAAAATGGCACAATTACCGCAGTAAACGTCAGGAATATCTTAATAAAACGCCTTTTTAAATATTTTTCAAGCTTGTTCATCGGAGTAGTATTGCTGAAAGAATTGAATTAAATCAAATTGTACCTCTTCAAAGTCATTTGAACCATGTGCTATTCTGATTGCTGGCATTTCAATCTCCGAACCTGCTGCTGCTCGTGCAATTGCTTGTGCAGCACTATTGCAGTTGGCACCATCAAAAAATATTGCTAGTCCAGAATAATCAAGTCCCTCAGAAAATGCTTCCGCGTAGGTGCGCACATAAATGTCTGCAGAAGGTATCAAGCTAATATATCTTTGAGACTCGATATTAGTCATATTTGATAATGCTTCCCAATTCGTCCAATCTAATACAGCTATTTCTCTTTCGGATTCTTCAGGTGAATCCATTGTCAGTCTTACTAGGTTACCATTAGCCCCATTTCCAAAGGAGTATATTTCAGTACTTTCGCTGGTGTCACCTAAATATTTGGCACCGGAAACTATGTAACTATGTGAATAAAAATGGTTCAAGAAAGGTATATTCACTGGCCTACTAACAATAAAACTAAATGTCTCATTCGCCACATCAATCTTCCCACTTGTTTCGTCTGTGGAAAGGTCTGTGTTTTGCCTAGCAATTCCCAACATCCCCTGACCCAAGTTTCCGACGTTGTATAACTGCTGCTCCAGTTTCTCACCAAATATGAATTTCTCTTTTGCTTCTGAAACTTGCATTACTGATAGTACTCCATCAACCCCAGCATCAATTATTCTTACAAGACTTGCATATTCTCCTTCAACAGTAGCTATGGAAGGTTTCAATGGATATTCCTCAGGTTCTTCTGGTATCACTCCTTCAGATCCGATTGCTCTATCTACAATAAGTGTTCCCACCCCTTCCAACCACCGATCACGTTGAACATTAGGTTGATCCATAACATTATCCACATAATTACGCACTCGTGGATCTCCGTATTCTCCTTCTATGTAATTATCCACTGCGTTCTGCCAGAGTCTTTGTGCTCTTTGCCAGTTGCGCGACTCGGCAGGTGCGGATACATCCAAATATCCAAAATTATTATCAGTCGAAGCATACATTGCATCAGTACTACCAATTTCGTCCCATTGGTAACGAATAGCTTGGTATTCCTGCTGAGTGCGCTCCAACTCTGCACTTTCATTGATGTTGTAGAAGAGCCCGATGTGTTCCTGGTAGATGCGATAGGCCTCATTGATTGCTTGCTGCGTCGTTGGTAATTTCATCCCTAGTCTTCCTTCTGTATTTTTGATATGTGGTGTGGCGGCCCAGATATCAATCACTTCTTGCACAAGTCTTTCTCCATCAGCTTGCGATCCTCTACGCTGAGCATCGAATGTCATGCGCACTGCTTTGTCTAGAATTTGCCCAACCGCCCCTCTGTAGCTGCAAGCCTCTTGCCAGAGATCCTGTACTATGAGGCCCGTTTCGTATCCTTCCTGATTATTCGCAGGAGTGCGTTTCTCCGGATGCTGTGTGAAGTAAATCTCCTCGACAGTTTCCATTGTGAAGTACCACTGGGACTTGTTGAAGAGTTCTGTTTCCTGCCACTCACGGATAGTCGGGAAAGAATCAGGATTGATCGAGTTGAGTTCCACTTGCCCTGCAAATGTTGAGATAGTGCTGCCAAGTGATTCCAGACTTTCTGCCAAACTTCCAACTGCCATGGTGCCTCTATCTAGTATTCCCTGCACCTGAGCATCCGCAGACCAGCGATCATTTGCATCAGTCAGGGAGAGCTCTTGTCCATCCCAACGGATAACTATTTGATCTTGTACCAGACCATTTGATGTGTTTGTAAGTATGTAATTTCCTGCGGGATTATCCGCGTTAAAGATTAGCTGCCCCATTGCGAGTTCCGTTCCTCCTATGTTTTGAATAGATCGAGAATCAAAGTATCCACCTCCCTGTAGATTGATACTCATTGAGTCATAACATGAAGAAGCTGCAAAAGTCAGGGTAGATCCGCTTACAGCTGCAACTTGAATACTTGGTTCAATTGGATTTTCGAGCATTCTACCTACTTCAAGATCCTCCTTCTTGTCCTGTTGTGTCAAAATCCTTCCTGCTGAGTCCATTTTTACTCGTTCTAGCACTTGCTCTTCCGGCCCCAACATGTCGAATGTAAAAATGGAATTGGAACTGTTTGCATATTCTCCAATAAGGTTTGATGGTAGCACTCTGTTAAATGTTTTGTCCTGCTCTCCACCAACATGTGTGATAGGAATTACCACTTCATCTGTCCCTGCGTACAGGCGGAACGTAACCGTGTCGAATTCCGTCATGTATCGCACGTTTAATCCATTCCCATGCGTCCCTGTAAATGGGAGCACTTCCATATGCGAGTAGGGGATTGCATTACTCAATTCTTCCTGCGCATCATCAAAAGCAGCCTCTGCTGCGGGAAGCTGTGCCGCAAGCGCATCGCGTTCACTCTCGAGCGTTGAGAGTTGTGTAATGAGCGCATCGCGTGTTGCTGTCATCTCCTCCGGGTTCCAGGGTGCTGCAATGGATGTCAGCTTCATCACTCCCGAGTTGAGACCCTTGTGCGCATTGTTCTTATAAACCGAGAGCTTTACTACAGACTCCTTTACCACGCCGGTTTCCGGATCCACAAGCTGCACCTTCATGTTAAAGTCGTAGCCAACATTTGGAATGCCAATCGTGGTTTGCGTGTTTTCGATGGGCAGTGCTTTGGAAGCTTTCACGGCGCCAAATCCGCTTAGGATCTGCACCTGCATTCCTTCCGGCATGTTGTGGTATGTCACGGTAATGCTGGTACCCCCCACCTTCGCCCAGTAACTCGCGTCCGGAATTTGCCGCCCTGCTTCCAGTCGCGCTTCCAGGCCGGCGATTTCCTCTTCTGTTGCATTAATCTGAGTTTCCAGTGCTGTAATTTGGCTTTGCAACTGAGCTACAACTGCTTCCGCTTGGTTCCTTGCAGTATCTAGCGCTGCAAGTGCTTCGAAGAATGTTGCTTCCGGCGCTGGCTCCTCGGATACCGGATCAGGGACTGGATCAGGGTCAGGAATCGGATCAGGGTCAGGAATCGGATCGGGGTCAGGGTCAGGAATCGGATCTGGATCCGGTTGTGCGAGCTCTTCTTCGACTAATACGATTGCCGCAGAGATCTCATTAAGCCGCGTCTTCAGAGCTGCAAGCTCTGCGCGGTCCTGCTCACGCACTGTTTCGTAGGTAGCAATCTGCAATTGAATCTCGTCCCTTTGGGCAATCAAGGAAGCAAGTTCTTCTGCGTTTCCTGCATCAGGTGCGCCCTGTGCCAGACTTGTCACATCCTGTCTGCTTGAGTCTACTGTCCCCTGAACGATTCCATTATCCGTGCTAAAGGAGATAACCGGAGTATCAGTTACAGCTTCATACTTAAGAAGGCTTATTTTTGTTGAGGTTCTTATGTCCCAGTTATAATCAAAGAATTGGAATCCTTTCAATGTGGCGGTTCCGGATCCTCCGGTGAGCTCAGCTTCATCATAGTTTCTTCCATCTCTGAGTATTTCCGCAAAAATGCCATCTGGCATATCGCCATACTGCACTTTGACCGAGTTAAACTTCCCACTCGTTGGCAAAGAAACAGAAAACCACGGAGTGCCCATCGTTTCGTTTCCTCCTTCTTCCAGTTCTGCAATCCGATCATTGATGCCCTGCAGGGTGTATTTGAGGTTTGCAATCTGAACACTTTCAGCTTGGATGCTCAGATTAAGTGTATTGATACTTTCTTCAGCCTGTCCTTTCTGGTCGTTGAGCCACGACAATTTTTCCTCAGGTGTGTTGAAAGCTTTAAGTTGCTCATCCAGGCTTCTGCTGAGGTCCACAGGGGTCTGTGTATCTGCTGCTTGAGTCTCGTAAGTTTGTGGGGGTGCAGCTGGAGCTGGGTTGTAAGAGGCTGCTTCTACCGTTGGATATCCACTAGAAGAGCTGGAGGCAGAGAAGGAGAGGAAGACGTCTGAATTAACACCAGAGGTGATGGTATTAATGTCTACACCTGTATCCATTGCCATCATTCTTCTATCTTCGAGTTTCTCGATTCTGGCTTTTCGTTCCAGCGATCGTGGTTTTTCAGCCATGGGGTAAATGGGGAAGTAAATACGTCCCCATTACACAGTTGACAGGAAGGCTTGAGAATACCCCTGTAGTAAAAAACTTTTGATGGTGTTTACTTTATGGCTTAGGCTAGCCCCGTTAGACGTTCTTAAGGGGGATGGAACGTTCCCTCGTTATTTGCCCGTATTTCGAAGGTTTTTGCATCTCCAGGCCTTAAAAGGCTGTATCAGAATTGTTTTAGCGCTCAAATTGACTTTTAAGCCACAGTCATCTACGTTTCTTTGATGTTGAGGTTCTTTCACATCATCAGAGAGTTGGTGTGTGGGAGAGCGTAACTTGTCAGTAGAAGTTTCAACTTTTCACGAACTTGAAGGGAGAGTGCGATGAGATTCTTGAACAGCGTGGCGTTGGCTATTACTAAACCAGGTTTGAAGGAGGGACTGACAATGTGTGGATTACAAAAAGTATTCGTGGCTATTCTCATTGTTGTGCTGGCGTTCTTTCCCCGGTGTCTTGAGGGTCAATCTAGGGAATGGAAGGATATTAGGGGGCAGAGTATGCGTGCAGAGTTCTTGCGGTTTCAGGATGGCATGGTAGTTCTGCGCAAGGGGTCTCGTGTATTAAAAGTTGATTTGTGGTATTTAAGTAAGGATGATCAGATTTACGTACAGGAGAAGAAACGAGAACTATGGGAAGCAAAACTGAAGCGTCTTGCGTTTAGGACGTGGACGGATGCTTCTGGTAAATTCACGGTAGAAGGAACAGCGGTTGGATTGAACGACGGAAAAGTGAGTCTTGTTAAGCAGGATGGGAAGGCAATTGAAGTTGAACTGAGTGTGTTGAGTAAGCAGGACCAAGATTACATCAAGAGGAAGCTTGTATTCTTGCTTGTAGATTTCACCGGATGGTGGGAAGTCGGTAGCGATGGGCTTGTGAACCTAGTGGACAAGGGTGATTCGATTCAAATTGGAATGCCTATGCCGTTTGGTTGGTCTTATGGGCCAAAGCCATGGCCGGGTAGTGCAAATCACTTCAATCTATCCTGTAAGGGCTCGGCTGCAGTAGAAACAGAAAAGGATAGTAGAGGATATTTTATGAGTGGCGTCGATAAAGGGATGTCTCTGGTAGTAGTCAATGACTTGGAAATGTCAATGAGGACACAGCAGCCAGACTATATAAAGGGGAGTGACGGGACCATGCAGCAAGGTGGTAAGCCAGAAACGTATCCAATGAGAAGATTACGTGGCGAAGAAGAACAAAGGATGATTGCTAAGCTGAATAGAATTGGAAATGAACGAGGATCATCATTTGTTATTGCATTGGGTGCGGTAGCAGCTATAGCAGCTGCAGCTTCCGATCCTTCTTCAGTCGCTGACCTTGGGAAGTCGCTAGGAGATAGTAAGTCAGCAGGGAAGAGTGCTTCAGGTGGAAGCGACGAATCGTCCACTCCATCTGGTTCGAAGTCCTCTGCAGGAGGTGGTGCAGGAATTGACCTTTACTTGAAATGGCACACCGGAAAACCTGCAGGCGGGCAAGCTGTGGTTTATGATTATGGTTTTGTGAAGTATGCGAGTAGAGGGAGTGCAAAAACAGACTCAAATGGATACTGCCGGCTTGAGATAGGTTCTGGCCCAAAGGAGCTCCAGATTTATTTCAATGGAAAGACAGTATTCAATGGTTCTGTCGAAGGGAGTTCCATCAGCAGAAAGCGCTTGGAAGTTACTATGCCGGACACTCGTTGATGAGTCCGGTATGTGGCTGAAGTGTTTTTGAAAGACAATATGCTCTTTGGTGTTTACCTCAGCACCTCAGGCCCTGCTCCCATGGGAGCAGGGCTTTCCTTAGTTGGGTGGAAATGTGGGTTATTATTGTTCTTTCTCCACTTCCAAATCCCTCAATTCCTTCATCAGAAGATCAATTAGCGTAAACGCAGCTCCCGCAATCTCCTTATCCTTGCACCGCACCGCACATTGCTTAAAAGCAGGCAAATAAAGTTGCTGAGTCTCCCAGATGCATTGTTCACGTTTTTTACGTGGGAGATTCTGAAGATTTTGGATGTTATGCAGCCGATCAGAAATCTTTACGAGCATGACGTATGGAATCTTTCCCTGCACGCGCAACATCTGTTCTATGTAAAGGTTTTCATGGTCACGGAGTGTTTGTGATATTGTCTTAAAAGGTCTGCTTAGCGCCCATACCGCCTCGAACACTTTTGCGCCAAAGAGCGCGCAGATTTCTCCGCTCAGCAGAGGATCGTGTTCCAGTACATCGTGGAGAATAGCTGTGATGTATGCATTGAACGGGAGTGCGTCTTCCGTATCCAATAGTGCGCGCATCACGGCAAGCGGGTGGGACAGGTAATCCTTGCCGTCAAGGCGTTTCTCTCCTTTATGTGCGCGATGCGCCAGGCTGATCGCTCTCTGGAGCGTGAAAAACTCTTCGGTGTTGGAAAATGGAAAGAGGACGGTATCGGCCTTTGATACCATTTGAAATGCTGCAAGGTTCTTCCTATACACGGGAGTCTGCAGCGCCATGTGATGTATGAACAGAGTCATGGTTTTACTTTCAGATCAGAGCGGAGCCGGCATTCTAGGGATCTAAAAAACTTCCGTGAACCAATTTTAGTTTACGGTTTGTATGAGGTACTTAACGGATGCTACTTCCACTGCTTACTCGTCTGCTTCACCTTCCACCAGGCACCCAAAAGCGACAAGCCGATCACAATCAAAAAGATTGCGACAATGAATGCCAGAAGGTCAGGCGCTGCCAAAATTGCAAGGCCGAAGATAATGCAGAGAATTCCATTTAAGAGCAGTCCGCCACTGAGGTGGACCATGGGGGGTGGCTGGCGGCCGAAACTGAGGCCGCGCTTAAATAGGAAGAACATGGGGGGAGTATAACGGAGAACAGGGGTGGTGCGCAGTAGTTGTCTATGTTTTCTGGAATAATCCTATTGTTTTTCTTCATTCTTTCTTTTGTAACCAAAAGAAAGAACCAAAGAAAAGTTCCGCTCCGTGATTGCTCACGGATCAGCCTATCCAAATGCTCCGCTGCAAAAATGACCCCCTCCAACCTCCGTAGGAGGTTGTCCACCGTAGCCTCGCGTTAGCGAGCGGAGGTGGACTCCACAGACAAACATCTCCTGGCTCCGGTCGGCAAGCCACACACCCCTCCGCATTTTTGCCACGCTTCGCATTTGGAGGCTGAAACCGCTCGCAATCAAAGTCGCGGATACTCGTTACTCACGCTGCGATGTTCGTTGCGCTAGCTCCCGATTCCTGATCTTGCTGTCGATTGGTAAGTGGTGTCAGGAGGTACTCTGCTTCTTCGCTCAGCAGGTCCCCCGTGAGCTCACGCAGTTGCGAAATCTCCGCGTACACTTCGCGCGTTGCGAGGATGTGTTCTTTCAGTTCCTTTCCGAGAACAAACTTCCCATCCAGTCCCAAAAACGGAGGTTCGATGGGCATCTGTTTGAGTTCCCCGTAAGCGTATCCAGCTTCGAATGCCTTGCGCAGAGCTTCACGTGCTTCTTTGCGATGAGGCCGTTCGATTCTGCGAAGGTAGCGATACATATGTGCGATCTTGCCTCGCACAAAGTCGATTTTGCGTTTAATTTCCTGCATACGTAAGTCCTCGTGTGAGGAGGAAGGGTGTTCCATAAGGGGAATGGGACGGCCAGTATCAGCGAGTAGTTCCTCAATGTCACTAGGCAGTGGGTGCAAGTATGGCATCACTAAAGTTTGTACAAATAAATTGCTCGCAAACTTAGAGCTTTAGTGTGTATTTTCCCTCTATCAACACAAAAAAGAGGAAGTTCAAGCTACATAATTTTTACGTAAAGGAAGGCGTCTTACGCTATGATTTGAGCACAATGAATGCTGTTTTATTTATATTTCCATCGGATCAAGCATGTGAGGAAAATGGATGGATGACCATGGCCAGTCATTGATATTTTCAACAAGACTGTGACGGATGGGGTTGTAAACGATGTAATCGTAAGCATTATCACGTTGGCGGTTGTCTTCGATGATTTCGTCGTAGAAGCCTTTTTGCCAGTGAATGTCATTCAACGCAGCAGCGACGCGGCGTCGCTGCTGCGTTGGGGGTAACGTTGATCTCACGTCTTTTGAACTGTTGCTTTTAAACGATTGCATAAACGCACTTATTCCTTTCTCTCCCGGGCTAAGGAGAATATGCATATGGCTTGGAAGAATACAAAATGCGTGGATCTTTCCATTGTACAAATTGCGTGTCGCAACCAAATTATCAATCAAGATCTCCGGAATTCCTTTCCACGTGCACCATGGAACTCCATTTTGCGTATTGGTAGTTATGTGTAGCATGCCGCTTTGAACATAATGCTTTTGGGGCAAAGTCCGGGATTGTACATGCGCGCTTTCATCAAGCAAATTTTTTAATGTGCACAATATCACGCAGCTTTATCCCAACGCCCCCTCCCCATACAAAATATCTTCCTGCGGATGCCTGTACAGAGGAGCGTTGAGACGCTTTTGATCGAAGATGTGGCCGAGGATTCCAATGGATCTTCCCAGCGCGAAGATTCCGTTTAAGTATCCAACTTCGAAGAAGCTTTTACGGACATCCTCCCCAAGTTGTGGAAGAAGGATGTCGACGAGTGTGACACCAATGAGTCCATCCACATTCAAGATGAGGTTGGAACGCTTTGCAGTGGTAATTTTCTCAACGTCTAACGCGAAGTTTGTGACAGGAAGTTCTTTGAAATTTTTCTGTGCGTACTCCAGAAGTGTCTTCACGCGTGCATCTGGATTGTGAATGCTCTTGATCTTGTGACCGATGCCGGGGATGAGATCACCTTTGTCTTTCATTTCATCCACAAACTCTTGCGGAGAGATTCCACGTTTGTGAGCGTCTGTAAATATCTGCGCTGCAGCGTCCACCGCTCCGCCAAAGCGTGGACCGATTGTCAGAAGTCCACTGCACAGTGCACTCATTGTATCTTTGGCAGCGCTCGCAGCCACGATTGCATTGTGCGCTCCTGCAACTGCGGGTCCGTGATCGGCGACAGCGGTCAAAATCATTTCGAGATACTTGAGTGTTTCATCCGAGAGGTCCGCCTTCCACCA
>JBDRFD010000032.1:0-9839 GCA_043819035.1 Patescibacteria group bacterium | reverse complement strand
ACACGAATGATTGCCACCGTCATTCTCCATAGAGTTCAATTCGTCGAATTAGCCTCATTGAGGCCAAATACACTCAATCGGCTGCGCATCAGAGCTGGTCCGCAACCAAGTTTGTTCTAAAGTTTCTTTGGACAGTTCTGTTAACAGTTAACAATTAACAACACATATTCAGAAGCACCATTTCGTGGGTGCGTTGAGAATGTAATAAAGTAGACGAGAAACCTGTCAGCTGGCAGGATGTTCTTCCTATGTCAAAGCAGAAATCTGTTGATTTGCATAAAATGGAGATCATTCATGATGTTCCGCGTAAACGCAAATGCCCTAAAGTTGAGAGGAGGATTAGTGTTAAGGCGCAGTTGGGAGTAGATGAATGCATATTGGGAAATCCACATCCTGATTGTAAAGAATCGCGATTTAGAGCTGCAAATCTTCTTTGTGAACATTTTAGGCATGATTTGACTACTATATGTTTGAGGCTACGAGAATATCAAAGCTATTTTATTAGAGACCTGAAAGCTTTGCTTGATGAAGGGCATTTAACAAAACAGCAACACAATATTGCATTAGCTTGGGCTCAAAATTTAGATTTGAATTGCAAGTTTCACTGCACTGCCGGCACAGTGGATGATATTAGGGTGATGGTGAGAGTGAAGAAGCCCTAAAATCGATTGATCTACAAGTTTCGCAGGAGTATTACGGGAGTAAGTGCAATCCCGTTCTTTCACATTTCTTTCGCTTTTATGGGTAGGCTCTGCGCCCAAGAGAGGCGTTAGGGTAGGCTCAGAAAGGAGAGGAGTAAATGACTAGGAGACATCCAAGATGCAACAGTGACTTGGCCGATGCTCTTAGTGAAGCACTCGATTTTGTAAGGGCATTCGATCAAATGGTGGCAGATGCCGGGGGTGATCCGGACAGATGTCGCCAGCGGCTGCAGAAGGATGAAGAAGAGGGTCCTGTAGATCCTGCGTTTTGGGAGCATGTAGGTAATGCGATGGAGGAGTTCCCGTCTCTTGAGCTTTTGTCAGAAGTTCTTGAAGGGGTCTGTGAAGATGGTGCAGAAGACCTTCTGCGCAGCCTTCCGCCAGATGGAGATTTTTACCTGAATGGAGTTTACTTGGAGGAAGGTCTTAATGTTGGTCGCAAGGATTTCTCTCTCTGTCGGGTAACGTACCCTTTCCGCATGACAAAGGATGATGTTGGCAGGGAGGTGAAACGCCTTGAGGGGGAATGGAAACCGGCTTCCCTTCTTGATTTGGGCGCTTTCCTGGCAACACCTCAGGTCACCGTTGATGTGGCCGATGCTCTGTCTGAAACCCGGATCGCCTTGCCAAGTGGGCAGCATCTGTTTGCTCCGGCAACCGTTTTGAGATCGCGCTGCGTTTACGTCCCTTGCCTCAAGGATGGCAAACTTGGACAGTTTCCGAATGGAATGGATGCGTGGGCGAACGATCTGATTCTCGTTTGGCGGGAGTCAAAATAGGGCTTTGTTGGGATTGCACTGCCACTGCCGGCGACTCCTTCGGGGGTCGTCGGTTTTTTGTGATAAAAAAATTGAGAATCCAATCGATTCAGATTGATTTCCGAGTATTGCAGGAGTAAGAAGAATGTAGTGCAACCCGTTCTTTCACTTCACATTTCTTTCGAGGATAAGCCTCATACCGATTTTGGTGTGCAGGTATGTCCAGAAGGAGAGGATCTGATGTCAAGTATGAACTGTCCAACGGTAACGGGTGGTGGTACGTCCCACGAGACGCTGAAAAATCTGGCTGAGAGCATAGCTGCTGCAGGCGGCGAGCCAGAGAAAGTGTTCGTGAGTATCAGGCAAGGCAAACAGTTTTGCGCTACTGCCGGTCGTGCGTTGGCATCCCTGAGGCCTTTCCCACTTAAGTGCCCCGAAAAAAGGTGTCATCACCCGATTTCAGTAGACGTTGAGGGGGACAAAAGTCCTCCCGGACGCCTAAGGATGCCTGCAGACTTCGGTGACATAAAAATGCATCTTGGTCACATGACGGTGATGAGGTCGAAAGTCTTGTCGTACATGGTCGTGGGCTGCAATGTCTCCGGAAACGTAGCACGGAGTTTGATTGCAAAAGGAGATTCGTGGGATAGCGGGTCTTATTATGATCTGCTGGGCTATTTGAAGGCTGAAAGTGCTTTTCCGACGTATGCATGGAAGCCGGATGTGCGTTTCTATGCTCTCGGCGGCGATTGTGAGGGTAATGTCTGCTACGTTCAAGGTGAGGAGCTGATAGTTTGTAAGCTCACCGATGAGATCCCGGCAGGCAGCTGGATCGTCGTTTGGGCTTAGTGTTTCGTGTTTCTGTGTAATGGGTTGCACACCCCCGGCGGCTCCCCACGGGAGTCGTCGGTTTTTTAAAAGAGAGAGATGGATGGACTATTCGTACGAATACTTCGATCTGCTCAGTACAAGTACTCGAATACTTATAAGCAGACCTTTCGCACGAAAGGTATAAAAGGTAGGCGACACATTTCATGAAAAACATTTAAACATTTGTTCAAATATATGTTTATTAAAAAGATCTCTCGATATCTCATCAATGGGAGGTTTGTTATACTAATCACACTATGAAACAAGCACTCATCATCATCGCACAGCAAGGTTATCAGGACATGGAACTCGGTGGAACACGGGATGGTCTGGTCGCTGCAGGGTTTGAGATTGTCATCGGGAGCAGTGAAGTGGGCTCGTGCTCCGGAAAGCTTGGAGGTTCAGAGAAGGCAACCATTGCACTCAAGGACGTGAAGGTTAAAGATTACGATTGCATTGGTTTCATCGGAGGCCCCGGAACCATTCAGTTCTTTGATGACCCCGAAGCACTTCGGATTGCTCATGAAGCAGTTCGTTTGCAGAAGCCTTTGGGTGCCATCTGTATTGCTCCGATCATTCTTGCAAAAGCAAAAGTATTGGATGGGAAGAAGGCAACTGTCTGGGATAGCGGAGGAGAACAAAAAAGGGTCATTGAGCAATATGGCGCACAGTACACAGGTGACAATATTACGGTTGACGGAATGATTGTTACGGCGAATGGACCGCCGGCGGCGGCGGAATTTGGGCGGACGTTGGCGGCGCTGTAGCGACATGGCGCGCCATGTCGCTACAGCGCATTATTCGATTTTCATCCGCCCGAAATTCTGCACCCAGATGTCCCCGAAGAGACCGATGCCGATTTCTTCGAATTGAGGATGGAGGATATTGGCGCGGTGCGGCGGGGAGTTCATCCAGTCCTCCATGACTTGTTTGGAGGTAAGCTGCCCCTTGGCGATGTTCTCTCCCACGGAAAAGCGCGGGCGGCAGCCGCACACTTTTGTCTGCGAGGTCATGGAGCTTGGCGTTGTTTCTTTGCGGTTTGTCTCGATGAGCGAACGTAAATTGAAGACAGTTTTGCATCCGCATTTGGATTGATCGACATCCAAATAGTTTGTTTCACGAATGCGGTCCACATAGTCGTCTCCCTCCGGAGTGATGTGGCTGAAGTATCCGCGCTGGTACATGTCCTTCGCGTGTTTTTGTGCAGAGATACGCAGCAGGATATTTTCTGTGAGTGACGGTAGCTTTTCTTCCGCACGTTTTTCATTCACCAGAGCAATAACCTCCTGTCGCGTTGTATCCGGACTCACCACGTTATCTCTCTGGAAGAGCTTGATTATCGCATTCTTCACAAGCTGTGGTGTTGCGCGAATCCCGGTGGGTCTTTCTTCTTCAGCAGTAAATGAGAAATTGCGTGGCATGCGGTCAGGTTCTATCAAAAAGAAGCGCCTAAGCGCCCTTTCTGCTTCCTCCGGGGTTACACGCATCGCAGGCTGAAGCTGATGCGTGCCGATAGCGTCTTCGAATATATGGTAATAAGAGGCGAGCCCTGCATAGGGAGCATACCACGAATTATTTTCGATATCCTGGAAGGTGTGTGGAATGAATTGAGGAAGATTGAATGCGATGGCCATCATCTTCAGGAACTCCGCGCGCGAAACGGAACGATATGGGAAAAGGAGGCCACGCTCCGGTTCAGGGTCGATCATCCCCAATGTTGTTGCATAGAGGATGTACTTGCTTTGCGTCTGTGCAGCTATTACGTCAGGGTAATGAACGGATTCCTCTGATAAATCAGGAATCGATTCCCGGCTTGCCCTTAATAGAAGCTCCACGGTGGCAGCACGTGTTAGATAGCTGGATTCAAATGGTTGTGATGCGTGGACGGATTGAAGGCTCATCATCCACAAATAGATCAGAGTTAATGCGTAAAGATGGCGAAGTCGCATGTATCTACTATATCAGCTTGCAGCCGGTAGCTTGTAGGGAAACTTGTATCTACAAGCTACAAGCTAATAAAATTCTCTTATAATCCCTTGAGAGCGTGCAAAGATCCTCCTATAGTGCCCTTCGCTGCTTTCCTTTTAGGAATGGCAGGTTTCCTTCGTAACATGCTTCATGAATTTCGGCCAACACCGGGATCCAAACATACGCGCAGGCGCAAAGGGCGTGGTAGCGGTTCTGGTCGCGGAACAACTGCCGGTAAAGGCACAAAGGGGCAACAATCCCGTGCAGGTGCTTCACGAAAGTTTGGCTTTGAAGGAGGGCAAACCCCGTTGCTCACGCGCCAGCCCAAGTTCGGCGGATTCAGAAATCCCAATAGAGTGGAGTTCGAAGTTGTGAATCTGGCAGATCTCGAAATGCTCTCTGCCGGATCCTATGATATTGCAGCGCTGCGGGAAGCTAAGATTCTTCGTACAAAGAGACCGGTGAAGATTTTGGGCAGGGGAGAAGTAACAAAGAAGTTGGAACTCACAGTGAATGCTGCTTCTAAGACTGCAAAGGAAGCGATAGAGAAGGCAGGAGGCTCCATTTCCTTTGTACAATGAATAATAAGGTGAAAAGTGTAAGGGGAAAGGGGAAAAGTATTTTTCGTTTTCCCCTTACACCTTTCCCTTTTCCGTTTATTCTTCGTTGACCTTCAGCCTCACTCCAACGACAATGCTCCTAACAAATGTTCACTTATCTAAGACAACTCTGGCATTCTGAAGAGCTCCGCAAACGCATTATCTTTACGCTGGGGGTTCTCCTGGTTTATCGCATTGCGGCGCACATCACTATCCCCGGATCCGATCCGTTTGCACTCAGGCAGTATCTGGATTCACGTGGAGGCTCGGGACTCATTGGTGTATTCGCTGCGCTCACCGGTGGATCGATCGATAACTTCTCCATAGTTCTTTTGGGGCTTTCTCCGTATATCAATGCGTCTATTATCATGCAGCTGAGCACTGTCATCTTCCCAAAACTGGAAGCAATGCAGAAGGAAGGAGTGCAGGGGCAGCAGCAGATCAACCGTTACACAAGATATCTCACGGTTCCTTTGGCCTTTGTACAGAGCTATGGATTCCTCATTCTCCTTAGCCGCGGTGGTGCCAATATGATTGACTTAAGCTTCCCGGGAGTTTTGGCTCCAATGCTCTTCGTCACCACCGGATCATTGTTCATCATGTGGTTGGGCGAGTTAATTACAGAGAAGGGAATCGGAAACGGAATTTCTCTCATCATCTTCACCGGAATCATTTCCGGGATTCCTGCGGTCTTGAGCTCGCTCTTTATTGCAGGGGAAGGAAAGATGGCGGCGTTTTATCTGTTCTGTATTGTTTCGCTTGCAACTCTCGTTGCAGTAGTCCTATTCACAGATGCACACCGCTTGATTCCTATTACATATGCAAACCAAGGAGCAGGGCGTGGGGTACAGGGCGGGATTCCCATTCGCTTAAATCAAGCGGGAATGATACCGATCATCTTCGCGATTTCACTGATGACGCTTCCGGCGATCATTGCGCAGTTCCTATCCACTGCTCCCAACTTCGCGACAGTGGTCGGGTTCATCACGAATTACTTGAATCCTTCAGCACCGAGTATCCCCTATATTTTGATCTACTTCTTACTGGTGATGGCGTTTACCTATTTCTACGTCTCGGTCACTTTCCGTCCGGATGATATAGCCGAAACCATTCAGAAGCGTGGTGGATTTATCCCCGGTATTCGGCCCGGCAGGCAGACGGCAGAAATCCTTCAGAAGACCTCTAGCCGATTGAATTTGTGGGGAGGGAGTTTCCTCGGCCTTGTGGCCATCATGCCGCTTGTTTTCACCAAGTATTCAAATTTGAGTTCACAAGACCTGATCATTTCCGGTTCCGGGCTCATCATTATTGTCGGTGTGGTTATGGAGCTGATTCGCCAGGTTAACGCACAATTGCTTGCGCATGATTATGAGAAGCTCGTCTGATAAAAATATTCCGGATGAAATGCAATTGGAAATAATTCCATAAACCAGAGCGCCCCTTCGTGGGCGCGGTTTATTTTGTTTTCATTTCATTCAAATTTCGCTACCCTTCATCCAACTGTGGACTTAGTTTTCTTCGGCATCCCCACCTTCGCAATCCACTTCGTTCCGTGCTACGGTGGGCAAGCAAGGCTCCATAACCCCTTTCATATATGGATTTAGTTTTCTTTGGAATTCAGGGGAGCGGGAAAGGCACTCAAGCCAAAAAGTTTGCTGCAGAGTTTGGGTTCGATATCTTCGAAGCAGGCGGAGAGCTTAGAAAAATCAAGAAATCCGGCACTCCTTTGGGTGATGAAGTTGCTTCCTACATCGACGAAGGCAAGCTGGTTCCCTTCGAGATCATCATGCGTGTAACCAAGGAAGCAGTGCTTGAACGTACTGCCGACCAAAAGATACTCTTCGACGGTATTCCGCGTGACTCTGATCAGATGAATGCGTTCAACGAAATCATGGAAGAAGTGGGGCGTGACTTTTTGTGCGTAGAGATCAAGTTAGATAAAGAGGAAGCGGTTCAAAGAATCCTCGGACGAGCCGAAGAGGAGGGGAGGGCTGATGATGCAGACAAGTCGATTATTTTGCGCAGGATGGACACATTTATTGAAAAGACGATGCCTGTTATCGAAGCATATAAGAGCCAAGGGAAGCTCATTGAGGTGGATGGGGATGGGACGATTGATAAGATTTATGGGAGGTTGAAGGAGGCACTACATCTTGAGTAGGGTTTCTGGTTTGCTAGTTTTTGGGTTTTGGTTCAGCGGTTGAGGGTAGAAACTAACAACTAAAAACCAAAAACAAATAAACTTTTTGTATGTTTATGTTTAAACAGCGAGCGATTCATGCCATCATTCTACCGATGTCCCAGTTCCAAATCTTCTCAGATCAGGAGATCGAATCTCTCCGCAAAGGAGGAAAGATCCTCCGGGCGTGTTTAAATTTAGTCGAGTCTATGGTTGCAGTAGGCATGACGACTAAGGAGCTTGATGATGCAGCTGAGAAGTTTATTCTTTCTGAAGGTGGCAAACCGGGATTCAAAGGGTACAGGCACTTCCCCAATACGCTCTGTACATCAATCAACGAGGAATGTGTGCATGGTATTCCCTCGGGTCGTGCACTCAAGGAAGGCGACATAATCTCGGTTGATTGTGGAGTGATCTTCGATGGGCTCTATACCGATGCGTGCTTCACAGCTTCTGTCGGGAAGATATCCGAGGAAGCAGCTAAGTTACTGAAGGTAACGCTGCAGTGCCTCAAGAATGTTGTAGCACTGGTCAAAAAAGGTGTGAAGGTAGGGGACATTTCGGCAACCGTTCAGCAAACAGCGGAAGCTGCGGGCTTCCATCCGGTTCGTTCACTTACGGGTCATGGTTTGGGAAAGACTCTCCATCAATTCCCGGATATCCATAATGTGGGGGAAGCAGGAACGGGTGCCATTTTGCCGGCAAATACGCTCATTGCCGTCGAGCCTATCATTTCTACAGGAAGTGACATGGTGGTTACGGGCGAAGATGGCTGGACACTTTCAACCAAGGATTCTGCTCTCTGCGCACATTTCGAACATACGCTACTAGTAAGGGAGGAGGGGTGTGAGGTAATTGCTTGATTAAGAAATGTATTAAGATAAGCTTGGGTCATTTTCTCAACTAAAAAAGTATGTCGGGCAACCCTATTCCATTGTGGAAACATCCAAGTAAAGGCCTCGCATATCTCGGGCCTCCAAAAAAAGGAGAGGACCCCGTCGAAGAGGCGGATTTTAATGCGCTTCGATTGGAATTTGAGAAGCTTGGTCAACAAAAAGGGGTAGATTCAAAGGTGATTAAAAGACTGCAGCTAGCTATTCTCCAGTTTGCGGGGAATATGACCAAGCTAGTGAATGCAGGCATTTCGACCCCCGGAGGTGTTGGTGTTGATAGTGCCGGCAGAGTTATGGCAGGACAAATCGAGGGAATTAGTGCGAATTCAGTCCTCTTTCAAGGCGAACCAGGCTTCAATGTTTCTACAGTGTGTGCTCTTCTCATAAAGATAAGGCAAGTCACAAACAATCAGCTGGTAGCCTTACAGGAGGAGTAGGAAGGATCTGTAGTAGCATATAGCCAGATCAATATAATTTGTCATATTGAATTCACTAAAAAGCTGTAGCTATTAAAGGGCTAAAGCCCGATTTTATTTGATTTGTTAACCCAGCCCTTAAGGGCTGGGTTAACGATGAAGTCGCACAAGGGCTTTAGCCCACTTGAGTTCGAATCGCAACTGCAGATGCATATGATCCTATGCCGTTTTATGTTGATTCAGCTATATGGGTGGAAAAGTTCTAACTGAAATTACTTTGCGCACACTTCAGGCATACGCTTCTTCTTCTTGAAGAGGGCTGTGAGGCGATAGCGTGAAGATGAACGATTGGATAGTTGGATGGTTGGATGGTTCGCAAGCCACGTCATTCACGAATGACCGTGGCAAGCGAGGGGTAAGACTGTGCCACTTTAGTGACCATCCAACCATCCAACCATTTTACGTTTCTGAGCAAAAAACTAGCCAAAATCGTTATTTGTACACCATTTTTAACTTTCTGCAATCTATTTTTACCTCAATTGGCAAAAATCCTCACATTTAGCTTGCTGGAGCCAAAATGCATCTGTAGCATTGACCGGCTTGTAATTTTGTCTTGCGCTTAAGTGTCAAAGGATGTAATTGAACTCATCGGCATTGTGGAAGAATCCTACCCTAATGCCACGTTCAAAGTAAAAGTCCTGAGTCTTCAAGCGAAAGATCACGAGCTTCATTGCACCCTTGCCGGGCGCATGAGGAAGTTCCGGGTGCGCATTCTTCCTGGGGATCGTGTGAAGGTGGAAATCACACCCTACGATCTCGAGAAGGGACGCATCACCTACCGCTTCCGCTCTGATCAGCCTCTCCCATTGGAAGAAGAAGAAAAGGCGCCAGTGGAAGAATCTTCTGAGGAAGCACAGCCTAAGGACAAGAACGAGCAAGCAACTTAGTTTTCACTTTCCCCTTTTCTCTTTTCCACTTTCCCTTTCGCATGAAGGTTCGCGCCTCCGTCAAACCGATCTGCAAAGACTGCCGTCTGGTGATAAGGCGCTGCGGTGGCAAAAAGAAGATGGTCCGGCGCATAGTCTGCAAGAATCCCAAGCACAAGCAAAGGCAGGGCTAACAATTAACAATTAACAGTTAACAATTAACTCCCTCTAATTCTCACTTCTCTCGAATTCATTACATTCAATCCCCAGTTCCCAGTCCCTAATCCCCAATTATGCTAAGAATCGCAGGTGTCGTCCTCCCAGGCCAAAAGAGAATTGTGATCGCGCTCACGATGATTCGGGGGCTTGGGCAGCCACTTTCCGGGAAGATTATTCGTGAACTCAATATCGATCCTGACCGCAAGGCTGATGATTTGAGCGAGGAGGAACAAGCACGGCTTCGTTCGCGTGTAGAGCAGGAAGAACTGGAAGGAGATTTATCGCGCAAAGTATCAATGGATGTGAAGCG
>JBDRFD010000031.1:0-6204 GCA_043819035.1 Patescibacteria group bacterium | reverse complement strand
GCCGCGATCCGCGAATGGACAAACTGCATAGTTATTTATTTGTCTATATTATACCAAATCTTCACCTTTTTTGCAAATCTTCCAGAATCCGTACAGCATCTTTGTATTCGGCCTCTTTTTCGGGATCCAATTCCAACGACTTGAGTGCTTCTTTTAGCCCCTCTTCGTACATCCCCTTCCTGCCGTAGGCTTCGCTCAAATTACCATGCGGTTTGGGGCGAGCGGGGTCGATTTCGATCGCCTTTTTGAGATGAATAATCGCCTCATCAATGCGGCCTTCCCCCAAATAAACCCAACCCAAATTATGCTGAGATATAAAGATATCCGGACGGACTTTTACCGCATGTTCATATATCGTTCGTGTATCGCGCCATGCAAAGCTCTGATTGACCGTGAGAAATGAAAAGCTGAAGCCAATGACCAGAATAAGCGCAGCCGCACACATTTGTACGGAACTCTTACGCAAACCAAGAAGCCACCATCCAAGTAATAGGAGCAACCCGAGTTGTGCGATATAGATATAACGATCCGAAAAGTAGAATAACTCTCCTTTTTTGGAAAAAGTCGCGAAGTTCGGAAGGAGGAGGATGACGTAAAAGAAGCTTGCCAAAGCCACTTTCCTGGTCCATATAAGAGAAATGGCGATCCCGCTGATTATGAAAAGAAGGAGAATACATGGAACAAAAAAGAATGGTGAAGCAAGTGTGACAGCACCTGTGTAATGGTAAAACGCCGAGAGATTAAGAGGCAGGATAAATTGCTGCAGGGAGAAGACGATACTCTTGGGAATAAAAAGGAGTACGGAAGTCACGGGAAGCGCTTCTAATATGTGTTCCTTGCCCATAAGCGCGATGACACCAAAGATCAACGCCAACGCAAAGTAGGGCCACTTTTCTGTAACACGTTTGATTTTTACCGATCCTTCCTCGTGCCAATCGAACAGAATCAGAATGAAAGGAAGAACGATGACAGACACTTTCGCCATCAATGCAAACGCAAATAAAATAATGCTGGCAATGAACAGCGCGCGGTTGGAATTTTTCTCATGTGCCAGGAGGTAACTGATAAGTGACGTAAGAAAAAAGAATGCCGAGAGGACATCCTTGCGAGCACTCGCCCACACCACTGCTTCCGTATTAATAGGATGTATGGCAAAGAGAAATGCACAAAGGAAAGCAATCCACTTTTTCCGCAGCAGCAATAGGAAAATCCAAAATACGAGTAGTGCATTTGCGACGTGCAAAACGAGACTTGTGACGTGATAACAGAAGGGTTCGGTCCCACAGAAAATGTTATCGACTTTATAGGAGAGAAACGTGAGCGGAATGTATAGCTCCGGATCGAACGAAGTAAATGCTTTCTTGATTGAGTTGAATGAATGCTCAGTGACAATCGGATGATCACGCACCAGTGCATAGTCATCAAAGTTCACGAAATCATTACCAAGACTTGGGACATATATAAGGAAGGTAAAGAGCCCCAAGAAAATAAATAGCGCTGAGGTCTGGATTTTTGCGGAGATCATCATCAATCATAGTATATGAAACCAAAGAATCCGAGGAAACCAAAGAATCCAAATATGAACAGTATCCCTCGGTTTCTTTGGTTTCCTTGGTTTCTTCCGTCAAACGAAAGATTGTCTCCCAACACTGTTTGTGCTACAATGATGAACTAACACAAACACAATCATGTCCATCGAAGCCTGCATCGCGCACGCCATTCACAGCGACCTCGACATACTCGAGGCACTCCCCGAGGTGCATGACCTGCCCGTGGAAGAACTGGAGATGTACATCGAACGCTATATCCTGAAAGTGCAGGAATCTCTGTGCAGTATCATTGGAGAAAAAGGAGATCCGTATTTGCGCTCACAGGATGCAGCAGGCTTGTGCGCCACCTGCCTGGAATCCGGCATCAGCCTGCCTGCCACTATGCTTCTGAAGATGTGCCAGACGATTACGGAGCTTTCCACGTTGGATGCGAAGTTTATTTTGGATACGGAAGATGGGACGAGTCTTTATTATATGAAGATGGTCGTCACTTGATTTTAGGTGTTAGGTTTTAGGTGATTAGGTTTGGGGAAGAGGCCATCAGGGAATAGGTAAAAACCTTTACTCCCTATTAAGGACGCTCTGATTAACCATCTATATCAATAGTTACTTTGCCACCATTAGCCGAATCGCGACTGTTGGATGTAAAGCAGACTTAGTTAATCAGAGCGTCCTTAACCTTTACCCCAAACCTAACACCTATCACCTAATCACCTAGATATTATCTTTTCGCCCACTGTGGCGCTCTCCTCGCTCTCTTGAGTCCCGGCTTCTTCCTTTCCTTTATACGCGCATCACGACGTAGAAAACCTTCTTTTTTTAGCACCGAGCGCAACTCCGGATTATACAGAACAAGTGCGCGGCTGATACCGTGTCGGATGGCATCGGACTGAGATGACTTTCCTCCTCCCTGCACCGTGATTTCAATATCAAAGACTTTTGCGTTATCGGTCATTGTGAGCGGTGCCAACGCATTTTCTCGTGCTACACCCTTCATACATTCCTTCATGTTTTTCCCGTTAATTTTAACGTCTCCCGATCCACCCTCAAAAAGCTTCACACGTGCAATGGCAGTCTTGCGCTTGCCTGCGCTGTAGTGATATTGCCGTTTTGTGGATGTAGAGGACATGATGGGATTATTTGGAAATGATTTGGGAACTTAGAAGCAATTAGCTATTAGCAGTTAGCTAATTAGCTAATGCTAATAAGCTAACATGCTTTAAATTGATTATATTTGGAGAAAGATAAATCATTATAACGGAAAGGGAACGGGGTTTTGTGCTTCATGATCATGTTTATCGTCAACGTAAACGCGAAGTCTCTTGAGCATTTGTATACGCAATCGGTTGGGTGGCAACATACCTTTTACCGCCTTCTCTATAACTTGGCTTGGATCTTTTTCCATCAATTCCTTGAATGACATCGTCTTGAGGTTCCCTTGAAATCCCGTATGCCTGTTGTACACCTTGCGATGGAGCTTTGTTGGGTGAAAACTAAGCTTCGCTGCATTAATGACAATCACTTGATCACCACAAAGCTGATGAGGAGAAAATCCGGGTCGGTGTTTTCCGCGAAGAAGCATAGCAACCTGCGCCGACAATCGCCCGAGCGACTGCCCATCTGCATCAATCAGCAGCCATTTTGGAGCCGGTGGGAGAACTGTTGAAGTTTTCATAATGTTTTATTTGGCTTAGATTCTTTCTTAGTACGGAATTCGGAATTCGGAATTCGAACATTGGACTCTCTCGGTTTCCGGATTCCGGATTCCGGATTCCGATCCCCAGAACTCCCAACTCCTTCCACCAAACTCAGATCTACCAACTCCGCCCCATCCCCTTTGCGTTCGCCCACGGGAACCATGCGTGTAAGACCGGAGGTACGACCACTGTAACGCTCCCTGTACACTTCCATCACTTTGCGACTCGCATTCTTGTCGGTCACGGTGCTATTGATGAACCGGATCGCAATATGAGGAGGGCGCGTTTTGGCAACCGTAATGAGCCGATCAATGGTGGGCTGAATGGCTTTCGCACGCCTCTTGGTAGTCCGCACGGATTCATACAAGAGAAGCGAGGTCACCAGATTGCGTTTGAGCATCCGGGCGTGAGCCGGTTTTTGCTTGAGCCGTTGTTTGGACATTTGATGGCGCATCAATAAAGGGGTCAACAAAGCTATTGCATTTTGTCGAACGTCACAAGCCGAACATCACTTATCTTTGAACGTTTGACGTTTGACGTTTGACGTTTGACCTGCACGTCCGACAAGCGGGTATTTGATTTAATTGCCAATAGACAGTGTAAATAATTATGCATCTATAGAATCATCAGAAAGTGACAGCCCCCCCCGCTCTGCGAGTGTCTTTCGCACTTCATCCAGCGCTTTTGCACCAAATCCGCGGAAATTACTCAAGGATGCTTCGGTGCACTTGGTAAGCTGTTCTATGCTTCCCACTCCAGCATTGATAAGGGCATTGAGTGTGCGCGGAGAGAAATTGAGGATTTCAATCGGTGTGTAGCTTTCCTTGATTGGCATTGCTTCGTCGTCTGACATCCCTTGTATTCCAGAACGCGAGAAGTCGGCAACAAACTCACTCTCAACAATCTTATCGGCGCTCGAGAAGTACTCAAAATAGCTCTTTAGAAGTTGTGATGCGAATTGCACCGCCTCTTCCGCCGTCAATGATCCGTTCGTTTTAACATCCACAATAAGTTTATCCAGGTTCGTTCGCTGCCCGACGCGCGCGGACTCCACATCGAAACGAACTTTCTCTACAGGACTAAAAACAGCATCAATGTGAATCAAACCCGGCTCATTCTGTTTCTTGTTACGCTCCGCAGCCGGCGCATAACCCACACCTTTCTCGACTGTGATATCCATGTCTATCTCACCACCTTTCTCCAGGGTCATAATAACCAGATCCGGATCAAGAATTTCAATATCAGAAGATACCTTGAGGTCTTTTGCCTTAATCGTCTTTGGTCCTTTCGCCTCAAGAGTAACTATTTCTGGATCTTTGTTGAATTTGCGCAGCTTCAATTGTTTGAGATTCAAACAAATGTCGACCACAGACTCGTGCACTCCCTTGAGGGTCGTGTACTCATGATGAACCCCTTTAATACGCACAGAAGTCACAGTGGTGCCCGGTAGGCTGGAGAGGAGCGAACGGCGCAGGGCATTCCCCAACGTGACTCCATACCCGGAAGGAAGCGGTGCGATAATAAATACAGAATGTGTATCGTCCCCTTTTTTTGACGGGGTAGCGCTGAACACCGGGGGACCGATTTCTTCCTGAATGATATGCATGATGGGAAGGGGAAGGGAGAATGGTGAAGACTACTACTTCACCGAAAGTGTGAAGGGCAATTCAGAAATGCAGAATTCAGAATTCAAAATTACCAGCTCCAACTTTCTGGTTATACTCGAAATTCTGAATTCTGAATTTTAAAGCCTTCGTTATAGATAATAGATTCAACATGCTATTTTCTGGAATAGAACTCAATCACCTGCCTCATATCCACAGCCTGTTCTGCAGACTGAGGATCGGGCAAGGAAACGATTTCGATCTTCATGGAACCGCTATCCACTTTCATCCATCCGGGAGGCATGTACTTATCATGTGCTTCCACGATGGGGCCAAAGACAGGAGAGTTCTTGGAGCGATCCCGAACTTCGATAGTGTCACCTTCCCGCAGACGGTAGGAGGGAACGGTGACACGTCGGCCGTTGATCATAAAATGACCGTGGCTTGTGAATTGCCGTGCTTGTAAGCGTGTAAGCGCAAAACCCGCACGATAAATCGCATTGTCGAGACGGCGCTCCAGTGCTTGTTTGAACGCATCTCCCGTCTGCTCCCTGGAACCGGCAGCTTCTTTGTATAGATTGAAGAACTGGCGTTCAGAGAGGCCATACATATCGCGCACCTTCTGCTTCTCTCCAAGCTGCTGCGCGTATTCAGACTTTCTTCCCATGCGCACACGTGGTCCCTTTCCAGGGCCCTGAGGTTTTCGCTGCAATATCTTGTCGTACTTGTCGCTTCCGTAGATATTAGTCCCTTGTCTTCTGCAGCGCTTTGCTTTTGGTCCAGTATACTTCATAACAATTGACAGTTAACAGCTAACAATTAACAAAAACTAAACACGTCGCCGCCTCTTAGGTCGGCAGCCCCCATGGGCAATAGGTGTGCGATCAATAATGGCATCGAGGCCGATACCTGTACCCTGAATGCCGCGAATGGCCTGCTCGCGACCGGGTCCAAGACCTTTGATTTCGACTTGAACCGACTCAATCCCAAAACCTTGCACTGCTTCCACTGCCTTCTCTGCGGCAACTTTGGCTGCATAGGGCGTCGATTTGCGTGTCCCGCGGAATCCCGCACCTCCGCAGCTCGATCCACCCAGCTTGTTCCCTTCCGGATCCGTGAAGGTAATGATCGTATTGTTCTCCCCCGCATAAATGCACACACGTGCTTTGGGCACAGTGCGCTTGATCTTCTTCTTGCGAGCCTTTGCTGGTTTCTTGGGGGTAGCCATTAGAACAAATGATTGGATGGTTGGATGGTTGGATGGTTCGCAAGCCACGTCATTCACGAATGACCGTGGCAAGCGAATAACAGACTTGCCGCCTCTTTAGAGCCATCCAACCATCCAGCCATTGA
>JBDRFD010000030.1:0-7509 GCA_043819035.1 Patescibacteria group bacterium | reverse complement strand
CAGCAGAGAGCTTTAATGCAAAGATCAAAGGATTTCGAGCTCTATTGCGAGGTGTAAGAGATATGGAATTCTTTCTTTTTCGTGTTTCCAAACTATATGGGTAGTTTTCACTTATTTTGACTGTTTTTCACTTGATCCGTAAGCTCTAAAAGCGGTTTCTGAGTATAATTGTACAACGTTGGCTGGGAGATTCGTCAAACGTCCAAGGTCGAAAGTCTAACGTTGTGACGTTAGACGTGTGACGTTTGACGAAATAGATAACCTCCTTAGAAGTGAATCAGCATCATCTCATGTACTATTCTCAGCGCTATGCAGGTAGTAGCTCAAAACCGCCGTGCCCGGTACGATTATGAGATTCTTGATACGGTCGAAGCCGGCATTATGCTCACAGGCCAAGAGGTGAAGTCTTGCAGGGCAAGGCATGTGAATCTTGCAGGTGCGTACGTTTCTTTTCTGGGTGACAAGGCGGTACTCAAGAGCATGAAGATCTCTCCCTACTCTTATGCTTCCGGTCTGGAAAGCTATGATCCCGGGCAGGATAGGAAGCTGCTACTCAAAAAAAAGGACATGCAGAGATTGCAATCGGCCTTAAATGAAAAAGGAGTTGCATTGATTCCGCTCGAAGTGCGCGCAGGCAAGTACATCAAAGTTCTTCTGGGTCTTGGCAAAGGAAAGAAGCGCCATGACAAAAGGCAGAAGATCAAAGAGCGGGAGCAGGAGAGGAAGGTGAAGAAAGGAGAGGAGTATTGACATTAGATGTTACGCATAAACGCATCACGGTCATCAGTAACAGCGTTGGATGCAAGGAAGGCAAGACCTAATGTTGGGTAGTCTGAAAGACACAAACGAAATTTCATGAGTGCTTCCTGCCAGACGCCAAAGATCCGGGCAAGGTCATCTATAGCTTTTTCCATATCCCCGCCAGTTTCAAGTGAGGTCTGGATGGTTGTTTGTTCGAGGACGAAGCGTTTATCATCAAAGGCTTCTCTTGATGCCATTACTTCTGGTGTGAAATGCTTTGCAAGCACCTCGGGAATGGGCAATTCCCAATCATCTACATACGCCCCTATCTGGGCCTGTGCTCTTGGGGGGATAATATTAAACCATTCGTCTGCAATCTGATTCGCACACCAGAGCCTGTCTTCATGATCAAAATCAGGATGTTCTTTGGTGTAATTGAGGAGTCTTCTGCGTAAATCTGATGCGTACCGGACAATCATGTTGTCATTACATTCAACGAGGAAGGGGTGTGATTCGCGCAAAATGTCTGCGATGCGACCATCAGGGCCAGTGAGATTTGGATTGGGCCCAGCAAGCCACAGCGCAAGCTTTTTATCTGGGACACTCGGTTTCTTATCGGTGACATATCGTATGATGCCCCTATTTGATTCTGTTACATTCTCTCCGCGATAACGGTGCCAGAAGGGATGGGCAGGAGTTTCTGTGATGTAGCAGCCGGATTGTTTCGGGAAAACCCTTTTCAGTTCACGGCGAATAAGGGTCATCATCTGTTCTGGAGTGATTTTTTCTGTATGTAATGCGCAAGCATGCTGGACAATCGTATGTGAAATGTATTGTAGAAGTGTAGTGGCTCTCTCTGCTTCGTTTACTTCTAATGATGTGGAGGTATCTGTGCTGAGACGTTCTTTGATCGCTGCTTGAAGTTTTACGCGCACATCTTCTACAAAATCATCGATGCTGTATGGTGAGTCTGAAAATTTTGGGCGCATGTGCCAGGGGACAATCCAGGGGTTACGATATCCCTTTAGCTGCTCACGAATTTGTAATTCTAAAACTTCAAAACTTGGGCCATGTCCACTTGCATAGAGTAGATGTGCATCATATTCGCCGTGGTTTTCCGGCAGAGGAGGCTTCGTTTGTTCCATGGAAAGCAGACCATACGCATGATTGCTGTTTTGTACAATATTATTTGCAATGTAGCAGCGACGCGGCAGAGCTGCTGCTGACGAAAAATCTGCTATCCTATGCACCCATGTCCCTTCTCCCACCTCAGATCACCCGCGTCATCGAAGAATTCTCCAAGCTCCCGGGCATTGGCCCCAAATCAGCTGAACGGCTCACGTTCCATTTGCTCAGGAGCTCCAAAGCGTCGCCGGAGGCACTTGGGAAGTCGCTCAATGAACTTAAAATAGAACTCAAGTACTGCAAGCAGTGCCAGATGGTTTCACTTCAGGAGGAGTGTTCGATTTGTTCTGACTCTACGCGTGATCACACCACCATTTTAGTTGTCGAGAATCCTTTGGATGTGGTCGCGTTCGAAAAAACTTCTTACAAAGGTTTGTATCATGTGCTCCATGGCGTCCTCTCCCCCATTGATGGGATGGGGCCGGAGCAGCTGAAACTTAAGGAACTCATCGATCGTTGTCAGTCCCCTCGACAGGGCTCGGGACAAGCAGGGGATATAAAAGAAGTAATCGTTGCAACCAATCCGGATGTGGAAGGAGAAGCAACGGCTAGTTACATTCACGATCAGCTAAAAGATAAAGTCGAAGCAATTACGCGGCTGGCACATGGGCTCCCCATGGGTGCGGATATTGAATTTGCGGATCAGGTGACACTGAGAGAGGCGGTGGCGGGGAGGAGAAAGCTTTAAATAGTGTGTCATCCTTCGCCGAGCTCAGAATGACACTAGCCGAGCTCAGAATGACAGCTTGGGTTTAACGAAAGAAGACGAGAGATGTCATGGTGAGCTCGGCGAACCATGACATCGATTCTCTTGCAATATTGATTCCAAGACAAACTTTCTAATTTCTCATATTCTTCATAAATCAGCGCCTCTTTCTTCTTTCTACTCCAACGTTTGATTTGTTTCTCCCATGATATTGCTTCCCACACATCGTTAAAGTGGGACGAATAGACAAATCTGACAGGTCTGCGTGAATAGGTGTAAGACTTTGGATGAATGCCTTTGTTATGTTCATTTATTCTAAGGCCGACATTATTTGTGATGCCTGTGTAGTAACTACCGTCTTTACATCGGACAATATAGACGTAGTAGTCGAATGTGAACATAGCGGGTGAATATACCTGTTTTCGCAAGACATTTCATCAAGGTATCATGGTTCGCCGAGCTCACCATGACACTAGTCTCAGTGTCTGAAGCCGCGGACACCTGTGAGAACCATCACAATCCCAAGCTCATTCGCCTTCGCAATCACTTCTTCATCTCTTATTGATCCGCCGGGTTGAATGATTGCGGCAATCCCATTCTTCGCGGCTTCTTCCACGGAGTCCGGAAATGGGAAGAACGCATCACTTGCCATGACTGCACCTTTCGCGCGGTCCCCTGCTCTGCGTGCTGCGATAATTGTTGAATCCACGCGGCTCGTTTGTCCGCAGCCGATGCCAACGGTTGTAAGATCTTTGGAGAATACAATCGCGTTACTCTTAGCGTGCTTGACGACCTTCCAGCAGAAGAGCAGATCTACGATTTGTTCTTTTGTAGGCTTAACTTTTGTGGCAACCGTTAAGTCATCTTCTGTGACGACTCTCTTATCCAGATTCTGGACGAGCATGCCGCCGAGCATGGAGCGGAAGCTGGGGATGTCGGTTTCTTCCGGACAATGATGTTCAATTACACGGATCTTGGGGCGCTTCTTAAGTGCCTCTATCGCTTCCGGCTCGTAACTTGGAGCAATAATGATCTCCACAAAGATTTTCTGTTCAACAATCTTTTCGATAATCTCTTTTGTGCATGGCCTATTAAGCGCGATGATCACACCGAATGCAGAAAGCCTGTCTGCGTCGTAACTTCTCTGGAACGCTTCGGTAATATCATCGTGACACGCGACTCCTGATGGATTTGCGTGCTTGATGCACGCGGAAGTTGGTTCTTCGAACTCACACACCAAGTTCCACGCGCCATCGGCATCCAGAATATTTAAGTAACTCATCTGTTTTTCTTCCTGCAGCACAGTCCACCCTGGCGGCTGACCGTAAAATTCGTAAAACGCTCCCCACTGATGCGGGTTTTCTCCATAACGCATGTCCATTTTGTTCGTCAGCAACATCCCATTATGGAATCCGCCGGAAAGTTTCTGTGCAATACATGTGTCATACGCTGCGGTGCGCAGAAAAACTTTCGTTGCGAGCTCAGTGCGCAGTTCAGTCGATGTCACTCCGTTCTTTTTGAGCTCTTCAATCACACGATCATAGTCAGACGGGTCACAAATTACGGTGACTTGGTCTGCATTTTTCGCGGCAGCCCGCAGCAAGCTCGGTCCCCCGATATCGATCTGCTCTACCAGCTCCTCCCTTCCATTTTTTTTGTTCTTAGCAGCTTCCTCGAATGGGTAGAGGTTGACAGCTACAATATCTATTGGCTGAATACCAAGTTTCTCGGCTTGCTTTTCATGCTCTTTGTCCCCCCTCTTAAAGAGGAGTCCTCCGAAGATCAGTGGATGGAGCGTTTTCACCCTCCCGGAAAAACACTCCGGAAACTTCGTCACTTCCTCCACTGGGATAACGTCAATATTGGCTTCTTTAAGCGCTTTCTGCGTTCCTCCGGTCGAGAGGATTTCGTACCCCAAATCTATAAGGGCACGGGCAAATTCGCTGACACCTGATTTGTCGGAGACAGAGATGAGGGCACGTTTTTTCATTTATCCTGAGGAAGTTGAAGGATGGCTAAGAACGTAGGTCAGTGTACCTGCTTCTCAGCATTGTCTCAATGCAAGTTATCTGCTATAATGAGTGGATTATTTTGGGTTCATTATGCCAAAAAACCAAAATTCAAAACCGGCTCAGTCTGAGGAGGAAAGCAAGCTAAATGAGGCGAAGGAAGTGGTAAAGGAATCTGAGAAAAAGGCTTCTGATAAAGAGGTTCCCGTGGAGGAAATCCCAAAGGAGAAGCCAACCGGAAACAAGAAATGCCTTCTGATTGCGGAAGACGAGCGGCCGCTGGCGCATGCGCTGGAGCTCAAGTTTGCACACGAGGGATACGAGACGCACATTGTGCAAGATGGCGCCGAGGCATTAGAGAAAGTTAAAGAACTCAAACCTAAAGCAATCCTCCTTGATCTCATTATGCCGAAGATGGATGGGTTTGCGTTCCTGGAGGAACTAAAGAAACAAAAAATAAACATTCCGGTGATCGTCCTCTCTAACCTTGGGCAGGACGAAGATCAGGAAAGAGCTAAGACTCTCGGTGCGAAGGGATACTTCGTAAAGTCCAATACCCCCATTGTGGAAATTGTTAAATACGTTAAGTCTGTTCTCTAAATATGATATGACTACTCTGATGCTATTGAAGGCCCCAATAAGAAAAAAAAGAAAAAAGGGAAAAAAAGGATTAGACGCACGTGTTTTTCCTTTTTTGCCCTTTTTTCACTTTTTTCTTTTTCCTATCAAGGATTACCTCTATTAATCAATGCCCCTAAGTGACACAGACATCGGCAAAATCCTTCTGGAGCAGAACTACCTCTCGGAGGAAGAGCTTACCAAGATGGGTGCACAGGCGAAGGAGCTCAAAGTGTCCCTCTTGAATCTCCTGATAGATCAGGGGCTGCTTACGAGGCAACTCTACGAAAGCGCTCTTGCGGAACACTACAAGCTCGACTTTTATGACATCGCATCCAATCCGCCATCTTCGAATGTGGTGTCGCTCATTCCGGAAGAGATCGCTCGAACATACTCTGCCATTGTTGTTAAGCGGGAAGGAAATAATGTGACCGTTGCAACGTCTGACCCGAGTAATGAGAAATTGGAAGAAGCAATTCGTATGAATTTTGAACAGACGGAAGCGCTAATGCCGGTAGAAGAGGAGCAAGAAGAAGATGATCAGAAGAAAGACAGGGATGGGAAAGATGGCACAGAAGAGGAAAAAAAGGCAAAAAAAGAAAAAAAGGATCCTAAGGAAACCTTGGAAGGAGAGGTTACATCCGCTCAGCAGCACCGCCCTGCCTCGCCGGAGTCCGCTGATACGGACGAAGGGGGGTCCAGCGGGGCTGAGAAGAAAGCGGATTTAGGGGAATCCAAAGAAGCTTCTAAGGACAAGCAAGAGACAAAAAAGAAGAAAGTATCAAAACAGGCGTCGTTACCTGAAGAGCCGGAGAAGAAGGAGAAAAAGAAAAAGTCAGCGTTTTCATTCAGCTTCGGAAAAAAGAAGAAGGAAGAAGAAGCTCGCAAGAAGTTCACGGGGAAGATCACATTTGTCTTCTCGCCGAAGTCAAGTATCGAGGGCGCCTTCTTTCATTATCAAAAACCTCTGGCAACACGCTTCCAAAAGATCATCGAAGCGCAAAAGAAAGTGGCGCCGGAGATCCTGGAAGAAATTCTGGACGACGCGATTCAACTGCGCGCATCCGACATTCACTTCGAGCCACAGGAGAAGATCGTCATCGTGCGCTTCCGCGTGGATGGAGTGATGCACGAAGCAGGGCGTATTCCAAAAGAACATTACGAGGGGGTCCTCAACCGTATCAAGATCGATGCAAATATGCGTATTGACGAACACTTTGCTCCGCAAGACGGAGCTATCCGCCACAAGACGAATTCCGGATCGATCGATATTCGTGTTTCTGTCGTTCCTTTGGTGGACGGAGAGAAAGTAGTGATGCGCCTACTCTCCGAATACGTACGGCACCTTACACTTGGTGATTTGGGATTCTGCCAGGAGTACCAGGAGGTTTTGCAGCGTGCCGCGCACAAGCCGTTCGGTATGATTCTGACAACCGGTCCCACAGGATCCGGTAAATCCACCACACTCTACGCGCTACTTAAGATGCGCAACTTTCCCGATGTGAATATTTCCACGATTGAAGATCCTGTGGAGTACAAGATCGCAGGGATCAATCATATTCAAGTGAATCCCAAGGCGAATCTGACGTTTGCGAGTGGCCTAAGGGCTCTTGTGAGACAAGACCCGGATATTCTTCTGGTCGGAGAGATCCGTGATGGTGAGACTGCTGACATTTCGGTCAATGCTGCGCTCACCGGGCACCTTCTATTCTCCACGCTGCACGCGAATGACGCAGCTACTGCAGTCCCGCGTCTTTTGGAAATGGGAGTGGAACCCTTCCTTCTCGCATCAACGCTCGAAGTCGTAATCGGCCAGCGCCTAGTGCGTCGCATTTGCCCGCAATGCCGGCACAGTTACTCATTGGAAGCGGAGGAAGCAAAAAAGCTTTTTCCCGGTGCGGACAAATTCTTCACCGGTTCAGACCCTGTTACGCTTTATCGCGGGAAGGGATGTGAAGCTTGTGGTGACACAGGCTACAGAGGACGTGTGGGAATATATGAACTGCTGGAAATTACCAAGGAGATTGAGGATCTGATCATCGCACGCGCGACAAGCGCGGATATCAACAATGCAGCATGTAAGGGTGGAATGAGATTAATGTTTGGAGATGGATTCGAAAAAGTGCGAACCGGTATGACGACGATCGAAGAGCTCCTGCGTGTAGCCGCGCCGCCGGAAATCATATTCTCCACTTCTGATGATAAACGATAATCTGAATAGATCGGCTGCTTTTGGAGAGGAAAAAAAGG
>JBDRFD010000029.1:0-43738 GCA_043819035.1 Patescibacteria group bacterium | reverse complement strand
ACGAATGATTGCCACCGTCATTCTCCATAGAGTTCAATTCGTCGAATTAGCCTCATTGAGGCCAAATACACTCAATCGGCTGCGCATCAGAGCTGGTCCGCAACCAAGTTTGTTCTAAAGTTTCTTTGGACAGTTCTGATAATTTATCACGATTATTGCATTCTGCTATTCTTTACCTATGATGATAGATTTTAATACAATTTTGAGACAGATCAGAGCATTTCGCGACGAACGTGACTGGATGCAGTTTCACGATCCGAAGAGTATGGCAGCCTCAATCACAATTGAAGCTGCTGAACTGCTGGAACATTTCCAATGGAAAGACAAGGAAGAAGTAGAAGAGTACGTAAAAACACACCAAGATGAGATAGGAGAAGAGATAGCAGATGTGGCCATTTATCTCTTTGAATTCTCGGATAACTTGGGAATTGATTTGCTGCAGGCTATGGAGGAAAAACTGCAGAAGAATGCCAATAAGTATCCTGTCAGCAAATCCAAAGGCAAGCACCACAAATATAACCAGCTATAAATATGGCCAAAATCTACTCCCTCCCGTTCAAGCCCGAATCGTTTCAGAGATGGAGAGAATACTACTTTGGTACCAATTGGCCTGTCGTTTACGTATCGGAAAACGGTAAAGAGGTCTACATCGGCCAAACTGTCCATCTTCTCTCTCGTTGCAAACAACATTACGAAAATGTAGAGAAGCGGAAGCTTTCCACCATGCATGTCATTTCTGATGAGGAATTCAACGTCTCTGCAACGCTGGACATAGAATCGTGGCTGATCCAGTACATGTCCGGCGATGGACGTTTTATTCTACAGAATGGAAACGGAGGCATGAAGGATCACAATTACTACGACAAAGAACGATACAAGACTAAGTTCGAGCTTGCATGGGAAAAGTTGCGTGAGATGGAGCTGGCCACCCATACCATGGCTGAAATCAAGAATGGCGATCTTTTTAAGTATTCCCCTTACAAATCACTCACGGAAGATCAAATGTCTGTCGCCCACTCTATTGTGGAAGATCTAGAACAACAAAAAAGTCACACCTATATCGTCAACGGCAAGCCTGGCACAGGCAAGACAATCTTGGCCATCTACCTCTTCAAATATCTGCAGGAAAACGAGAAAACGCAACATCTGAATGTGGGACTGGTGGTGCCAATGATGTCTCTGCGCAAAACGGTCCAAAAGGTCTTCAGGCACGTAAAAGGGCTGAAGAGTTCTATGGTCATTGGCCCAGCAGATGCAACCAGAGGCGGATACGACCTCTTAATCGTTGATGAGGCGCACCGACTGCGCCGACGTAAGAATATCACGAATTACGCCGCCTTTGATGCCATAAACAAGCAATTAAACTTACCGGAAGATGCTACTGAACTGAACTGGATTCTACAGTCGTCTCGCGCCCACGTTCTTTTCTACGATCAGAATCAATCGATTAAGCCTTCCGATGTACGCGCAGAAGACTTTGATGCTATCCATACCGACTACTTTGAACTTTCCACACAGGTGAGAGTGAAGGGCGGAACAGAGTACATCGATTTCATCGAGCATCTGTTCAATCGACAGGTGCCAACCACACGTAAATTCGGTGAATACGAATTTCGATTGTATGAGGATATTCGCCCATTCCTTAACGACATCAAGCAACGAGAAATAGAACACGGACTCTGTCGCGTCGTGGCTGGATATGCTTGGCCTTGGAACACGAAGAAGGGAAAGGATGAGCAAGCGCAAGATTATGACATTGAGATCGATGGCATCAAATTGGTATGGAATAGCACGTCGCACGACTGGGTGAATTCTCCAAATGCAATCAACGAAGTGGGGTGCATTCACACCATACAGGGGTATGACCTGAACTACGTTGGTGTCATCATTGGACCAGAGCTATCGTATGATTCTGAAAATAAAACGTTTGTCGTTAATAAAGAGTTGTACTTTGATACAAAAGGCCATGCAGGCATACAAGACCCAGCAGAATTGAAACGCTATATAATTAACATTTATAAGACACTGCTCACACGGGGAATACACGGAACATATATCTACATTGTTGATGATGGACTGAGAAATTACTTCAAAAAATATTTAGGAATTGTCGCTGATGTGTAGCCATCACACAACCGCAATATACAAGAGTGTGTGTTCCCTCTATTGATCCTTTCCGCAAGCATACTGAGAGCGTACCATGCACTCAATATGACATATATTACAGCCTCAAAGCTCTACGACTATATTCAATGTCCTCACCGCGTCTGGCGTGACATTTACGGTCCACAGGAAGAGAAAATTGAAGAAACAAACCCTTTCGTTGAGCTCCTGTGGAAAAAGGGTGTGAAGCATGAAGAAAAGATTGTCTCTCAAATTGGTGAATATCTGGATCTCAGTGAAGGCAATCACTCTGAGCGTTTTACGAAAACTATTGAAGCAATGAAGAACAAATCTCCGCTGATCTACCAAGGTGTACTTATTCATGAAAACATGCTCGGCATACCCGATCTCCTCAAAAAGTTGCCAGATGATACCTACATGCCCATCGACATTAAATCAGGTACGGGCAAAGAAGGAGCCGATGAAAAAACGGGAGACGAAGGAAAGCCAAAGAAGCATTACGCTGTGCAACTTTGCCTCTACAACGAACTCCTCAAGGCTATCGGATTCTGCTCTCATGATAACGGTATCGTCATTGATATACATGGTGAGCAGGTGAAGTACGACTTATCCGCTCTTATGGGACCACGATCAAAGATGACGTGGTGGGAGTACTACGAACAAGTCAAAAACAATGTAGCAATTCTCATGAGTAATCAGGACAAAAACAAACCGGCTATGTCTGCTGTCTGCACACTTTGCCCATGGTACAATTCCTGTAAAAAGTGGTGTGAAGCAGCGCAGGATCTCACAACTGTGTTCTACGTAGGAAGGAACAACCGTGACAAAATCAACGAAGATCTCCTCATCGAGAGCTTAGACGAATTTGTTGATTTGGATATTGAGGAAGTAATGAAGCAAAAAGAGAGTGAGAAGAAGTCTGGAAACAAGGATTTTTTGTATCGAATTGGAAAAGATAGTCTGGCAAAAGCTGTTTGCAGAGCAAATATCCTACATCGAACAAAGAAGCCTGTTTTGTATGGCACTTTAGATTTCCCGAAGGTAAGCCACGAGCTCTTTTTTGATATAGAAGACGATCCAACTCAAGATTTTGTCTACCTTCATGGTGTTTATGAGCGCAATAGTAACGGTGAACACTTTGTTCATTTTACTGCCAATGAGATTTCCGATGATGCAGAGAAAAAAATCTGGCAGGACTTTTGGGGTTACATTAACTCACTACCACCGAATGATTTTGCTGTTTATTACTACTCACATCATGAGAAAACGACCTACAAGAGACTACAAAAACGATATCCTGATGTAATAACATTGAAAGAGGTTGAAGATTTTTACGATAATCCAAATGTTATTGACCTATACAGTGTTGTACAAAAGCATACGGACTGGCCTGTTGGCAGTTATTCACTAAAAGCACTAGCAACATATCTTAAATTCAAATGGAGAGACGAAACACCATCAGGTGCGCTGTCTATACAATGGTTCAATAAGTATCTCGAAACAAAAGATGAATCCATAATGGATAGAATTCTCGAATACAACGAAGATGATTGCAAGGCAACGATGGTTCTGAAGGATGCATTGGAAAAATTGTAAATTGTTTGTTGTTTTCTTTGTGCTCCGGGCATTCACCCCTTTAATTCCCCTCTACCCGTCGCTAAAAAGGTGGAAACAAAATCGGATTATATTAAGAGCAGTCTCGCTCTGGCGAGTAAAAGGAAAAGTACGTACATCATATAACACGGCTTATGTGGCTCGTCGCGCCTCTTTTTTGATTTTTAAATTAAGGAGGTCGGCGCTCCTCGACCCAAATTCTTCGGCTGTGCCCCTTCGGGATATTATACAGCCTCGTACTTCACATAAGCCGGAACGTTGGCCGATGTAGATTTTTTCCCGAATTCCAAGGTACCCGCAGCTTTTCTTTTCGTACGTGTTTAAGAAGCCCCATACCTTGGTGGTACAGGGCTTGCGTGGTCCTGCTCTTAATTGGACGGGTCATGAGAGTTCGCTTTCTGGTACTCGTCCCTCAAGATACAACTTGGCTGTGAGCATCTCGTGGGGCGTGCCTGCAACAGAGAGTATCTCGGCAAGTGCCCGATAGTCTCTGAGAACCTGCGCACACTCAACCGCCACCGGTATGTTCCGTGTACGTGCAGCTTCCATGCATACATGCAGAAATTGTTCCGGGGGCTCAGTTCCGTATAGGATTCTGAGCTTCTCGAGTTCGCCACTTTCAGCAGCGTGTTCCACGAGAGGATCAAGGATGTCGGCAGGAACTGCGTGCCCCTTCCGGCGAAGGGATATGACATTCTCTTCCGAATCGCATATCTTCCGGACGATAGCTTCAGGAATATTGCACTCAAAGACAGTGCCGATAATATCGATCTGGCACTCCGTGGCACTTTCTCTGAGGCAATCGATGATAGCCTGTCCGGACCTTTCTGTGCTTTGGATTCCTTTATCCAGGAGATGAAGTATCATCAGCCATTTGCTGACGTCGTCGAGGGTGTAATAGGCAGCGCTGCGCAGATTCTTGAGTATCAATCTGCGAGCAAGGACGCGTGAACGCCCAGCCGGAATCCAGAAATAGTTCAGATAGTGCTCTTGTCGATATTGATTCCAATGCCAATCGACATTTCGGATGATTACTGCCACTTTTTTCATCCGACACCTATCCGCTCTACGTACACAGAATTCTTGAATTCTTCCAAACATGATCGTTCCTCCGAAAAAAGTTGTGAATGAGCAGGACCTGTTCCTACTCTTATCGTCCCTTGCAGGAACTCAGAAACAATACAAGAGTCAAGCAATCAATCAACTACCGATTATCGTAGTTTGAATGTATTTGTTCGGTTAACGAAAAGAAAAGCGGAGGGCAACCGCAGGCCACGTCGCACATGTGCGACGGTGGCAGGAAGGAGGGAAAAAATCTATTTTGGCCAACGTTTCGGCTTATGTGAAGTGCGAGGCTGTATAATGTCCCGCAGGGCTACAGCCGAAGCATTTGGGTCGAGGAGGTGGCACAGTCAATATTGTAGAAATCTCATAAAGTGCCGCCGACGAGCCACATAAGCCGTGTTGCGCGAAGAATTTTTTGCTTGGGAAGGGGAAAAACATACAAAAAACAGTATTTAAAGGTTGTCCACCGCACAGCACAATTGATATCTATAACATTTTATGTTATTATATAATTATGACATCACCTGACGATATGCGCGGGCAAGAAGATGGTGCTGATCCTGATATTGAAGTATCAGCAGTACTTGCTGCCATGGGCAAGAATCTTTTCAGAAGCTATCAAGATGCTCCTCATCACATTAAATCAATGAAGAGGGTTGCAATCTTTGGTGTGTCGAGAGAGCCTCTATTGCTAAGAGACTTACCTCTTGCTTTGCGAGACGATGATGATGTTGGAGAGGCAGCAATGGTTGCAATAGAGGGGCATGCAAGTGCAAAAGAGGTGGATAACATTAAGTATCTCTCACCTCGTTTGTTAAAAATTGCACTCGAACGACAACACATTAAAGAGCGATTGGTAGAAGCACAGATTGAAGAGCTAATTGAGTATTACAACGCATGTGCAGAAAATGACTTCAGCGATAATCCACGTGTCATGCCCGGATAAGTTGTGAATCTATTCGTACAATATTCAGTGGTTTCAAATATCAAGAATATTTACCTGCGCCATAACAAAAATCAAAATGAATTCTTACTCGAACATAAGTGAACATCATATCAGTCTGAGATTTAATTGTTATGCAACCAAACACAAGATTGCTTAAATCTTTCTCAATAGAAACAGTGCAACATTTCCTTGTGTATTTTGTTTAATGAACTACCCCGCACTCTAAGTGCGGAGTATTACGGAATAAAAATCCTTTTCCTGTCTCTTCTGTATATTACAAATCGCCTGCACCATACGTCGCCTTACACGACATATACGGTTTCCGCCTTCGTCCTGCCACTTAAGCGGGACGGGGCTTTCCGTCGCGGCTCGGACGCGCCGAGACGGGCGGGGGACAAGCCCCATATTCCGAAACGTTGTGTCACATATTCTAATCCTTGTTGAATTTCCGGGGATCAACCTTGACTTAAGACTGTTTTATTGATTAAATTAATCCTTATTTCTTTTTAATTATACAATTATGGAAAGAACAAAAGCATTAGTCGTAGACGGAAAGAAAGACACTATGGAAGAAGTTGCTGCCGCTATAAGCAAAGCATTTCCGGATTTAGAAGTGATACAAGAAGGAGTAGTAGTTAAAATTATGACAGTTCTAGAGCAAGAAGCTGAAACGATATTTATGCTTGTATCTGGATGTAGATTACATCAGGATCGGACAGAGGACGGTCAGAATCTAACACTTCAAGCAAGAGAGGCTGGAGTACCTAATGTCGCCCTTTACTCAGGAATAGCGGGCAATCGTCATATAAAGAGAAGATTAGAGGGAACAGGTATTCAATGCCTTCCAAAGCCAGACGGGACTCCTGCAAATGAGGAACATTTAGAGCAGTGGCTATCTTCGGTAGCAGAAGGACTAAAGAAGGAAGCCTAATGACAAATTGTTTTGTTTAGATTTGTTGTGCTTGTCGGCGCCCCCTCATTTAACTCATTGGCAGTACACTACATAAACACGCCTGTCGACTCCTTCACATATCAACTGACCATTAGGCCTCTTTATTATTGATTTCCATGTACACATCCGTAGAGTAGTGGACTTTTATGAGTGCATCCTATTCCCTCCGGCGTTTACTTATAGCTTTCACGGCTATTGCGGTTCTGCTTGCGCTTCATGAGCTTATCCTCCTACCGGACGGGAAGCTCCACGTGCACTTTCTGGATGTAGGGCAGGGTGATTCTACTTTTCTTATTACTCCATCCGGCAAGCAAGTATTAGTGGATGGGGGGCCGGATATGTCCACACTTGAACACCTCGGAAAGTACATGCCCTTCTTTGACCGGAGCATTGACCTGCTAGTTCTTACACATCCACATACCGATCACCTGGCATCTTTTCCCGAAGTGGCGAAGCGTTATGAGGTCAAACATATCCTTCTTGCCGGCACAGAGGCAGAAGTGAGCCGATACCTGGCACTTCTTCATGAAGTGAAAAACCAGCATATCCCCGTGAGCATTGCTGACCCTACAGAAGACATCGACCTTGGTGATGGTGTGGTGCTTGATGTGGTCTGGCCTGAAAAAAGTTTTCGCAATGACAAAAACCTTAACAACTCATCTGTAGTAATACGTGCGCTCTTTGCAGATCAATCTATTCTCCTCACGGGTGATATTGAAAATGAGGCTGAGTATGCACTCCTCGATACTGGAGCAGATATTCGATCAAAAGTTCTTAAGGTTGCACACCATGGATCACGGACATCTTCATCGCAGCAGTTCCTCCTGGTGGTGAATCCTAATCAGGCAATCATCTCGGTTGGAGAAGAAAATAGTTTCGGCCATCCTGATCCCTGGACACTTGAGCGATACTCCTCGCTTGGCATTCCAACACATGAAACACGGAAGGAGGGGACGGTGTCGATGGAGTTTTGAGATGAACACTGTCTGAACCACAGATTACGCAGATTACGCAGATTTCACTGATACAAGTTTAAGGAGCAACAGGGTCTTATGTTGAAATCTGCGTAATCTGTGGTTCAGACAAGGGAACAGGTAACCCCAAAAATCCCCTCAAAACACGTGATCCCCTTAAGATTCACGCCTATACTCCCCTCGCTTGCTATGAGGGTTCTCCTTCTTATTGCCGGCCGTTCCAAGCGCTTCTGGCCATTGAGTGAGAAGACGCTCTTCCCAATTTGTGGAACGAACCTTTTGGAGATTACGACCGGCCGACTGAAGGAGGCGGGGCTTCATGACATCATCTTGATCGGAGGATCACATAACCTGGAAGAAGTCGGCGACCTATACCCTCAGTTCCCTGCCATCGAACAGAAAGATCTGGAACTTGGTATGCGCGGTGCGTTACTTGATGCCCTCCCGCAATGCGGATCGGAGGCTGTACTGATTGTGTGTGTAAACGACGTGATTGAATCGGGTGCTTACAAACATCTCATCGCATCTTCAAAGCAATCGGGGACACAGGGCGCACTTCTTGCTCAACGGGTTAAGAGTTACTTCCCCGGAGGATACCTCCAGCTGGAAGACGGACGAATCGCTTCTGTTATCGAGAAGCCGAAGAAGGGGAGTGAGCCCAGTGACCTCGTCAATATTGTGGCACATGTGCACAATGATGCGGCACTTTTGTTGGAAGAACTTACGAAAGTAAAGGATGGGACAGATGATGGATATGAACAGGCGCTTGATGCGCTCTTTAAAAAGCATACCTACAACGCGGTTCCGTATGAGGGTGTGTGGCAGGCGGTGAAGTACCCCTGGCACATCCTCGAGCTGTTGCCAATACTCTTAGAAGACGTCACTTCCCAGCACATTCATCCATCCGCAGACATTCACCCCAGCGCAGTGATCAATGGCCCCGTCATCATAGAAGAAGGAGTGAAAGTATTCCCTTTTGCGACGATCAAAGGCCCCTGCACAATCGGAAAAAGGAGTATAGTCGCAAATAACGCGCTGGTGCGCGGCTCAAGTATTGGAGATGATTGCGTCGTCGGCTTCGCAAGTGAGATAAAATCCGGCATTCTCTGCAACCATGTGTGGACGCACTCCTCGTATATCGGAGACAGTGTGATCGGGTCGAATGTTTCCTTTGGCGCAGGAAGTGTGACGGGAAATCTGCGATTGGATGAAGGAGAAATTGATTCAAATGTACAAGGAGAAGAAATAAAAACCGGACTCATTAAATTTGGAACTGCTATCGGAAGTCATTGCCGCCTTGGTATCCACTGCGGAATCAATCCCGGCAAAAAAATAGGAAGCGGGGCATTTATTGGCAGCCATGTGCTCGTAGGAGAAGATATTCCCGACTCAAGTTTTGTCACAATGAAAAAGGGGGAGATGTGTGTAAAACCCAACCGTTCCAAAGTCCCTCTTCCTGAAGAGAGAAACGCCTTCCGCAACAAAATATCTCGTTAGCTCCTCTCTTTTGGACACAAAAGTTATCCACAACGTCTGTGGAAAGACCTCGCTCCTCCACCTCCACATGTTTTGCTACTTTTCCACACCCACCCAACTCTTTTGGCTTGCGTTAAACTAAAAGTACAGATTGTTGCTACAGGTGTTCCGTCAATATGGTTATCCACAAGTTTTCCACACCCCCCACACATACAAATTTTGAACTTCCACAACGCTGTGTGGCTTTAAATTGAGAATATGCTTGTGTTTCTTTTTTGTCCCCATATCATCCACAGATGAGACACTGATTATTTATTTTATGGGAAGAGTACACTATTACTTCTATTTCTATTTATAATATTATATTTCTTTATTACTATAGAGACATGAAATTTTCCTGCCAAACATCACAACTTCTCCAATCAATTCATCTTGTGAGTCGTGCGATAAGCGGGCAGCAGGCACTTCCGATTCTTGGAAATATTTTAATTGTGGCCGAAGGAAAGAGGTGCACCGTAAGTGCAACCGATTTGGAACTGAGTATTGTGACAAGCTTTGAAGCGAGTATAGAAAACGAGGGGGCGATTACGGTGCCATCAAAAGCAATATTAAACTTTGCGCAATATAATTCTGATGACGAGGTTCTCTTGGAGACCAGTGAGGGGACCCAACTTAAATGTACCTCTAAACACGCAAAGACAATAATTGCAGGTGAAGCAGCATCTGAATATCCCACAATCACATCCATAGAAAAAGAAGTGTCATTCTCTTTGGATACCGGTCCGCTTCTGGATGCGCTTCATATGGTGACATTCGCATCAGCGAAATCAACACTAAGACCGGTACTCTCCGGAGTATATTTGCGCGCGGAGAAGGGGAAATTGGTATTTGTGGCCACAGACAGCTACAGACTCTCTGAATATAGTATTCCGATGAGCGGAGGATCCGATATCTCCTGCATCATTCCTGCAAAGGTCTTGGAAGAACTTAAGAGTGTACTGGGTTCCAAAAAGGAGGATGGGAAAACAGAAAAGGGTGGAGAAGAAGAGGACAAAAAGAAAAAGGCAGCTCCAAAGGTTGAGATCTCTTTGAGTAGCCAACAAATTGAATTGGCAGTGGGGCAGACACAACTCCTTTCGCGCCTGATCGAAGGAAAGTTCCCGGACTATCAGCAGATTATTCCAAAAGACTCGAATACCAAGGTGAAGATTCCTACAAAGGAACTCCTTACGGTTGTAAAACGTATGCACTACTTCGCGAAAGAGATTAATAACAATCTCACATTCAGTTTCAAAAAGGGATCCCTTCACATCAAAACTCCACAGACGCAGATCGGAACAGACGAAGCCACGCTTGATGTGTCGGTCGACGGAAGCGCGAACAAGATTGCCCTAAGCTCCTCGTACCTCCTCGACTTTTTAACTCATGTGGACGATCAAGAGGTGGAAGTACACATCACAGATAGTATGCACCCCGCGGTATTCCACATTCCATCTGCAAAGCAGTCGCTGCACCTGATAATGCCTCTTAGGTTGCAGGAGGAGTAAGTGTGGTCCTTAGTATCTAGTTCGGGGAATGGGTGAAACCCCCCGCCTTTAGGCGGAGACTTCAGTTCGACACTTACTCAACTTGTGGTACCCTACGTGGCCTTTTTATGAGGCACTATCGCACCACTTCTCACAGCAAATACGATCTTAAAGTTCATCTAGTCTGGGTTCCAAAATACCGCAAAAAAATACTGTATGGGCAAGTTGGAGAGAAAGTACGAGATCTCATCCGTCAAATATGTCAGGAAGAAGATGTAGAGATCATCTCAGGGAAAGTTGCCATTGATCATGTCCATCTCTTCGCATCCTACCCACCACATCTTTCAATTTCAAAACTTATGCAAAAGATCAAAGGGGAAAGCCCTTACAAACTGTTTTCTCTCTTTCCATCTGTCCGCAAAACCTTCTGGGGGCGTCATTTCTGGGCAAGAGGATACCTTGCAGTATCAAGTGGTGCGATCACAGATGAGATGATTAAGGAATACATCGATAATCAAGAAGGAGAAGAATTGCAGCACGGAACTGTGGATATCCAATAACGAGGGCACTTCAGTGCAGCGCGAACCCCTCGCCTTTAAGGCGAGGGGTGTTCAGTTGCTCAGTTGCTCAGCTAAAGATATGTGAGCAAATAAGGCAATATATGTTAGAGTGAACAAGATGAAAATAAATTATTTGAAATCCATCGGCGCTATAGCAACACTCATAATTAGTGTGGTTCTAACGGGGTGTGCCAATCAGAGCTCAACTGTTGGTACAGGAAATGACCCAGAAGCATTAAAAGGGAATATGCCCAAACTCTATACAAATGAAGAGTTTATAGACGAAGTAAGATCAGAATCCCTGGATCTTGATGACATTGAATCGATGTTTTCATACGTGTTTGGCTCGCTCAAAGACACTGTGAATGTGTATCCAACTGAGAACTATTACTACTTCCATTTCTATGCAAATGGCGGGGACATATGGGGGAATATTCGGTTGGATAGTATTGATCGTGAAGAAGGGATCATTAGCTTCGCATACTTTCGGGTGACAAACCGGCGCGAACCATACTTTGAGTATAGGGAATCATGGCACAAAAATCTCTCCGATGAAGATGGTGTCATCCTGAAGAAAATTGATGATTTGGAATACACGGTTACATATAAAGATAAGACTGTAACATTCCTTCTGCACAATGTTTCACAAACTGAGCCTGTAGATATGAGAATGCACGAGGGGGAAATATTTGTTGTGCGCACATTTGATGAATCCGGATTTCAATTAGTCCTTCTTTTTGATGAAACGCAATCCAGATTCAGATTTGTTCTAGATGAATCCGCACCATTGCCCGATCTTCTTCAACCGTATGGGAAAGATATTTACGTAGGAAGGCGCTCAGGATTTGCATTTTATGATGAGCCTGGGATGGGAAGGAAAATTCTGTTTGGAGTAGATAAAATGAATGTGCGACAGAATAATTATTATGATGGGCCCTTCGATCAGCTTGCAGATAACTTTGTGGATCCGGAAGAATTCGAGCAGTACATTATAAGGGTATATCCAACTTTAGAAGGTAAAGTACGCGGAAGAGGAGATTTTCTGGATGAATCTGGCAATCGAAAGCCAAGCCGGGTTCTTATCTCTCCATACATAACATACTCACAAATGGTAGATATCTGGGGGCATGTAGCTGCATGCCAAAAGAAGTTTAAAGATCAACAAGAGCTAACAGGCTGTATTACAAAGGATCCAAAAAACGACTAAGAAAGACTACATTGACTCTGACATATAGGGATCATGAGGTTCAGACACATAGGGATCATGACTGGCTTCTTCGCTCAAAGCAGGATCATGCGGTGCCCCAGAAGTAAAGGGATCATGGTTCTACTCACCGTAACCACCATCTTCGTCGTATGAATCCATTGGATCGTGACCCTCCCCATGACCTGAGTCGGAGGCATAATGTTGTTCTAAAACAGAGAAGGCCGGGTCATGAGGCTCAGGATGGTCACCGGTTGACATAGCAGAATCATGATAGGTTTCTTCACTTACAACGGGATCGTGAATGCCTGAGGAGTCACTAGTGGTATGGCCAATACCGGAATATTCAGCGTCATGAGGCTCACTCCCAACAATATCATGAGCCCCTTCTTCGCTTTTAGGTACTGTATGCATTGAGGAAGCACTCGATAAATGATCACCAAGTGATGTTGCTAGATCATGTGATAAAAAAGGATTATGCTCACCGTCGGAAGCAGCAGTATCATGATCAGAGCTGGAATATTCAGCGTCATGAGGCTCACTCCCAACAATAGCATGAGCCTCCATAAGAGCACGAGCCCCCTCTTCACTTAATGAAACCGTATGCATACCAGGATGACCACCTAAGGAGTCACTCAAAGAATGACCACCAGTGCTCATAGTAGGGTCATGAGGGGCTGCTCCACTTACAACAGGATCATGAGCATATGAGTCAGATGGTGAATGTTCAGCATCAGTCGACACAAAGGGGTCATGACCAGCTTTAGAGTCCTCGGTGCTGTGAGCTTCTGAGTAACCAATGGTATGTAGTATGGAAATTGATGGGTGGTGTCCAACAACAGAAAGCTCGCTTTCATGGCTGGATGAATCAAGAGCAGAATGCGTAGCAGACACACTTGGCCAATGCCCAATGTATGATTCGGTAATGTCGTGAGTAGCAGAAGCAAAGGAATCATGTTTAGAACCAGAATCCGAGGGATCATGTTTACCGTCTGCAGAGAGCCTGGGGTAATGCCCGCTCGTCGATAATGATGGGGTATGGCTCAAAGAATCATAAGCTGTATGTGTACTACTATCTACAGGGTAGTGCCCCATAGTAGAGAGTGTTTCATCGTGCCTCGGGGAAAGAGTTGATTCATGATCGCCAGTTGATACCACAGGGTCATGTCCAGCTGTAGATAGAGCCGGGTCATGGTAGGAAGAATCTTCCGGATGGTGAATAGATTCACTTGCGGATTCAGCAGGCTCATGTCCAGCAGCGGAGGCAAAAGTGCTATGTAATGAGGAGATCTCTGTGTCATGTGCAAGCGTAAGAGCGGGGACATGCTCACCGGGAGGATCAAGAGGCGCTTCAGAAGTAAAGGGCTCATGCTCCTCATCATCGTCATCCCTATCTTCATAGTCTGAGTAAAATGTACCATGTTCAGGTGAGGGGTCGGACGTAAAATCAAAAAGATCTAGTATATCCTGTGGCTCTTCATAAAATTCATCCACAAAGGGGTCTCCCATGATTTGCCCAAGCTGAGAAGGGCCTTGTGTATTGATAGTCATCAAGACGATGTTTGTTAATAAGCTAGCAACGAGCACAAGATGTACGAGGCCAATATTCAGCATTATTAAGATGGGGGGAAATCATATGTATTTTATACATCTATTTTGATAATAGAACATTAATTTTAAATAACGATAATGAAATCTCGGGGAACACTCAGGGATATAAGCGGCGAGTACGCCCCACCTGATAATGCCTCTTAGGTTGCAGGAGGAGTAAGCTCTTTAATACCGTGAATGCTTACTAATCATGCAAGTGCAACTAAAAATATGCGTTTGTTAACCCCGCATTTACCTTGCTCCGCCGTAGCGTTCTTACGAGACATCTACATTTTATTGACATTCGAACTATCGATCCGGCTATGCGAAGGCGAGAATGCGGGGTTAACAAAAGACTTAATGGGCTTTAGCCCTTAGAGCTTTCACCAGCTGTAGTGATGGAAGTACATCTGGGTTGTTGGGAGAGAAAAACATATAAATCATCCTTGAGAACCCTCCAAAATATTGCTATAGTATCCATAGTCACAGTGAATACCTCAGTCTCCTCGATCTATTTGGATCGCGGGACTTATAGCGGAATACATCATTTCTAAAGTAGTAATATTTTGAAAATCTAATGAAATCCTCTCTCCTTTTAGGGAGCGCAACTCACAGGGAACTCGCAGAACTTCTGAAGGCCAAAAGACGGCTGATTCTTTCCGGTGCCTCGAATGAGACGGCAAAGGCGTTGCTCCTCAGTCATCTCCTCTCATTTAACCAACAACCAACCATCATCGTCACGGAGAACGATGCGCAGTGCGAGGCATGGCGGCACTGGCTTGCATTCTTCGGTCAGGAAACAAAAGTCTTGAGCCCCATTGAAAATGGAGAGGGAGAGATAGTCCCGCAGGCACTGCAACCGTTCCTTCTCTTTATGCAAGTCACGTCGCTCATGAGCGACGGTGGCAGGGGGGTAGGTGTGTATCTTTGTTCAAGGAAAACGTGGGACACGATGTTCCCATCATTTGTAAAACTGGAGGAAGAGAAAATCGTTCTCAAGAAAGGAAAGGAGATTGATTTCACAGAAGTGGTCGAGTCATTAGTGGCTTTAGGGTACAGCCACGGTGAAGACCTGTACTTACAGCCGGGGGAATACAGACGCAGCGGAGATGTGTTCGACATTTATCCCATTCAGGAAAGTCAACCTTTTCGGGTAGCGCTCGAGTTTGACACGGTCGAAAAGATCTTCGCGGTTGATCGGGATGATCTTTCCAAGACGACTGAGTACAAGGGACCTCTCACCGTCTTCCCCATTGTGTATGAGCAGACGAACGCTCTTGCGAGGCAGCTGCCCGCGGATTCGCTCCTTGTTCTGGATGACCAGGATGATATCGAGTTTCCTCTGCAGAATTCGGCGCTAAGGTTTACGCCTTTTCCGGCAGGCGAGGAACATCACGCGCACGTGCGCTATCTCTCGGTTCTCAAGTTCTATACGTTAGGCGACTTCTTGAATGATATTCGCGATAAATTGACCCAAGACTGGTCACTCTTTGTAGTGACAAAGCGTTTAGGAGAACTGGAAGGTATTTTGCGTGAGGAGAGGATTGCACATACGACAAAAAAGGAGAGCAAGAAGGGGGTGGTGACTCTCATTGGCGCGGAAGAAGATGATTTGCTCCCGCACTCGCTCCAAAATCCGGACCTCAAGTTTGCGCTCCTCACAGATCGCGAAATATTTTCTCTGAAGAAGGCCGGGAAGCAGAGGAGTATTGCCAAACTCGCGCTCGACTTTATCACATCTCTCGTCCCCGGTGACTACGTGGTCCACATGGAGCATGGGATTGGGCTATTTGAGGGTATGACACAGAAGGAGGTGGATAACACTATGCACGAGTATCTGGAATTGACGTACGCGGAAAACGACAAACTCTTTATCCCCGTCGATCAGGCGGACAAGCTCAGCAAGTTCGTGTACGAAGAGGGGAACGAACCTAATCTGACAAGGCTTGGGACAATGGAATGGAAGAAAGTATCCGAAAAGATGAGGGTGGAGACCAGGAAAATTGCCAAAGACCTGCTAGACCTCTACGCGAAGCGTGCGAAGGCCAAGGGGTTTGCTTATAAGGATGATAACAATGACCAGGCAAAGTTCGAAAAAGGATTCCCGTACCAGGAAACCCCGGGGCAGCTAAAAGCGATCGAAGATTTCAAAAAAGATATGGAGAATGACTACCCGATGGACCGCCTGATCTGCGGAGATGTGGGATTCGGGAAAACGGAAGTGGCAATGCGCGCGGCATTCAAAGCAGTGCAGGACGGGAAACAGGTTGCGCTCGTTGCGCCCATCACCATTCTCGCCGACCAGCACTTCCATACTTTCAAAGAACGCATGTCAGATTTTCCCGTGCGCATCGAAATGCTCTCACGCTTTAGAAGTCCCAAGCAGCAGAAGGAAATTATTCAGAGACTCAGGAAGGGGGACATCGATATTATCATAGGAACGCATCGCCTCCTCCAGCCTGACGTTCAGTTTTTAAATTTGGGGCTTGTAATAGTAGACGAGGAGCAACGCTTTGGTGTGAAGCAGAAAGAAAAGTTTAAGGAGATGCGCGCGTCGGTCGACATCCTCACGCTGACCGCCACACCGATTCCCCGGACACTGAACCTGGGACTGCATAAGTTGCGTGACATCACGACGATCACCACTCCTCCTCCGGGGCGCCTCCCCATTATCACCGAAGTGCGAAAATATTCAGACTCGCTGGTTCGCCAGGCGATTCTGGAAGAGATCAAGCGTGAAGGGCAGGTCTTCATGTTGCATAACCGTGTGGAAACGATCGATGCATTTACCGACAAACTGCGCGAACTTATCCCCGAGGCGACGTTCATCGTCGGACACGGGCAACTTAGGCCCGATGATCTAGAGAAACGAATCATGGCCTTTAAAAAAGGCGAGTGCCAAGTGCTGGTGAGTTCGACCATCGTCGAGAACGGAATCGACCTTCCACGCGCGAATACGTTGATTGTGAACGGGGCGGAAAACTTCGGCCTCGCGCAGCTCTATCAGCTGCGTGGACGAGTCGGACGCAGCAAGCGACAGGCCTTCGCATATTTCCTTTACCATGGCGCCAAACTTAAGGACGATGCGCGAAAGAGGCTCCGTGCGATTGTGGAAGCGTGTGAACTTGGTAGCGGTTTCCAGGTAGCCATGAAAGATTTGGAGATCAGAGGTGCCGGTGAAATCCTCGGAGCGCACCAGTCGGGAACGATGCAGACGGTTGGAGTTAGCCATTACCTCAGGATGCTCAAGGCTGCGGTTGAGGAAATTAAAGCGGGACGAAAAGGCGAAGCTGAGGAAGAAATTAATGTGGAGATTCTTCTTCCCGTGGAAGCGATGATTCCTTCTTTCTACATCACCGACCCGCAGGAGAAAATATCCGTGTACCAGAAGCTTGCGGGGAGTGAGGATGAAGAAATCCTGAAAGAGTTCGAAGATGATCTGGAAGAGGAGTACGGCAAGTTATCAGAGCAGGTTGAGAATCTCTTCGCGGTACTGCGGTTAAAAATGGCATGTCGTCACGCAGGAGTTGTGCGGGTTAAAGAAGAGTCTGGCAACAAGAAAGACTCCGTAGAAATTGTGCTGACCCTGAGTCCGAGGGTAACTGCCAAGGAAATTATGGAGCTGCTTAAAGTAAATCCGCAGTGGAGGGTGAGCGGGAATACACTGAGGATTGAGCATGGCGCCATTGTTCGTAAGAGTGGAGAGAAGGCTAATAAGTGGTTAAAGGAGCTAACTAATGAGGTGGAATCCATGGTGAAGAAGAAAAAGGAAAAACAGGAAAAACAGGAAAAACAGGATTAAGCATGACAAATCCTGTTTTTCTTCTTTTTTCTGTTTATCCTTCGCCAGCCAGGGGCTTATAGAAGCGTACAATCGCCGATTGAAGAATCGAGTGAAATATGGTAGAATATAGAGGAAATAAACATCTATATGACAAACCCCACTCCTCCTATTGTGCCAAGCACGAACGAGCTCTACGACTCCTTAATGGAGAGAATAGAACCTGAGCTTGTTTCGTCTCAGGTTCCACTTTTAGAAGAGAAGTATAAGGGGGAGACGCCCGAGCAGCGCAAAGAACGTGCGGAAAGATATAAGAATGCTTATAAAGCTTTTATGAAATCTTTTGGGTTATATATGATCGATCTAAACCAAAAAATTGGTGCATACCGCAAGGAAGCGTTTGTGTCTGCGGAGATAAATAACAAGGCGAAGGAACGGCAACAGCTAGCAAATCTAGAAAATACAATTTCCTCCCTTTAATCATGTTTACGCATAAACATATACAAACAGGTTCTGGCGCGGATGCTCGTGAGCATCGTCTTATTAGGTTATCTTTAACGCCAAAAGAAAAGCCGGAGAATGTGTTACCTGAAAATATCAATCCAGAGGAACTTAGCGATTTAATAAATGAAGACAAAATGGAACAGGCCGTAGAGAAAAAAGCAAAAACAAAAATAGGAACGGAGCTTGCTGCATCGATGGCCAGAGCAGAATCGGTACCAGATGCATCTGCGGAAGATGGCCTTCCAGATGCAAGTCCAGTACTAACAGGGGTCGATGAGCCAGACGCAGTGCCCGCCGATATTCCAAGTGTAGATTTGAAACCAATTCCCCCTGTTGAAGCTCCAAAAATGGATATTGGTAATGAACCAGAAAAAGCAAATAATTTAAAGGACAGTAATGTGGATACCGTTGCTCAAGCACGAAAGAAATTAGATGCTGGGCTTGAAACAGCAGACAAGGCGAAAGGGGAATTGGATGATGCATCGCCGGAGGCGAGCGCGGAAGTGCCAAAGATAAAGAGCGAATTGCAAACTGCTATAGAAAAGATGAGTGAAGCCAATGATCCTAAGAACACACCAGCAGAGGCTTTTTCGAAAGGGATCGAAGGTGCCATAGCAGTTCTAGGCGTCCTTATAGAAAAGATAATGGAGCTAGCTAATAAAATGAGTGGCAACAGTCCAGAAGCAGCACAATACACGGCTGATAAAAATGACGAAAAGCCAGATGAGGATCCAAAGGATGGTAAAGAGAGTGAAGACAAAGAGGGGGCCGAAAAGGGCAATAAGAAACCAAAGAGTGAATATGAAGAATTGGGAGCAAAGACACCAGACGAATTTGTAGAGATGAAGGAGAAAAAGATTGCGAAGAATGATAAAGAAGTTAAGAAGCTTACTCGTAAGAACGAAAAGCTAGGTACAAAGAAGACAGAACTTACAGAGGAGATTAGTGTAATAGGAGAGGAGATTGCAGAGGCAGCCAACGATCCAAAAAGGGTAAAGAAACTTGAGAGGACTAAGGCAAGACTGGAGAAAAAGCTTAATAAGATTGATGACAAGATTAATACCAATCAAAAACAAATTGATAAGCTTGAGAATAGAAGTGCAAAGATTAAAAAAGATGTAGAAGAATTTAAGAGCGAAGTAGAAGCTTTAAAAACTACAGCAGATGGGCTAAATCAAGTTATTAACACGCTAAAGAGTAGAGCAAATGAACTTGACCCAAGGCTGGGTCAGGCGATAAACGGAATAAGTAAGGTTGAATTCCAAGAGGGAAAGATGAGGGTGAAGATCAAGTTCAATTCTGGTGAGGCAGTACAAGCTCTAAACGATTTGGCAGCCGAACTTGGCGTAGATGAAGCAGTAAAAGTGAATGGAAAAAATGTTGTGAGCAATCCTCCAGAAGTATTCATGCAGACTCTTAAGTCTGTTGTGGAAAAACTAGAGGCTAATAGAACAAAAAAGGAAGAGAAGAAAAAGGGAAAGAAAGGCAAAATAGAAAAGGCTCCGGAAGAAGAGCCAACTGCACTTGATCCGGCAAAAGATGCACCAGAAGGACAAGTGCGCGAAGATTCAGATGGGTATCGTTGGCAGAAAGGCGAAGACGGTTTCTGGAAGACACAGGAAGGATATGGGCCTAATAAAGGATCAGGATACGAAGGTACCTCATGGAGTCATACATTAATGGACGAAAAAGGTGCGAAGATAATTGATGAACCAGCTGCAGAGGCTCCGGAAAAAGAGCCGGTCAAAAAACCAAATGAGGCTACGGCAGAAGCACCCGAAGAAACAGCAACAGAATCAGACAAAAGCCCAACAGTCGAAATTCCTACACCAGAACCAAAATCAACGAAAGAATCGACAGAAGTGGCTGCAGCACCAGCCGAAAAAACAGACAAAGTACCAGAAACAGCAGAAGAATTTGATATTAATGAATGTGCTGAAACTGTTCAAAAAAATACAGACGCAATGAAATACAATGTTGATGTAAAAGCAGTTAATGGGAGAATTGAAATGAAACTTAGATTAAGCGCAGACCCACAAGAGCTTGTTACACTAATCGGTCATGCTCAAGCTCGAGGGATGAATGCAGAATATATAGACGAGTCAGCCATCTCTGTAGACGTAGGGAAGAAACACATACATTCTAATCCCGAGAAAGATTCCAATGGTTACTTTGCGAAGGTTGCGGAACAAGAATTCATGGATGGGTTTAAAGTTAATCCAGATGATAATTTTGCTGCAGAGCCCCTCGATCCTAGTGTTGGCATGACGGATACTATTAGTCCAGACGACTTAAACATTGCTTAATAAATATCTTCTGGTGCCCAGGAGCCTCCCTCGCTCCTTCCTCCGTTGCCAAAGTTATGTAGGACAAATTGGAGCTACGGACGGCTCCTTTCGGAGATGACAAATTCTAATAGGCTATTTGATGTGATTCAATTCTGGTGCCCAGGAGAGGAATCGAACCTCCACGGGATTAATCCCACTAGCTCCTAAGGCTAGCGCGTCTACCAATTCCGCCACCTGGGCACAGTGTTTAGTCTAATTCTCTTTAGGGATTGTGCCTAGCATTCTGCTGATAGATCGTTAAGAAATTAACGCTAATTACTTCTAGAAATATGCAGTAATAGCGGCATAGCGGAATCGTACATATGTTCAATAATTAGCGGAAAACGCTTATGGCATATTTTCCGCGAAGCCGTATTACTCTTCCTCTTCTCCATGCAAGATTCTGATCTGCCTGCGGCGGATACCGGCCTTTTTCTATGTCTTATAGTTCTTTGATATAATAAGGCTATGAGCAATCAGAAGAAATTGCACAAGGCGAGATTTAATATGGCACGACTGCGTGCACCGGTGTTGCGTATTGCGCGCAAACATGGAGTGCGCAATGTACGTGTCTTCGGCTCTTTTTCCCGCGGGGAACAGACCAAGGGCAGCGATCTGGATCTTCTGGTGAAGATGCCAAAGGGGAGTACGCTATTTGATCTTGCAGGACTAAAAATTGATTTGGAAGAAACTCTGCAAAGGAAAATAGATGTTATTCCGGATGATAGCATCAAGCCTGCGCTACGCAGGCGCATTCTTTCCGATGCTCGAGCATTATGACCAAGCAACAGAAAGATGTTCGGGTATATTTGGATGATATCCTGAATGCCATTGTTCATATTGAGGAATACACAACCGAAGGGAAGAGATTGTTTTGTAGAGATGATAAAACTCAGGATGCTGTCATTCGTCAGATATCGATTATCGGAGAAGCCGCCAGTAAACTGCCGGTTCTTTTAAGAAAGAAGTACAAGCAGATATCCTGGAAGGAAGCTATTAGTATGCGCAACATTCTCATTCACGAATACTCTGCGACAAATGTTCAGAGAGTATGGGATACTGTTAAAAAAGACCTGCCTGTTCTCAAAAAAGTAATCACCATAATGCTTAACGATATGGATGGTGACTCTTGAAGACGAAGTGGAGCTCCTCAATCCTGGTTCGGTGCATTAGGAATCCGTTTCCTCTTCTCCGTGCAAAATCTTGATCTGCCTGCGGCGGATGCCGGCCTTTTTCTGCGAGGCCTCCAGTTCTGCCAGGCGTTTGGCCTCACGCTTCTCCAGGTCGATCTGCGTTATTTGCCCGCGCTCATCCGAGGCGGCCTGACCGCGCTTGTGGCTTGCTTCCTTTTGAACATCGAAGATCGCCTTCTTGGTTTTCGCATCAATTTCCGATTGCTGCCTGCGCGTTTCTGCCTCTATCTTTTTCAGTTCACTTTGCTCCCCACGGTCAATCTTCATAACTTCGCTTTTTTGTTGATACGGATTCGTGAATCGTTGTGTTTCAGCTCGCTTGCGTTCATAGGCGAACTTAAGATCAGATTTCTTTTTGCGTTCTTGGTTGTCAAGCTTTGCCTTTTGCCTTCGTGCTTCATCCTCCAGTACATACGTTTTGCTCCGTTCTTCTTCATCTATTTTCCCCTGCACCTTTCTGTTAGCCAATTCCAGTTGTTTCTTCTTACTCTTTGCGTTCATCTCAGCTTCATTCTGTTTGCGGTTTTCGGTACTTTTCGCCTCTGCCCTGGTATCTCTTTCCAGTTTAGCTCCTTCCATCTTTCTGCGTTCCATTTTATCTCGGATGGCATTCGAAGCGGCGAGATCTTCCATCAGTTGCTTATTCTTTTTCTCTTCCTCCTGCAGATGTTCTTTGAATTTCCGGCGGTTTTTCTTCTCTTCTTCTTGTTTGCGTTTCATTTCTGCGAGGAGCTCCTTTTCCTTTTCTTCTTTCTTCTTCCATTCCTCACGCCCCTTCTTTTGCTTTTCTTCCTCAAGCTGTCTCTCACTGAGCTGCTCCTGTGCGAGCTCTTCCCCAGCTGCCCTTTCCTCTTTGTGTTCCCCTTTAGTAGCTTCCTGGCGAGCTTTTTCTTTGAAGACAAGTTGCTGGGCCTGCATAAATTGCTTCTGTAAAAAAGCTTTACGGGCGGCTTTTGGGCTCAGATTTTTTCGGCCCGGTTTCTTTTTGGGTTTCTTTTTGGGCATCATCCTATTCTAGCACAAATAGGCCAGAATAGCCACTAGTGTCCCAAATATGGGGGATTAGCAGTTAGCGGGAAAAATGTCAGAATCACGGATTTAATGGATTAAGCGGATTACACGGATTATAAAAATTGCATGCCACACTTTAACGAATATCTGTGAAATCCGTTGAATCAGTGTAATCCGTGATTCTGACAAATGGTGGCTCGGACGCCTACTCCCCCTCCACCACTTTTATCCCCAGCTCATCGAGTTGTTTTTTAGGAACGACAGATGGTGCGCTCAGCATCAAGTCCTTAGCCTTCTGGTCCTTGGGGAACGGAGTTACCTCGCGGATGTTTGGTTCTCCTGCCAAAATCATCACAACACGGTCTATTCCGTACGCGAATCCTCCGTGCGGAGGGGCGCCGTATTCGAAGGCCTTTAGCATATGTCCGAAGCGCTTTAGCTGATCTTCTTTTGATATGCCAAGCAGATCGAAAACTTCGGATTGCAGTTTGCGGTCATGAATCCTGATGGATCCGGAGCCAAGTTCATAGCCATCCAAAATCAGGTCATAACAAATCGCGTGAATGCCAAGCGGATCAGTATCCCGTTTTTCCCACTCATCCAAACAAGGATGCGTGAAAGGATGATGTGAGAATGTAATTCCACCATCTTCACCTTCTTCACAGAGAGGGAAGTCCGTTACCCAGAGCATGGAGTGGACAGACTCATCAATCAAAGAAAAACGAACAGCTACCTCCTGTCTTATTTTTCCGAGAGCCGCGCATACGACTTTGAATTTGTCTGCGCCAAAGAAGAGAGCATCTCCAGCCTTTGCACCTGTGGCCTTTTGCAGTTTTTCCAGGTATCCATCTGCGAAGAATTTAATAAGCGGCGACTGAGGGCCGTCTTCTTTGAAGAGAATGTACGCAAGGCCCCTGGCCTTTTGTTCTTTTACAAGATCTGTCCATTTATCAATTTCACTTCGGGATAATTCTGCTCCTCCGGGAACACAAAGTGCGCGGACCGTACCGTTGTTTTTTAGCGAGTCTTCGAATACCTGGAATCCGCATCCATCACTTATATCAGAAACATCTGTTATAGGTAGGTCGTAACGAAGATCAGGCTTATCCGATCCGTACTTGTCCATAACTTCCTGCCATGTGTACCTTTCTACTTTTTTGCCCTTGAGAGGCTTTTTGCCACATTCTTTCAGAATTGATTCCAAAGAGCCCTGGATGATACCCATAACGTCTTGCTGTTCGCAAAAACTCATTTCGAAGTCCAGTTGCATGAATTCCGGCTGCCTGTCTCCGCGCAGATCTTCATCCCGAAAACATCGTGCCAACTGGAAGTAGCGATCCATACCGCCAACCATGCAGAGCTGTTTAAGTTGTTGCGGGCTTTGGGGCAGTACAAAGAAAGTGCCGGGGTACATACGGGAAGGAACCAGATACTCACGCGCTCCCTCCGGAGTTCCTTTAATAAGACAGGGTGTATCAACTTCCAAACATCCTTGATCTATAAAGTATTTTCTAATCACCTGAAATACTTTTGATCTAAGGCTCAAATTCTTTTGCATGCGCTCGCGACGCATATCCAAGTATCTGTATTGCAGCCGCAACTCTTCGTTAATTTCTTTCTCCTGATCAATTTCGAATGGAGGAGTCTTTGATTCGTTTAATACTTCAATCTCTTTAACCAGTACTTCAATTTCCCCTGTAGGATTATCTTCACGCTCAGCGCCTTCCAGCCTTTTGCGAACGCTGCCCGTAATCTTCAGCACCCACTCAGAACGGACTTTCTCGGCGGCCGAGAAGATTCCTTTGTTATCAGGGTCGATTACAATCTGGGTAAACCCGTAGCGATCCCGCAGGTCGATGAAAATCAGCCCTCCGTGGTCACGACGCCTGTGGACCCAGCCACAGAGAGTCACTTCCTCTTTGAGGTTCTTTTGGGTGAGTTCGCCGCAGGTGTGAGATCTGAGCATGGTGGCTATTGTATATGGGAAAAAAGGGCAAAAAAGGTAAAAAGGGAAAAAAAGGAATTGCACAAACTTGGTGCTTTGTGAAACGTTACCGTCCCTTTTTGCCCTTTTCTCTCTTTTTGCCCTTTTCTCTTAGTCGATTGTGTAGAAATATCAACCTACGTGTTACTGTAGCCGTATGCATTGCCCCCATTGCCGATCCTCGGATACCTCGGTCGTTGATACCCGCATCGCGGAGGATGGGAGGGCTGTGAGGAGGCGCCGCGAGTGCACCAAGTGCTCGCACCGGTTCACAACTTACGAGCGGCAAGAGTTGAGCTCATTGATCGTTGTGAAGCGCGATGGAACGCGGGAACCTTACAGTAGGTCTAAACTTGAGCGTGGGATTTGGGTGGCGTGCACCAAGCGACCGATTTCCAAAGAGAAGATCGATAATCTTCTTTCGAAGCTCGAAGAGAAGTGGGGAGCGAACAAAAAAGAAGTTGCCAGTTCCACTATCGGTATGGATGTGATGCGCGCGCTTAAGAAGATCGACAAAGTTGCGTACATCCGTTTTGCGTCTGTGCACCGGGAGTTTAAGGACGTGGAAGAATTTAAGGAGGAGCTGGGGAAGTTGTTTGTTTGAGTGAATAAATTAACATTTAACAGTTAACCAGCCTCCGCCCAGCCGTCGCTTCAACCTCCGCTAAAGCTACGGTCGACAAGAAGGCTATGGCCGGCAAGCAAGGCTACGGCCGGCAAGCAGTTAACAATTAACACTCAGGAGCACCCGTTCCAGAGCGCGCTGAGTATATGATGGCGAGGAATGGAGAAGTCTCTCGAAATAGACTGGCCTGTTGATTTTGTTAGAGGGCCTTTCGTATGGAATGTATAAATGTTCACACATGCGTTTCAATATTCTCATAAAGAACTATTCGCACGAATAGGCGAGTACTTTTTAGAGAGTTCAAAGATGAATTGGGGAGACTATTTGCCTCCAATAAGCTTCACTAATTCTTCGTGTGTGGTCCCATCAATTCGGCCGTCCGGGCGGACAGTCAATGACGCACCAGGAATTTGTTTTAACGCCATTTCATCAGGCTCACAACCGACAATAGCAAGACCAAATAACCACGAGCCATCTGCTTGTTGCATTCCTTCTGATGGTGAAATGCGGTGGCCAAGCTCTCCGCAGGAATGATTTAGTGCCTGTTGCCTTGCTGCCTTTTCTGTTAAACTTTCTGCTTCAAATGGGTTACTCATGAGCATAACGTATACTACACCTACTTGTAAGTCAAGTGTATGTATCGGTCCACCTGTAATTGCACTCCTGCTGGGTCTTGGAGAAGGATAACAGAAATTGGAGTGGGGTTTCCAGTTTATGAGCATAATGTGGCCTTTCACAGTTGTACCAGACCAGCCAGTCCATGAGAATGGAATTGAATTTCTCCGGTTCCAGTACGCAGCTGCGACGCCGCGTCGCAGCTGCGTTTATTATATGTTTAATTTTCGCCTGAGTCTGGATCTCCTTTTCTACGAAAGATTTCTTCAATTTCTTTAGGAAGTGGATTTGGATGATAATGTTCTCTCGTTCTTCTGAGAAGTTCCTGATCCATTTCGTGCAGGAAGGCATCCATACTGAAAGCTTTTGAGGCCAACAAATGGGTTCCTGCTCGCATCTCGGCAAGTTTTTGCATCATTAGGAGTTGAGTTTCAGGCGGTAATCCGTTCATTGAAGCCAAAACAGTTGCTCCAGTTCGATTTGTGGTATCCAACCAATGTGAGACCATGGAGCTAGTATCAATTCTAGTCATAATGAATGGAGAATAGGACGATCAGTTTACTACTATTTCTCAATACCGCAACACCTGCGGTTCATCTTTTATAAACGACACAACCTTCGAAGGAGATCTCTCTTCCAGCTGCCCGCTATCCAAAATAAGGTCTGGTTTATGCTCTTTGTCTTTGAACTGTCCGATAATATTTTCTGCACTGTAAGAACATGGTTCTCCGGAAACATTGGCTGAAGTGGTACTGATGGGCTTACCAAACTTTTCAGAAAGTTCTTTAGCAATTGGATGAGAGGAAACACGGATGCCGAGCGTGGTGGAATAATGGAGTGGTGATGTGGGGAAGATTTCTTCTTTAATACATGGTAGAACAATGGTGAGAGGGCCGGGGAGTTCCTTGGCTGCAAGCTCACGTGCTTCATCGTTCCACTCCACCCACCCTTCGGTTGCTTCGACAGTGGGGAAGAGTGCGCTTATGGGCTGGTTTGGATTTCGCTCTTTAATGAGAAAGAGCTTTTCGACTGCTTCCGGATTTGTCATATCACAGGCAAGGCCGTAGCAGGTTTCTGTCGCGTGTGCGACTATTCCGCCATCTTCGAGGGTTTGGAGGGCAACGTTTATGGCCGCTTCTGATGGAGTGAGGATCTGCATGTGGTTGGATGGCTGGATAGTTGGATGGCTGGATGGCTCGCAAGCGATTCTCAGGCTTGTTGCCACTTTAGAACCGTCCAACCATTTCATAGATAGTATATATCATGCAACAGCGGAATACTTTTCAATCACTTCATCGACCTTCTTGAGCAGAATGGTTGAATAACTAACGGTCATGGGAAGGGGAATGAGTTGCTTGCCAATCTTAAGCTGCACCTTCTCTTTTCCGGGAAATGTTTCGAGAACCTTTTTAAGATCCAGGAGCATTTTCTTCGGTGCGCGCTCGGGGAGTTCAATCGTGTGGATAGAAATGTGGGTGGGAGATGTTATTTCTTCCGTTTTTGGGGTGGAATCAGGAATCAGGGATTTGGAATTCGGGGATTGTTTCTTGGAATTTTCAGATTCCTGATTCCTGATTCCTGATTCCGGGACTTTATATAATCCAATAACTTTCAAAACATCAGTAGTATCCATTCCTCCGATGATCCACGAACCCAACGGCCCCAAATATTCCTCTTCCTCCTTTCCTTCACTGATTGTGACAGTTTCTCCTGCGACCACATTGCCTTCCTCATCCAGAACCTCCACCTGCTCCTCTTCGTCCAGAATAGGTTTGACGAAGGAGATTCCTTTTTTGGCCTCTTCCTCATCGAAGAATCCCTGCTCTTTGGCGTGAGAAATCATTGTGGAAAGTGATGCCTTCTTCACCGCGTTGGCACGCATCTGGAGCTGGCCTGCGCGGTAGTCGAGCATTCCGGCTGCGACAAGGACAACATCAGGCTCTTCCAAAAACTCAGCCGCTTCTGCATATGTTCGCGGAAAAAGCGTGATTTCTATTTTTCCGGTCGGATCTTCCAGGAACACGATTGCCATTGTTTCCCCCTTCTTCGTAGTAATTTTCTTTACCCCTTCCACAATGCCGGCGAGTGTCACCTTCTTACCGACTTCTTTCGTTGTGAGGTTGGCGACCAACTGCGCCTTCTTGCCTATGTACTTCTTTAGGCCTGCGAGCGGGTGGCTGGAAACATACAGACCAAGCGTTTCCTTTTCCCATTGTAGTTTCTGTTGCAGCGAGGCCTCCTTTGTTTCAGGGAATTCAAGTGTAGGCGCGGTCATCGCTTCGTCCATCCCTGCGAAGAGATTGGTCTGAGAGCTGCTCACATCACCAAAAGCTTTCGCAAAGTTCACGATACTGTCGTAGTGTTCTACAAGCACATGACGCTCTCCAAAACAGTCGAGCGCACCTGACTTCGCGAGCGATTCCAAGAGCTTCTTGTTTAGAATCTTTGCGGGAATGCGTTTGGCGAAATCCTCAATACTTTCAAACTTGCCGCCTTCATCACGGATGGCGATCACCTGTTGAACGGTACTGTCCCCAATACCTTTAATAGCGGTCAGCCCAAAGCGAATGTTTTGTGATTTCTGATTTCTGATTTCTGATTTGGTCAGATTGTCAGTTCCTGGGACCACAGTAAAGTGCCTGAGCGACTCATTAATGTCAGGAGGCAGCACCTCCATTCCCATCGTGCGGCATTCCTCGATTTCGATCATCACACGATCAGTTCTCTGCGCGTCACTACTCAGGAGCGCCGCCATAAACTCCGCAGGGTAGTTTGCTTTTAGGTAAGCGGTCTCGTAAGAGATGCGCGCATAACCCGCGGCATGTGATTTATTAAACCCGTATCCCGCAAAGGGCATTACTACGTCGTCAAAGATCTTGATAGCAAGATTTTCGTCATATCCCTGTTTTTTGGAACCCTCAATAAACTTTTCACGCTGTGCGTCGAGCTCCTTTTTTATCTTTTTCCCGATGGCACGACGCAGGAGGTCCGCCTCACCCAGGCTAAACCCCGCAAAGGTCTGTGCCATCTGCAGAATTTGCTCCTGATAAACTCCGATACCATGTGTGGGCTTGAGGATCGGCTCCAGATCTTTGTGTATGTACTTCACTTCCTCTTTGCCGTGCTTGCGTTTGATGAAGCTGGGTATCCATTCCATGGGGCCCGGGCGGAAGAGTGAGATCATCGCGGTGATATCCTCGAACTCCGTTGGTTTGAGTTGCTTTAAGTACCGGCGCATTCCTCCGGATTCCAACTGGAAGACGCCGGTTGTATCGCCGCGCTGCAAAAGCGCGTAGGTTTTTTTGTCGTCGAGGGGGATGGAAGAAATATCAAGTTTTTTCTTATCGATTCGTTCGATAATTTTAAGTGTTGTCTGGATTACTGTGAGGTTCATCAGCCCCAGGAAGTCCATTTTCAGCAAGCCCAACGCTTCCAATGGTTTGGCAGCGGTTTGTGTGATTATCGTCAGGTCATCTTTTGGCGCGCGCTGAAGGGCGGTGTTATGCACTGCCGGCTCTTCGGTAATGATCACGCCGCATGCATGGACTGAAACGTGTCGAGCTTTTCCTTCAAGTTTGAGCGCCGTATCAATGATCTGCTTATACGTCTTGTTGCTATCGTAGGCGGCCTTGAGTTCGCTCGTTTCCAGTGCCTCCGCGAGTGTGGTGCCCGGGCGCTCCGGAATGAATTTTACAAGCGTATTCATCTCCAAGAATGGAACGCCGTACGCACGACCGACGTCTTTTACAGCGGCTCTGGCTGCCAATGTTCCAAAGGTGCAGATTTGCACAACATGATCTTCTCCATATTTCCCGCGAACGTACTCGAGTACTTCATCTCTGCGCGTGTCGGCGAAGTCGATATCAAAGTCGGGCATCGAGATACGCTCAGGATTCAGGAAACGTTCGAAGAAAAGTCCGTGTTCGAGCGGATCAAGTCCGGTTATTCCTAAACAATAAGCAATGATCGAACCTGCAGCAGATCCTCGCCCCGGTCCTACGGTAATCCCTCTGCTCTTTGCTTCGTTTACAAAGTCCGAGACGATCAGGAAGTACCCGGCAAAGCCAACTTGTTCGATGATTTTCAATTCATAATCCAAACGTTCTCGATGCTCTTTGGTGGGTTTTCTGTAGCGTTTCTTCAGGCCTTCTTCGGCGAGCCGTTTCAGCTCTTGTTCCTCTGTTGTCCCTTTTGGGAGAGGGAAGCGGGGGATATGGTACTTTCCAAATTCCAATGTGACGTCACAACGGTCTGCAATCACACGTGTATTTTCCAGAGCCTGTGGTGCATGCTCGAAAGCTTTCTCCAACTCTTCAAACGGGCGCATGGAGAAGTCCGTGTCTCGCATGGAAAAGCGGCTCGGGTCAGTTACATTCGCGTTCTTCTGAATACACAGCAGCACATCGTGCGCTTCACTATCCCCCGGACGGCAGTAGTGGCTGTTGCATGTTGCGACCAGCGGCACATCGAGTTCATTTCCCCATTTAATGAGTTGTTGATTCACCTCCGCTTGCCCTGCAACTTCCGGCAAATCCATCAATTCAAAATAGAGATTCTCTTTGCCGAAGAATGACCAATACTCCTCAGCCAGCTTCGTGAGTGCTTCTCCATCTTCTGCGAGTGCCGCCCTTGGGATTGCACCGCTGATTGGTCCGCTTAGTGCGATCAATCCTTTCCCATATTTTTTGAGAAGCTCTTTGTCGACACGCGGCTTGTAGTACATGCCTTCGAGTGCGGCGAATGTCGCAAGCTTTAATAGGTTGGAGTAACCTTCCTGTGTCTCTGCGAGGAGAACAAGCGGGTAACGCTTCGAGTCCACCCCGCGTTCGCGGTCGTGGCGCGATCGTGCCGCAACATATGTTGTCATTCCCAAAATCGGCTTGATGTCCTGCTCCTTCGCGACCTTATAGAATTCCACGAGCCCGTAGGTGTAGCCCTTATCCGCGATTCCCACGGCCGTTTGTTTGAGCTCTTTTGCACGTTCGACAATCTCTGCAGGGCTTGGTAGGGCTTCGAGCAAGGAATATGTCGAGTGGCAATGTAAGTGGACGAAATCGGAGGGCTGCATAGAGAGTTGATTCTAAAGGGGAAAAGGGTAAAGGGAAACGGAAAGAAACTGAAAAGTGAAAAGGGAAAGTGGAAAACTTGATTAAATTCGTTTTCCCCTTACCCTTTTTCCCTTACCCCTTACACTTTACTCTTTTTTACGTTCCGCAATCGGTGTCCACCCTCGGCGAACTGATAGCAAATTGTCTGGGACCATGATTCACATGATTAAAGGATTAACTAGATTAATCATGCTAATCCTTTAATCCTTTCTTATCGGTCGTAGCATAGTTTGTCCCTAGTAGCCAAGAGGCGAAGGTCGATAATCTTTCAAATCCTAGTTTCAGACTTATCTCTGTCATAACTTCTTACGTTGTCTGAATCACGGATTTTACCTCCATCCCCCGGCCCCTTCCTCCACGGGAGGAAGGGGAGCTTCGTTTAACAAGTAAAAACTCTGTTTTCTGCAATAACAGAGCTTCCCCTCTCCTGTGGAGAGGGGATCGAGGGGAGAGGTAATATCCGTGATTCAGACATTGTTCGTAATCTACGGTTCAGACATTTTCCCTTTCCCCTTTCCCCTTACCCCTTACACTTTACCCTTTCTTTACGTCCCACAATCGGTGTCCACCCTCGGCGAGCAGACCTTGATGAAGCTGCCAAGCATGTAAATTCGATAACCCGTGAGATCCGGGTCCGTTTCGTCCGGGTCGATGGGAAGTGAGACTAAATACGTCGGAGAAAGGACATCGAGTTCGTAACACGCACCCGAGATTCCTGTTCTGCAGATATCCTGTGAGTTTATTTTTCCCGCGGGGATACCTGCGAGCGCATTTCCATCAATGATGTACTGGATGACAGCGTTCTCTATTTCCCTCACGGACGCATGACGGTTCGCGCCGCGTGCTTCGCTTAGTTGTTTGGTTGGATTTATTGCAACCAGAACGATGAGGGCGAGGATACCGAATATTCCTAGCACGATCATTAGTTCGAGGAGGGTGAAACCTCGGCGGAGTGTGCGGAGTCGGGTGAAGGAGTTGCGCTGTTTGAGGTTCATAGTGAGGAGGGGAGTTGGTGATAGTTTAGCAGACTAGGTTGTGGCTGGTAGCTTATAGGGAAATATGAAGTACTATTTACGATAGGGTTATAGGTTATAGGTGATGGGTTTGGGGAAAAGGTAATGAGGGAATAGGTTGCTAATAATAACCTTTCAACCCAAACACCTATCCCCCAAACCTATTTAACCTAACACCTATAACCTTACTGTCGTTCTTAAGCCAAACCCCTACCAGATATTCTGTGGAGCCAGAGATTAGGGGTTTGGTCTAGGAGGATGAGTAATGTGCGACTGGCCTCCGGCCTAACCCCTAATCTCCGGCTCCTCAAGGAGCAAATTCATCGAGCTCAGCTGCCTTCTTGCAATCTTCCCACACCTTTCCGCTGTAGTTACCGCCGGTGTACGGGAAACATTTGTCCTGCAGGACGACCCTGAGGATGCGCTCGAGACGCTCGTTGCACGGGCGTGTGATACATGAGCGTCTTAGGAAATATGCTAGCCCGCGGGCAAAACCTCGGATGCCTCCTTTTGCTTCTGCCCCGCTATCGGCAGCCGGCAGAACAGATGCATACGTTGAGAATTCACCTACTGCTTCTCGCAGTGGAGTAAGCTCGGCGATTATGCGGCGGGGAACATCGGTTGCGTGCGCGACGATAGTGCTTGTGAGGCGCTCTTGATATATGTCCCAAAGCTTGAATTGCCCTCTGAAGTAGAGCTGGAGGAAAAAGTAGAAGCCAAACTGATCAGGAAGCTCATAAGCGAGCGGCCTCCTCTTCCCCCATTCCTCGCGAAGCTTTCTATATTCCTTCATTAGCTGCAGCTCATTTCGATTAAAAGAGAACGCTCCATATGTCGGCCACCGGATTGCGCCGGCGGGCCAGATGGGCGGCCAGAGGCTGTCCGGAGTTCTGTCGGTTCCTTCTTCCTCTTCTTCGTCCGAGATTGGAGCTGACCATGCATATGGGCTTTCGCTGCATCCGAAGACAGTGTAGTGCTCACGTTGGGAGTCGACTGTCATACCAAAATACTCAAGTCTCGGAGAAGGAGCCCTTCCCATCCAGAGATCAAGATTAGTTGCGTCTTCTTTTAGGTGCATGGAGTCCGTAATAAATTTGTCACGTTCATTGATTAATTCCCGCATGGCTTTTACCTCCGCGTTTATTGCATCTCCGATTTTAGAGTCCGGAGCGCTGATGGAACTGTAGCGGCTGATGATTCCAAGATCACACCCGTACCCAAATACAGTCCCTCCGCTTCCGAAAGAAGACGGGGGAAGATAGTCCGAATGAAAAGGGCAAAGCTTCATGGAGCCGCAATCAGTCTCAATCATGCATGAGTACACGGTTTCCTCTTTGTTCCCGCCGCACTCTCCCGGCTCGTAGAATAATTCACACATCTTTCCGTCACGGCAGCACCAGGCCGGATCGGCATCAAATGATCGGCTCTGCGGGTAACCCGAAGCCACATACGCGTTGTGCCGCGCACCCTCCGAAAGATCGTTATACGATTCATTCAGGAAGATGATGATGTCTTTGAGTTGGAGGATGGTGACATGCTGCTTCTTTTCGAACGCGAACTGAATCTTGCAACGAACTTTTTCCATCATCGTCTCGATCAGCAGAAGATCGATATGCAGGCAGCTTGTATTTTCTCTTAAGTCTCGTTCCTGATAGATCAGGCGCAACTTGGTATCGATAATTGCGGAGAAGGCCTGGAATGTATGCTCTGCCCATGACATAAAATCTTTGTCATTGAAAGTCTGAGTATGGCTGAATGCCTCCTCGATTCCCTTTTCCGCCCGGTCGAGCACTTTCTGTGTAAAGTGTGCGGAAACGGGAGTTACGGAATTCAGGATCGCCTCCACAGCCTCATCTTCTCCGCCCTTACATAAGCTATCAACGGCAGTATCATCAGCGAAAGCGGAAATTGACAGTGCGAACAGTACGATAACAAGTGTCATCCGTATGACGCATCGCATTGTTCGGGCTGCCTGCGAAGGAAGAGATGCCATCATGCTACTGAGGGTTGTATCGGGGGCAGGAGTCCGCGGGGAATTCCAGTGTGGCGATTCCGCCGATGAGTTCGTTCGCGCCGCGCACCAGCTCCCAGAATGCTTTTCCCGCACGCCGGAAATACTGAATGTAGAGGTCTGTTCCCAATCGCACGCCGATGCTGGGTGCCAAAGATTGCAAACCCCACGCTTCTTCCTGCCCCTCTGATGTCTGGGTTACAAAGCCATAACCAAGCAAAGACGGATTTGAAGGGAGTAACGCCAACTGCCGAAGCGCATGGAAGGCGCAGCGATGCGGAGGCTGACTGATAGGAAGTCCGGCCAATTGGCAGAGCGCCAGATCCAGATCCTTCACAAAGAGTTCGGGGCGATAGGAGGGGAATCGTGTGAGGGGTAATGGGGGAATCGGCATCACAGAACCGATCAGAGGATCGGGTTTGATATCCGATTCCCACGGGAAAGCTTCATCCTGCGTTACAAAGTTCATACGCCCAGGGTACAACCTCTGCGTTTCCAGTGATTCTTCGGTGCACTGTGCGATATAACAGGCGTTATTTCCGATTGTGTTCTGATATTCGGATTGGCATTCCGCTGAGCATACAAGCGGGAGCGAGTTTATAAACATTTTTGCGCGCGGATCCATATAATTTATGACGTCTTCGCACGTTTCTGGAAGACCAGCTAAATTCTTATCGGCTGCCTTATTAACCCTTTTAGTGATGTCGATCAATTCATCGATAGTGTAATAATTTCCCGTACAAGGGAGCCCTCCACTTCCCGGTGACATTGATTTAAGGCATGAGAGATTGGCAAAAGCACTTGTGCATACTTCTACAGTGAGATCTGTGTCTTCAAAGTGGCCATCTTCTGCCACAGCTGCACATTGGGTGAAGTATGCCGGTTGTTCCACCGCGCAGCACCGCTCCGGAGTACTTGTCATTTCCCTCATTGCTTCCGGTGGTAGATTGCAGAATTGTTGTGCATGTACCAACTCATGCAAAAGGAAGTACGAATTGATGGGGGTAGTTTCCGGGAGACAAATCCCAAATACGTCATTATCATTTTTCGAGAGTGTATATGCTCCTCCTACACATGTGCCACCCTGTCCGCTGCAGAACAGATCCACAGCGCAGTTGCTGCAGTTGAAGGGGCGATTAATTTCTTTATCCCTCTTAGGAGTGTCCTTAACCGGTTCAATGATACCTTCATCATTTTTGTACCCGACGGGATTGAATCGCCATCCTCCAATGCGGCAGGCATCGGGTCCGGACTCCATCTGCCATGTGACACCGGTGAGATTATCGGGATCGCAACGAGTGAGAACAATTCCTTCATCCGAAGGAGCCTTTTCGCCTTCCTCCGGCTCCTGCGGAGGGCAACGCATCTGATCAATTTCTTTGCAGAGGTATCCGTGTGAAGAGAATGGCATGGTGCATACCTTTTCTGTCATCGGAGGTTCCCGTGGCGGATCCAAGTACATGCCGCCCAGAATTATTCCCTTTTTACACGTGTCAGGGTCGCCTCCGCTTAAACAGGTGTCTCCGACAATCCCCGGGACACATGCGGGAGTTCCATACTCATCATTCTCCCAGTCGCAATCAAGCTTAAGCATCATCGGTTCCAGAGGGAGCTTGTCCCCCAGACCGATATCGTCCCTTTTCCTCGCATAGTTCATGTGCACCCACATGAAGGTATCTTCATTTAATTCCCATGGCGGAAAAATCACAATTTCTCCATTTTGGAGCGGCGGGTCGAAAACGATCGTCGCATGCAAATGGTCTAGAACTTTTTGAAGCATGTCTTCCAGGCTTGCCTCCGGGATCGTACTGCACCCGCGAACAAAAAGCGGCTTAAGCTCCGTATCGTTGTCCTGTTTTTCCCAGCAACTCAGCCAATCTTTGCATTCGTACCATTTGCTGCAATTTTCCAACTGCGGGTCCTCCCTTTTGACCGTGAAGAGTCCCCACCTATAGCGCCGCGCCATGCCTTCACCGGCGAGCTGCTTGATGCCGGGTTTTATGATATTGCCATCCCCATCTTTTTTGCCCATAACCAAGTCATATAGTACGGGGTCTTCTTCTTTGGTCGGGAATGACTGAGAGCGAACACGTCGTTCGGTTACAGGCGAGTAGATCCAGTCTGAGCTGGATTGCCAGATTCGGATAATGCTTGGCATTCGCGGCGCCAACGACATTGGCTCGATGGAGTGATCGGTGATGGGGAGCTCATACCCCAGTGCGATTGCCTGAAGATCGCGCTCCAATGTGCGCACCAGCTCTTCACGTCGCGCGATATCACGCACAGGTTGCGCGATTGCATCGCAACTTAATGCCCCTTTAATATCCCGCCTCCTCCTGCAGATGTTGTCGGTGCTGTATTCCATGGCATCATTCACATCCGCACCGGAGAACGGGTCCGTATCCGACCGGTTGAACACCTGCTTGTGCGTGATGAAACCGGAGATCGGCCCGTCAATTCCTTTATACTCAAAATTGGTTAGCGCGCGCGCCCACCCGTAGATGCCCGCGGAGGCTCCATCCGGTATGAAGAGGGCAGAGAGAGCGAGTATGCCGAGAGAGAGATGGAAGAACTTCTTCATGGGGATTACTTGTAGTCGCGCAGAACATCTTTGATGTTCCAAATGCGCGGCAGGCAGGAGCTTGCGTCGGCAGCGAGCGCCAAGCCGTTTCGAACATCAAGCGATGCCTGCTGAAGACACTTAAGCTCTATGTCTATCGGTCTCATACGATTGAAACCGGCAAGGAATGCGAGAGTTCGATTAAGCGAACGCCGCGCTTGTGTCAGTTCGCTCAAGATGATCTGGCGATCTCCAACAAAAAAATTCAAGTACATAGGCCAGTTGAGAGGTCTCCCCTTCAGAAATATCAGGAGCGATTCCAAGACATCACCCGAGACTTCTGTTTTGAGGTTCTCCATTCTCTTATCGCGGTCCTTCTCTTGGTCATAGGTGTCTTTGATCAGGAAGAGGCTGCGTTCCACGAGCGCGCATTCGTACATGCGCAGGTATTCGAGCAGTACGGTTCCAACATCCAGCTGGCTTAATTTCCCCGCATTTGTGTTCATAAGATCAGGATCCGCATCGAAATCTTCGGGATCCGTGCCGGCAGGCGGCACTTGCCACGTGAGTGAATTCCAGGATGGAAGCGAGGATGCAAGTTCGCCCAGCTTCGGGCTTGCGGAAAGAGGAAGGAGTCCTTCATACGAAGGTGCGGTGCAAATGGGAGGCCCCGGAGGGCCATTGAAGACTTCATCCACCACTTCGCTGACTGTCTCATGATATTGCTTGGTCCAACGCGAGACGTCGCTCACGGTTGTGACTTCCGGAAATTTGTATTTATTAAAGTCGGTACCCTTAAAGATGTTATATTCGTAACGCGTGCATGCTGCGAGTACGGGAAAACGCTTGGGAATGTTTCCGTATGCAGCCGGGGCTGTTTGAGCTCCTATAAAAATCAGGAGAAGCGCGAGGACAAACATGGGTATAGTGCCATTCTCCCTCTTTGAGTCGAGGTTCTTTTGGGGCCGGGTATCGGAAGATCTTTTTACCATTCGATTTCGTATCAATCGCCCGGGCTATAGTCCGGGACATAGATTGGACTCGGCTGCCCGATGAAATAATCGAGTTCGGTGGTTGGAGGGGGATGTTCATCACAGCTTGAGATAAAGCACGGAATGCGTCCGAGTGATCCTATGATTGATGCCGCCTTGCGGATGCTCCCGGTGATGGTCCACCTGAATTCCTGCAGAAACTCATCGAAGACGCCTGCGAATTGGAGGAGTGACCGGTACGCCGCGTCGTACTCCACCAACATTTTGAGAATTTCATTTTCCCTCTGCACGAGTCCGTCACCCACTTTCTGGCAATACTGAGTGACATCCGCCATGTCTTTATAGGCGGCGCCCCCCTCTCCTGTAAAGTGGCACACCGGAATCGAATTCCATTCCTCACTGTCCACACGGATGCATCCATTTACACGAATAGGAATCTCTACTGATTCAGAATTCCCCTCTTGATTCATCGATTTCTCGATACGATCGCACACCATATCCACTCTGCAGGTAAATGCACGGAACGCCTGTGCGAGATAGGGGATCAGCTCCGAAGTCATTGTGCGTTTGGTGTCCAGAATGCCGCGGCGAGGCAATGTATCTTTACTCAATTCGGCTCCGCCCTGATCCACAGGGACGCTATCGAGCTCGGCCTCATTGTCCATCATCGCATTGATATAGAATACATTCCCATCGTTACTTGCATGAACCCACATGTACTTGTCTCTTTTGTAAAACGCCCTTCCCTGTTTGTCGAAACGCACTTCTCCTACGGGGGCATCTTTTGCCTCTTTTCGTCCGAAGAGAACAGTGCGATAAATACGCTGCTCTTTGGCGAGAGCCTGATCGATTGCCGCGCGGCAAAGATCGGCTGATGGGAGAGGAGAATCATCCGCTGACCTTCCGCCTGCGGGAAGGAGCAAGAGGGTGATAAGTATGCCGAAAGATATAAGTTTGGAATGCATGGGTAGATTAAGGCTCCTCTTCCTCTGAAGGTTCAACTTCATGAAGAATGGACGTGTCATCCGGTACATGGAAAGAGGGAATAATATTTTCACGCTCGGCTGCGTAAGGGTAGGCATTCTCGCCACCGATATTGACGAGTGTTTCCTGGAACATGCAGAAACGCAGCTGATCGGCGAGTGTCCCCTTTGCCCCCAAGCAGAGAGATTTTCCAAGATCAGGCATCTCACCTTCCTTCCAGTTCACATCCCATCCTTCATAGGAATGTGTTTCGGATCCATGCAAAAGCTGGCATGCCCAATCCCGGTCGGGGCACGATTCAATGCCGTACCCCACATCAGCGGGATTTTCCCGGAATCTTCCGATGGAGAGGAAGTCTTCCAAAAGCAGCACCGCAGGCCTTGTTCCAAAACGCATCAGTCGTTCCAGAAGATCCCATTCGGTATGCACACAGGTATCCGAGTGTCTGCCGTAGCAATCGAGTTCTGTGAGCGCCTTGGGCGGATTATCGTAACTGAACATATTCTGGCTGTTCCAGAACAATTCGTATTCCTCCTGCATTCCCGTTATTACCGTGCTAATGGAATTGAGGATGTCATGGAATGCGCTAACTTCGCTCTCACTCCAAATTTCAAATTCAATTGAAGGAGGAGGTATTCCCACGCTGATGTTGGGATAAATATTACTGCCGGGAGTCGTAGAGCTTCCAATGAGTTTTCTGACTGAAGGGATGGGAGGAAGATCCGGAAGGACGGGCACTTTTACGCCTTCCTCGTAAATTGTCGGGGGCTCCATCACTTCCATAGCGAGGCGAACCTGAATGGGATCAAGCACCGGAACCTCAAGTGATCCGGATGCGGCTCGCAGCGCCGTAAAGTCAAAGACGCCGTCGATCATGCGCGGGACGACAAGGGATGCAAGATCTCCCACAGAATTTTGCGCCTTTCTCCACTTTCCACCCGTAAGGTCAACACTGCCCTCGGTGCGACTTGTCATCCATTCATCCAGCAGAGAATAAATAGGCACGGTGAACCGCTCATTGTGGCACCAGGGCATGGAAGATTGGTCGTGCATTTTTCTGTAGGTTGATTGCGTTTGTTGCCAGGTTGCCCTGAGCGGCTCAAGCTGCGCGTAAAGGTCGCGAAACTCGTCATACTTAGCGGTAACATCTTCATTCAGCCATGCGCCGATTGTCTCGGTAATTACCGTTTGGTGTTCCAGAAGTTTTGTATGGAACCACACGAGCTCGCCGCGCAGTTTGCGCACCTCTTCGATATGTCGTGCGTACTGTTCCAGCTTTGCAGCCAGTTCGATAGCTTCATCCGCTCCGGACCCACCGCGCTTCTTCTGCGCGATGGCCCAAGCATTCCACTTTTCCGCCAGCGCACGGAATTCCGTGGGTGATCCGAGCGGGACAAGGATAGGGATGAGTTCTTCTTCCAACTGCGGCGTGAGCGTCTTCTGCAAAAATGCTTTCACCACATCAATCAAATCTTCATTTGCTTCCAGTTGCACGTCCAGCACTTGCATGCGCGGGTCTTTGGAAAGGTTCTGACTTTCAATAATCTCCGGGGTGAAGAGGGGATCAAGCGGGTCGAGGCCTACAGACCAGGCAGGTGGGAGTAAAAGATGAATGGCAGGAGGCTTAAAGAGCAGATTCGCCATCGTTTCCTGCCGCTGCCACCATTCTGCAATTGTTCTTTGGTCCGGATACCATTCCATACCCGGGACATAAACATATTCCGCATGCACGGTATCATCAAACGCCCGCATCAGCGCGCCGGACGAGAGCGCCACTTTTTGCTTCTCTTCGTTCTCTTCATCTTCTTCGGTGTAATAGAGCTGAATGCCGGCTTCCAGATGCGCGGAATCCGAAGGCTGCAGCAGCACCATTGTGAGGTCATTGTTGTATCTCTCTTCCATCACTTTTCCATTCGTCAGAGAAAAAGCATTGCCGATACCCGAATACCAAAGATCTTTTTCTTCATCAAAAGTTGTATCGCGGATAAGAGCCGGGATGTCCAGGAACTCCCAGTTGTACTCACCCTTGCCCTCCTGTGTACCTCGTATTTTGAGCGGTTTCGGGCCTCTCTTCACAGTGGCTCGTCGGCCCATTTCCCAGAAGTTGCGATCGGGCTCGCCGTAGTACGCGGCAATCACACATGCTTTTTGATTGGGCTTCGCAACCTGCGTCCTGTAGTCCGCCTCCTTGTACATCCGGTAGCAGGAGACGGGGATTTTGGATTTTGAACTGTCATCCGTAACGTACTTCTTGGGTTCTTCGTTAAGATGCTTTTTTCCTTCATAGTCTGTAAAAGGGACTTTTGCGCGCGAGTAGGAGCCTGTGTAGTGGCGGAAGTATGAGCGGTATCTCTTTTGTCCGCGCTCTCTTGCCGAATAAGTCAGTCCGCTTTCTGATTCGTAACTGACCAAATTCTCGCAGGGGTAAATTGGCTCGCTGGCATTGGCGGCATCGCAAGATACTTCTTCCGTAGAATCTTCTATATTTACACAGTAGAAACACGGCCCTCTCCTATCAACCTCAATGGCCCACGGAGGATAGTATTGCCATCGCGGCTTTGGAGATTCCCCCGGTATATATCTGCAATCGCTCCCTTCGCACGGTATGCAGTTTCTGATGAGGCCCATTGTCGAAGAATCGTCACCGGATGTGTCGTATGCCCCATCAGGCCCGTAAATTCTACCATTGGTGTTCTGGTAAGTGCAGCACTGCCGTTCGGCTTCCCAGTCTAATTTATATTGGCTGTTGTTCAATCCGGGATCATCAGGTTGTGAGTTGTTCAGCTCGTCTCTTTTTCTCACCCTCTCATTGAAGCCCAGCGCAGCATCCTCTTTTGTAACAAAGCGGCATTGTGTACTCCCAGAATAAAGTGTGACCATGCAGAGGGTTTTTCCAATAAGTTGTGATCCATCACCGTCCGGGTCTCGGTTATCATTGCACTCATAATCAACGGGGACCGTTTTTTGATAGTATCCATAGAGCCACCGGTTGTTAAGCCATCCGCATAGGCCACCGTTGAGTGCTGTGTTGGAATCATATTCCGCTTTGCACACATGTCCGTCTGCAGGCATTTCGGCTCCACCGCAGGTGAAAGGGAATTCCTCGCCGTTACGTCCGGTTGGAACAGGGGGTTTTTCCGGAGTGGCATCGCCGAGCGGACGCTGACATGGGAAAGTGTCGAAGAAGGGTGGGAAATAACGGTCACCATCTGCATCGTCAGTGGTATCACCGGGAGAATCACCAGGAGAATCACCGGGGGAGCCACCGCCGGTATCATCATCGCTTTCATCGTCCATTCTAAATTCAGGATCATCGGGGCGGCAGGCGGTTCTGTAACCACAAACATCCACATCTCCGGGAGCTATGAATCCATCATCATTGCGAACCGCCATACCGGAAGTAATATTGCCGAAGTAATCGCCGTCTCTCCCCGGGAGTCCTTTTACCTTTGGAATCTTATCTGCAACTGTAACTTCGTAATCAAATCCGCCGCATTGCGCTTCTTCCAGATCTTTGGGGATTGTTCCATCTCCAAAGGAGTCTCCTATGCCCAATACCTTTTCAATTGTTTTAAAACTTTCCGGAAAAAGATTGATTGTGAGGGCAGAGACGGTTTCTGCAAAAAGCAGTGAGGCCACTATGGCGATCCCCATTATGCCCAATGCCCTCCCCATGAAGGGTGGTTTTTCGGAAGACCAGTCGCGCATTGGTATCTATAGTAGCGTGAATTGATGTTGATATGCCACAGGATACTCTTCTGTGAACAGAAATTTTGATGAAAAGTAAGTAAGGATTTTCTTTTGTATTTCCTCCACCCCTGACCTACTGCAATTGCCTCCACCCCTAGCCCCTCCTCCACGGGAGGAGGGGAACTCTGTTAAAGATGAGAGCAAATCTCAATACTCCAATAGCGAAGCTCCCCTTCCTCCTGTGGAGGAAGGGGTTGGGGGATGGAGGTAAACCGTGGAGGAAGGGGTTTATGGGGGTATGGGTTGGGGAGCAAATAAATGTTTACACTTACACTTACTTCACTTCACATCCAGGTATGACTGCTTACTAAGCTTTGCAGCCAGATGGGGCTAAAGCCCATCGCAGGCGAAGCGTTAACCCCGCGCTTAAGCGCGGGGTTAACGCTTACCAAACCAAGTGGGCTTTAGCCCACAGATTCATCTACTACCCAACCGATGGGGTATCCTCTGGGGGGTTAGAAGAGAGCAATAAAATAAAACCAGAACACCAATTCATAAATCATGCAATATAAAGTAGTTGCCTAGAAAAACATTGGGGGTGTACAAAGGTACAGTCACATACGCGCGCAAGACAGTGACCTCCTCTAATTCCATACCCCTTCAGAGACATGTTTTCTCTCAATCGCGTACACATCATCGGCTATCAGACACAACCAGTTGAAGTTCGCCAAACACCCGGTGGATCGAGTGTTACGGACCTCAATATCGTCGTTCCCTATCAGTTCAAATCCGATAGCGACGAAACACTTACAGGAAAAGGATTCCACACGGTTACCTTGTGGGGTCCTATGGCAGACATTGCCGGGCAATACGTTCGTCCCGGTTCACAACTTTCACTTGCCGGCCGTCTGCAAACGGACAGCTGGGAAGATGAGAAGAGCGGCGAGAAACGCAGCAAAACAAAAATTGTTGCACTCGATATGATTCTTCTTGATCCAAAAGACGGACAGATTCCTGCGCCACAGGGCGCTTCTGCGATTTTAAGCGCTGTTAATCGTGCAGATATAATCGGGCACATCACACGTGATCCGGAACTTCGCACAACTACAAGTGGCAAGCAAGTTCTATCGATTGGCGTTGCTACCAATGAGCGCTGGAAGGATAAGTCTTCCGGTGAAACCAAAGAGCGCGCCGAATTTCACAATGTTGTTATTTGGGGCGAGCTTGCCGAGGAAATCAGCAAAACTGTCCACAAAGGACAGCGCCTATTCGTTTCCGGACGCGTTCAAACCCGCAGCTGGGAAACGCA
>JBDRFD010000028.1:0-5261 GCA_043819035.1 Patescibacteria group bacterium | reverse complement strand
GCACGAGAATCCGCAAGATCGTCTTTACGTTCGACTTGAACTTGTCCGCCTTCGACTTTCACACTGACCTCAGGAAGGTGCGCGTACGTGAGCTCCCCTTTCGGTCCTTTTACTTTTATAACTGCCCCTGTGACTTCTACTGTCACACCGGATGGAATGGCCACTGGTTTTTTACCAATACGAGACATCAGCGATAGTTGAGAATTAAATCAAACATTAACGAGTGGTCAGTGGTCAGAAGACAGTGGTCAGTACCGACCACTAACCACTGATCACAGATCACTTCTCCACCGGTAGGAGGACAGCCAATACTGGTCGAAAGATAATTCATCATTATGCAACAGTACATAACACTTCTCCACCAACCTTCTTCTCACGAGCTTGCTTATCAGTCATAAGCCCTTGGCTCGTAGTCAGAATAGCCGTGCCGTATCCGTGAAGAACAGGACGTAATTCCTGCATACCCTTATAAACACGTCGACCGGGCTTGGAAACCCTCTTCAGTTCTAGAGCAGGTTTTTCGGGATTGAATGTCACCATCATGAACTTCTTCGGGTCCTCTCCGGATACGGTGACATCTGCTATCCAGCCATTGTCGCGCAAAAGTTCACAAAGTTGCTCTTTTGTCCTAGACCATGGCACTTGGCATGTCCCTTTTCTTGCACTTTGCGCATTGCGCATGCGGGTGAGGAGGTCGCCGATGGGGTCTGTTACGTAAGTCATAATAAACAGTTAACAGTTAACAATTAACAGTTGACGGAGAATCGTCGGTATCAGGTTCAAGAACCGAATCAAAGAAAACTTGCTCATATCCTGGTAATTCACTCACTACAGACATCACAGCATCTCGTTTTCCTTCTTCGCACATCTTTCTCAGTCTTTCTGTAGCTTCTATGCGCCTATTCCTATCTTCAACAGCAACCCTTCTCCCTTCCTTAGGATCTTCAAACTCTGCATATTCTGTACAGTTTCCAGGAAGGGTCTGCACGATTGTAGCCACATGATGTTGAATTTCAGGTTTCATAGAATTTACCAAGAGGATTTAGTAACACCCGGAATTTCGCCTTCGGAGGCGAGCTCACGGAAACAAATACGGCAGACTCCAAAGAATCGCATGTACCCGTGGCGCCTGCCGCAGAGTCCGCAACGATTGTAGACCCGCGTGGGAAACTTGGGCTTCTTGCCTGCAGCTTTGGACCTCAGATATTTCTGGAGATCGGATTTCTGCTTGTTCTTGAGGGCGGTTCTAGCCATAAAAAGTGTAAAAAGAGAAAAAAGGGTAAAAAGGGATTAGGATGGGGATTCTACATCAGAATTATCTGAAATCTTGTTTTCTTCTTCTCCATCACTCCCTTTTTCCTCTTTTTGCCCTTTTTTCTTCTCATTCATAGGAGCGACACTGGGAACATCCTGCTTAGTCTCTTTCTTAAACGGCATCCCAATGCTCTTCAGCAGCGCACGCGCTTCGTCATCGCTATCGGTAGTAGTAGTAATCTGGATCTGTAAGCCAAAAAGTTGTTTGACATCAGGCAGGGGGACTTCCGGGAAAATGGAGTGATCACGAATGCCGATTGCGAAATTGCCATGCCCATCTAGATTCGCAGAAATTCCACGGAAGTCGCGCACACGTGGAAGAGCGTAATGCAGCAATCGATCCAGAAATTCCTCCATCTTCTTTCCGCGCAAAGTCACCATGGCACCCACCACCATTCCTTCGCGGGTTTTAAAGTTTGAAATAGCAGTGCGTGTCTTGGTGAAAACCGGTTTCTGACCTGTTATTTTCATGAGACAATCCGCGATGTACGCATGCATTTCTTTGCTATCCATCTTCGATTTGTTGATGCCTACATTCACAACCACCTTTTCTATGCGCGGCAGAGCGTAGTAGTTGCGGATCTTTAGCTCTTTCTTCATGTCCTGGGCAATAGGACCGCGAAGCCGATCATGGAGAGATGCAAACTTCATGAACCACGTTGGTGGGTAAAGGTGTCGGGGGTCTTGCCTTGATCCGGAACAGCGCGATCTTCTTTCATGTGCGAACCCTCCTTCACATCGGCTTCTTCCATCGCCTCCGCTCCAAAACCAAGACCTTTCCAGAACGGTTGCTTCTCAGGTGCTCCAACACGTTCATCCTTTTTTGCCTTTTTTGCCTTTTTTTCTTCTTTTTCCGACGCCCCGCTTAAGCGTGGCTCCTTAGTAGATGTTGAGGCTTTTTTCTGAGGCTCCTTCTTCACTTCCACCTTCATCATTACAACCGCCTCCCCGCTCTTCTTTGCAATGCGCTTCTTCTTGCCTTTCTCATCCACAACAAAACCGATGCGTGTGCGCTTCTTGGTTTTTGAGTCCACCAGCATAACATTGCTGATCGGGAGAGATGCTTCGTAGCGAATGATTTGCCCCTGACGATTTGGCTGCTTACGCAAGTGTTTGGTACGCATGTTCACATCACTTACAACAATACGATCTGCACTCTCCAGAACGCGCAGCACTTTTCCGGTTTTCCCCTTGTCCTTGCCGGTAATAACGACCACCTGATCGCCTGTATGAAGTTTCATAAGACGTCGGGGGCAAGGGAAATAATCTTCTGAAATCCTTTGACGCGCAGCTCTCTGGCTACAGGGCCAAACACGCGCGTCCCCTTCGGGAGGCCATCCCCTCCGATAATGATGCAGGCATTGTCATCAAAACGGATGCCGCTGCCATCTTTGCGACGAATGAGTTTCTTTGTGCGTACCACCACAGCCTTCTCTACCGCTTTCCTTTTGACAATACCACGTGGTGCTGCGGACTTCACCGAAACCACAATCACGTCTCCGATACTCGCACAGCGCCGCCTGGAGCCGCCCAGCACTTTGACGCACATGACGCTCTTGGCTCCTGTGTTATCCGCAACGCCGAGTATGGTTTGGACCTGTATCATGATGCAGGCTTATCGGAAGTTGAACTAGAATCTTGAGTTTCGGAATCAGGCCCGTCTCGGCGCGGCCGATCCGCGACGGGAATCCGGAATCCGGAATCCGGCTTAGCTTCACCATCCTTCACAGATTCCTGATTCCTGATTCCAGATTCCGTTTCATCCGTCTCTTCTTTCTTTCCATGAACAGCTTCTTCGATTCCCTCATCTTCCTTAAACTCACTCACTCGGGGTACGCGCTCGACCACTTCCATCACCTTGAAATATTTACGTTTACTCAGTGGCTTGCACTCGGAAATAATGACCGTGTCACCTTCCTGTAAATCTTCAATTCCTTCGCTATCCGCCATGAACTTCTTGCTGCGGCGGAAACGTTTCTTGTAGATCGGATGGAAAACAGCACGATGTTCTACAACCGTGACGGTGTTCATCATTTTGGCCGCTGTGACGATACCTTTTTTAGTTCTCATGAGGAAACGGAGGGGACGGATGACGCAGAGGATTCAATCCTCTGACTCTTTTTAGTATTTTCAGTAATTACCGTTTGCATCCGTGATAACTGTTTTTTTTCACGGCGATATTTTCCCGTGTCCTTCTCTTTATTCATTTTGATACCCAACCTGAGCTTTGCCACGATTGCCGCCTGCTCACAAAGCTCGCGCAGCAAGTCTTCCGATTGCATTTTCCTTAGCTCTGCAATGGTGAGGATAGAAGCCATTATTAGCGGGTAACACGGGTAACAATCTTGGTCTTCATTGGAATTTTGTGTCCGGCAAGGCGCAAAGCCTCGCGTGCTGCCGCCTCCGCAATCCCATCCATCTCAAAAAGAATCGTTCCTGCCTTCACGGCTGCGGCAAAATACTCCGGAGCTCCTTTTCCTGATCCCATAGGGACTTCTGCCGCCTTCCTGGTTACAGGTGTATGAGGGAACACACGCACCCAAATCTTTCCTCCACGCTGTACGGAGTGTGTCATTGCACGCCTTGCCGCCTCCAGCTGCCGTGCTGTCACTTCTCCATTTGAAAGCACCTTCAGCCCTACCGATCCAAATGCCAGCATGTGCCCACGTTGTGCTGTACCACGGAACGCTCCACGGCGTCGGTGGTGCTTTCGATGCTTTGATTTTTTGGGCTCAAGCATTACGAATGTTCGGAATCAGATAGAGTGGAGGTTTGAATATGCTCAACCTTGCGGAAGATCATTCCCTTATAGACCCAGACCTGTACACCAATCGTCCCATACGTTGTCAATGCACCGCGCTTGGCGAACTGCACATTGGCTCTCAGGGTCTGTAAAGGAATATTCCCCTCTTTAAAGAGTTCTGATCGGGCAATTTCAGCGCCATTTAGGCGTCCGGAGACACGGATTTTGATCCCCACTGCACCCGCTTGCATCGCCTTCTCAATCGCCATCTTAGCCGCACGGCGGTAAGGCATGCGCCTCTGAATCTGCCCTTGAACAGTTTCGGCAACCACGAAAGCATCGCTATCGGGGCTGCGAATCTCTTGAATGTTAACTTCAAAAGATCCGCCAAACTTCTTCTCCAGATCTTTCCTAAGTTCTTCTATAGCCGCACCCTGCTTCCCGATAATCACACCCGGCTTGCTGGTGTGAATAGCCAGAGAGATCTTCTTACTGCGATCGATATGAATTTCGCTTATGCCAGCATCCTTAAACCTGTCCGCAACATAGCGCTTGATGAGCGTATCCTGCAGAAAAAGGTCGCGGTACTTCTTCCCTTCTGCAAACCAGGTACTGGACCAGGAATGAGTGATTCCAAGTCTTAGGCCGTTGGCATTTACTTTCTGACCCATTATTTTTTGGGGGAAGACTTTAGCTCACTTCGACTTTGCTCAGTGTAAACAGCAGAAACCTTGGGAGTGGAGGCGGTTTTCTTCTTGGCCCGCCCCGAGCTGGGTCGAGGGGGGGAAGAACCTTCCTCTAAATCCTGTGACTTCTTCTGAGTACTCTCCTTTTTTACATCCTTTTTAGGCTTCTGTGAAGCCACTTTTTCCTTTTTTTCTTTTTTTTCCTTTTTTTCTTCCTTGCCGACCAATCCCAACGTCAACGTAATATGACTCAAAAACTTCCTCATCGGACGCACACGCCCGCGAGCCATAGGCACACCCCTGTGATATGCCTGCCCCTGGTTCACAATAAGAGACTTGATCACGAGCTCACGCGGATCCTGATTATCATTATTCTGCGCATTGGCCATCGCGGACTTAAGTAGATCCTCGAGAATACGTGCTGCTTGTTTATTGGTCCTCTCCAAAGACTCCAGCGCCTGAGGAACCGTCATCCCACGGATCATCTTGGCAATTAGGTTAGCCTTCTTGGGAGCGAT
>JBDRFD010000027.1:0-8124 GCA_043819035.1 Patescibacteria group bacterium | reverse complement strand
AATCAATGTTGGCTCGCCAAAACTAGCTTTCCTTCACTTTTGCTGGCTCGCCATCCGTAGTCGCAGCGACTCTGTTGCTCAATAATAAGCCACCTGCAAAAGTCTACGGTTGGCATCCTACGCTGCGCGTAGGATGGTGGGGCAATGTGGCTGTCTTCTGAATTGACTACAATATACCAAATCCTAAAAAATGGAGCAGGTGTACAGAGCATATACACGCTATGTAAAGCTTAATGTGGAGCTCTCAGTTAAAGGAAGTGGGAGCTTGTGTTCATGGGAATGAGAGCAAACGAGACAATTTAATCTCTCTTCACTAAGTCAACTGAAGGGGGAGGCGCATCAACCTCTTAGTTTGTGAAGAAGCTCAGGAGGTAATTGAAACACACATCGCAGAAACCGAATATGACATTCTGGAGTATATTGCACTATATCCGGTAAATTGGATCCACAACAATATTCATACCTCAACATCTGTACATAGCTATGCATGTGGTCATATCCATGATTTGATAGCTATTTGACCAAAAGCTAAACAAAGTTTACTATTCATCCCTTTTTGTACAATTTTTCTGCTCCATATAATGGAAAAGACCGTTCTCGTAAATCTCAATGTTAGCAATGATTCAAATTTTGAAGCGGACAGTGGCTATGTATTTCAGAAGTTATTGTGGACACACATGTGCCAGCAACAGCAGAATCTCAGAGTATTGTTCCTTGGTCATCGATTGAACACTCAGCAATGGCACTCGAATATCACCATGGTTCCATTCCACGATAAATACGATAAATTTTCGACACGGTTCAATTTCGATTGGCACCGACTACGCGACCGTTTCGAAAATCTACCGGAAATTGATCTGATCTATAACAATCAGCCGGAGAGTACTCTCGATTTTAAAATGTTATTCTCTTCCATGTACGGAAGGGAAGTGCCTGCTGTTTCGTACTACCACTACCTACCGTTCCATTATGAGGAAAATGGTATTGAGTGGGATCCTAGCCAGAATCTCCATGGTTTCTCCGCTCCAGCCATTCTTGGGAGAAATCTCGAAGCATTGCAGGTTTCCGAACTTGGATTCGTTGGTAGTGAATTTGGGAAAGGGATACTGCAGAGAGTGCTTCGTGAGCGCTACATAAATGTCCTTGGTGAAAACCTCGAGGTATTTTCGCCTCCCATTGAACCGGATCTGTTTTCAAGGGAATCCGCAACGAATTCCCATCCACGCATACTCTATAATCAGCGCTTATACAAGCATTACGGCACTGAGCGCGTCATCGACGCTGTTAAAAGCGTATCAAGAACAAGGGATGTGCGTTTTGTCGTTACGGATCCCACCGGCGAACGATCCTTTGAACGGGATCGCCTTGATCCGCATGTACGGAAATTCCGCGAAGCCTTGGCAGCAATGCCCTTCGTTGATCGCATACATTGTGCAACACGCGCCGAGTATCACGCCCTTCTCTCGGAAGTGGATCTTGGTATCGCACCGGTAAAGCCCTCGGCACTCTGGAGCATGGCAGTTGCAGACATGTTATCGGTAGGGACACCAGTTCTCTGCCCGAATGTAGGAGCATTCCCGGAGTTGGTTCCTGAAAGTGAAGAGCTGCTTTTCGATGCTGGTGGATCCGATCTCGAAAAGAAGATACATGCTGTTCTTGATCAGACATCCGATCCTGCTCTGCAGGAGAAATACCGTAGCAATGTGCGGCGGTATATCGCTCCTGATATGGCTAAGGAGATGTATGGACACTTATCCCCCTTCCTCACAACATGATCGATTATATGTTCTACCGAAATATGGGGGAAGAAAACATACAAAGCATGTATGACAGTAGTATGGATACCGGCGACTTGTTCGAGATGGTCAGAGCGCATCGATCGAAACTCGCCCATGTTGACCAATTGGAGACGACGAATACCTGCAATTTGAAATGCGTCATGTGTCCCCGTGGAAGGGACAATCACATGACGCGTCCTATCCAGCCGATGGAAAACGTACTATTTCACCGCATTATCGACCAGATCAATGAAGCCGAGGAAGAAAAAGCCAGTCAGGGAATCGACAGGAAAGACTTTTTGAGTAATCCGCCATCTTCATTGGTATGGCCTGGAAGCGAATATGATGTTTGCGCTCTGAGGCTTCATCATTTCGGCAGCCCGATGTTGGATCCGGATATGTTGGAACGTGTGGAATACATCAAGAGCAATACACGTTTGGTCATTCAGTTCTCTGAAACTATCATCAATCTTAAATTAAGAGAGGTTCGTGAACTCTTCCGAATGGGTTTGGATAGATTGATTATTGGCCTTGACGGAACCAATGCAGAAGAATTTGAGGCTAGTCGCGGGGTTAAGGTGGCAAATTTCGATGCGATGATCCATCGTGTGCACGATATAATCGAAGCCAAATTGAAGCTTGGAGACCGCACAAAGCTCGATGTGCAAATTATTCAAATGCGACATTCCCCACAGGATTCGTTTCTTCGTGAATGGGACTCCGTAGAGGGTGTCAACGTTCATATGAAACCATTCTTTCCCTATCCGGATGTCCCGCACGACCTGGTGACGGAAAACGACACGGTGTTCCGGCGCAACTGCAGGATACCCTTCACATCACTGAGCATCATGACGGACGGACGTGTGGTTCCTTGTAATTCCGATTACAACGGTGAGCATGTGTTTGGTGACTTAAATCATCAGTCACTCCAGGATATTTGGGATTGCCCCGAAGTAATTGAATTCTGTCGCCATTTTCTTTTTGATCTCTTTGATAAAGATGCACTCTGTAATCGCTGCGGATTTTATCCGCATTACAAAGAGGAGCAAACTGCAGAACTACCAACTATCCCGTAACAGATATGTATGAAAAATCGTCACATATTCCAAATGAGCTCATGTTGCCATTCAGTGGCTCTCGTCACACTAAAGATCCGATAGTAATCGAGAGAGGAGACGGTGCGCACCTCTATGCTGCAGATGGGCGACAATTCTATGACGGGACATCCTCATTGTGGGTTGCGAATCTCGGCCACGGTCAACCGCAGATAACCGGTGCCATACGTAAACAGCTTGATCTGGTGGCACACACAACCCTCTTTGGTCAGGCACACAGACTGGCAATCGAATTGGCAGAACGCCTGCCCGAGTATGCCGGATTGCCCGGTTACCATATGTTCCTTTGTAATTCGGGTTCCGAAGCAGTTGAATCTTCTCTAAAACTTGCCCTTAACTACTGGCAACGCAAGGAGTCCCAATCACAACGCACAAAAATCCTGACATTCCATAATTCCTATCACGGAGAAACCGCAGGTGCAATGGGAGCGAGCGGATTTGATATGCATACCGATTTATATCCCGGATTGCCCTACCAAACAGTACAGGTTGCATCACCCGCAGTAACAGAATTCGAAAAGAACCAACCGCAACAAAAACATATCTCTCTCGCAGAGGCAATTGAACAATTTGGCAGCCAGATTGCAGCAATCATCGTAGAACCGCTGCATGGAGCAGGTGGCATCATTCCCATCCATCCCTCTGCATTGCAAGAAATCCAGCACCTATGCTCGGAGCACGGCTATTTGCTCATTGTGGATGAAGTTGCAACGGGATTCTACCGGGCGGGAGGAAAATTTCATTATCAAGATCTTGATCTCCAGCCGGACATGCTTGTACTGGGGAAAGGCATCTCTGCAGGATACCTGCCTTTGTCAGCGGTGCTGATACACCCTCGCATAGGCGAGATGTACTCAAGAGAGCATCAGAAAGAACCATTCATGCACGGTCATACTTTTTCGGGTAATCCACTGGCCTGCGCCGCAGCCATTAGCAATCTTGATGTTTTATCCGAAGCGAAAACGATACGTACCATTACTGATCTGCAAAATCTTTTCCAAAAAGAGTTAGAACGTTCATTCCAAAATGAAACATGCTTGCATGTTAGGCAACAAGGCTTGATCGCAGGTATCGAGCTTTTAGGAGATCCATTGAAAAATGAGAATTGCGCGGAAATTGCACTTGATGTTTGCAACGATCTTAAACAACACGGAATACTTATTCGACCTCTGGGCAACGTAGTTGTGCTGGCTCCCCCGTACGTGTCTTCGGCCAGTGATATACAATCCTGTGTGGAGCAGGTCCATTCATCGTTTATATCATTGCTTGCACAACATGGATAAATATGAAAGTCGAATCAGAGATTTGATAGAGTCACGATATGCCGTCGGACATCTTGTACGATGCCAGAATTATCCAATAGGATTCATCAACAACACCTACAAATTGGAAACGGCGGATGGACAATATGCACTGACGGAATTTCTTCACAAATCTTCCCGTGAAGTAGCGATACGTGCTGAAGTATTATTGGGACTAAGGAACCTGCCAGTGGCACCACCAGTCGCTTCTCTTACAGGAGAGCATGTTGTGGAATTCGATGGACATCCTGCTTGGATTTGCCCGTGGCTTGAAGGAGCATCCCCGCAGAATCAAGAAGATGGATCGGGGAACATGTCACATATGCAACGTCAAGAAGCCGTCTATTACTTCAAAGAACTGCACAGGCAACTGCAAGTTGTCTTGGACGAAAGTGAAGACTTGAATGTCGAGAGTTTTGTTACTCAAAAACTTCCGGAGGACGGCGAGTTGAAAACAACAGACACAGTTCAGAAGCTAATTGATGAATGCCGGGAGTGCTGTCGGGGAGTCTTGCTCTCCACAGAAGAAACGGAACTCGTCCATAAAGATTTCGAGAGACAAAATCTTCTCTATGGGGAGACCAGACGACTCATCGGCATTCTGGACTTCGATTCACTGAGAGCTGGCTACACACTCTATGAGTGGGCGCACATTATGTTCAATCACGTGTGTGACGATGCGAATCCTTCCGCAGAAGAACTCAGCTACTACATCGAGAGTAGCCCATTCAGTGAAATGTCTGATGCCCGGGCAAGGCTGCTCGCGCTCATGGCCCAGTTCTGCGAGGACGACATCAAAGGCTTCGCTTGGATTGCACAGCACCAACGGATTGCATTGCCAGCGATAGCGGATCGCTATCGTCACGCATTCGCATTTGCAAAAAAAGAGCTTCAAGGGATATGAATATCAATGAATCCGCTCCTGGTGGCAGAAATAATGTGCTGACTGCTCGACATATTGTCTGTAATTGTTCATTATACTAATGTTATGGATAAAGGGCGAAATGAGGATTCGGCATTGAAATACCTGTTGTTACAGGTGGAACGAGAGATGGAATCTGTGCCTCTTTCACAATTCACACCTGCACAAATTGAGCAAATTGCACTACAGACAGCGGATCATGCAAAATTACTCCTGAGCAAAAATATGGCAATGCAACTGAGTATGGAGGCAACAGTTGAAGAACTGAGTCCTGAGCATGTTATACAAATTTGCACCATGGCATCCAATCTTGGGAAGAGAAAAATTACAGATGCGGAAGATTCATTAATGACTCTCCGAGAACATGGTTTTGAAGTACGGAAGTTTATGGCCACAAAATTCGTGCCCGATGATCCCCGCCTACGAGAGGCGCCGAATCAATGGATCTTCAAACAAGTGGAGTCGGGTGCATTACCAGCTAGCGCCACGGAACCTGTGGAGAGCATCATGATCTGCGAGATACGGCCGAAACCAGATGTGCATAGCGATGAGTGCTGGATACAGGAACCCTATGCTAATGACCCCTTTATCGGAGAGCTATCTCTGCTTCACGAGCAGATCGACGGTTACAAGCTGGGAAAGAGAGTGCAGCCCACATCAAGGGCCGGGTTCACATTTTATGAACTACAGGAACATGTGCTTCCCTCCTTGAGTAAAAAAGCGGGTGTACAGTTAGAATGTATGCCAGCTATCCATGCATGCATACTTGCAAATGATCATCCTGAAGTCAGTGCAGGAAGATCGACGGAATGGAGGGGTGATACCATCGGGGAGTCTTATGCTGTTATTAGTGGAAGATCAGACAGGGGTCCGATCCGATATACTTATTATGATGTTATGAGTGATCCGTACATCAACAGGGGCTTCCGTCTTTGTGTCCGCCTGGGACAATGCCATGTTCCAGATACCGAATCGCCATTATGATCAAAGTTGTCATCTTCGATGTAGACGGCGTGCTATTCGATACGGATGAGTTGTATTTCCAGTATTTACAACAAGCACTTGCAAGGATTGATGTAAAAATTGATGAAGCATTTTATACGTACCATGGATATGATGATTGTATCTATGAATTGGATCTTCCGGAGAAGCTGGTGAAAGACGTACTGACAGATTTACGTGCGGATTATTACCACGATAACATTCTGCAAGAGATACGCATTAAGCAAGGAGTATTGGCTGTGCTGAAGCGTTTATCCGGTTCCCTGCAAATCGCTACCGGCTCAGGCGAAAAACGATTCCAAATCGAACGATACCTTCAACACTTCAATATAGATGAATATTTTTCATTTATAGGACATGGTGCTCTTGTAGAGGGAAAAAAGGGCAATCCTGAATATTTCCATGTCATTGCAAAACATTTCGGGGTATTACCCGGGGAATGTCTTCATATTGGAGACAATCTCTATGACCAGAATGGGCTAGCTGCCGGAGTGAACGTGGCAATCATTCCTACTAAGTACTCTTCTCATATTACATTCGATCAACGTTGTTATATGCTCGACAGCATTACTGATGTCCCCCAACTCATAAACGATCTTTCCACTGTGAAATCATGAAAGAAAAATTCGCGTCTACTTTTGGCGGGTCGGGGTACACTCCCGATACAAAGCAATACCAAGATGGCATCCGACTTGGTCGATTCTTGGCAGAACAAGGTTACATAGTGAAATGTGGTGGATATTACGGGTTGATGGAAGCCGTGTCTCAAGGAGTTCGAGAGGCCGGCGGCCGAATACTCGGTATTACCAATGCATCTTTCGATCCGAAGCATGCAAATGGTTTTATTTCCGAAGAACAGAAGCAAAAAGATCTTTTTGATCGTGTTCGTCAGCTCATTCAAGGTGAGCATGAGAGCGAGATTTTTGTATCACAGGAAGGGAGTCTGGGCACATTGACGGAAGTATTTGCTACATGGTGCCTAGCATATACTCAATCACTGTCAAAGCAGGTAAGATTATGCCTCGTCGGAAAATCCTGGCCAGAAATTATAGAATCCTTGAAATCCTTACCCATTAGCCAAACGGATTTTAAATTGATTGAGCTATACGATGAAATGGATGAGTTTTTTGAACAATTTCACTTGAAAACAACGGCTTAAATAAGCCAAGAAATCTGGAGCTCTCAGCTGGAGAAAGATAGAACTATAATGCATGAAAATGGCTTATGTAAGCCATTTCCTATTTTTGGCACGCTCGCTCTTATAGCCAACCTTCGCTGCTGGTTGCCCTTCCATCCGACTTGTCGACCATAGCCAAGAAAGGCAGCGGTCGAAGCCGAAGCGACCTGACCCATTAAAAATTGCAACACTTAAACGCATATTTAATCATTCGGAAGAACTTACAAACTATGTTAAAGCGGAAAAATGGTTCAAAGCTAAATGTCCCAAAACAACAAATCTCATCGGGAGCTACAACGGTCAGATTCAGGGAAGACTTAAAACCATCCAGGGCTTCGAAAGTTTTAAAACAGCGGAGCGCTGGCTTTCAGCATGGATTCTTCGGCGAAGGCTTGCACCTCTTACTGATTGCAAAGGCAAGTTTAAGAATCTCAATGGAACTTATTCTCTGGAGAACACCAAAGAGGAAAAGTGAAACTACCTAACTTCTTCAACTGATACCAATTTGCATTTTAAATGATACTAATCTTGAATCCCCCTCACCCTACCCTCTCCCCCTTCTTTGGGGGAGAGGAGATAAGGAAAAGTAAATTAGAAATTTCTTTTTTATAGAAACATCGATATTAGTACTAATTTAAAAGCTAATTGGTATGATAGGCAAAAGAGACGCCCGAAATGAAACGCCTGGTGGAATCAATGTTGGCTCGCCAAAACTAGCTTTCCTTCACTTTTGCTGGCTCGCCATCCGTAGTCGCAGCGACTCTGTTGCTCAATAATAAGCCACCTGCAAAAGTCTACGGTTGGCATCCTACGCTGCGCGTAGGATGGT
>JBDRFD010000026.1:0-2037 GCA_043819035.1 Patescibacteria group bacterium | reverse complement strand
GGTTGTGATGAAGATGAGGACACTCACTGCAAGAATGAGGACGAGCAGTGCAAGCGATCGTCCGGCTGCGATAAAACGCAGGAGCTCCTTCGATTCTGCTTCCTGTTGTGTGATTTGTGAAAGATGTGCAGGATTTATGACGCTCTTGAATGCTTCCTGGCCGATGAATGATGCAAACGGTGTGTAATCATCGAGTGACCTTAGTGTGATTCCAATTGTGTCCTGGAATGGATTACCCATATTGTACTTTTCCAGGAACGTAATCAATTCCGGGTCCTGCAGGCGGGCATGCTCATAAGCTTGTTCACGTGTGATGTACACCGCTTCGCTTACAAAAGGCAGCTCGTTGAGTTGTGAAAAAAATGTCTGGCGATCCTGGTCAATCGCTTCCGCACGTATTTCAATTTTAAGTTCTGTACGAGAAAGAAGGACTGATTCAATCGTCTGTAAACCCAAGAGTCCGAAGAGGAGAATCTGAAGCATCAAAAGCACTCCAAAAAGCGCGCCAAACGCCGCGAACCAACGCCTTTCGCGGAAGGTACTCTGAATTCCCATGATGATCCCTCGTCTGTAGAGGAGAGAGAGGTTCGGATCCATGCGGAGCATGGGGGATAGTATACGAGAATGGGAATCTTGATGCTATAAAGAATTCAATGAAAGGAAACCAAGGAGTCCAAGGAAGACCAAAGAGAAAAGTATCCTTGGATTCCTTGGTTTCTTATTTATTAACCATCGACTTCTCCAGCCGTTCCACTGCCTCCACACATTCCTTTGCCCGATCGTTTGTGGGATCGAGGTCAAGTGTGCGGAGGAACAGCGCCTTTGCTTTTACAAAGTTATGCACCTGCAGGTGTATTACCCCCAGATCGCAGAGAGTAAGAGGATTTTCGCAATCTAAATTAAGTGAGCGTTCCAGTGTCACAATACCTTGCGTCCGTTGCCCTCCATTGAAGAGAGCCCAGCCCAAACATCGCAGAATCTCTGGGTTGTTGGGTTTGAGCATATTTGCCTTCTGCAGCTCCTTGAGTGCTTCGGGCCACTCTTCCTTTCGGGAATGCAGAAAACCCAGGATGTAGTATCCGGTATAACTATCCTTATCAAGAGCAATAGCGCGTTTGGCAGCTTTACTTGCTCGGTTAAAGTGTTCGAGGCTGAGCTCATTATCTGCCACCTCTTCCAATGCTGAGATATTTTGGGGGTCTTCGATGAGGAGTTCTTCGAGGATTTCCAGTGCCTCTTTATGTTTACACATCATCTTCAATTGTTCAGCCTTCTCCAGGCGATCGAGGACATTTGCTGTGGAATCGTGATTGGAGCTCATAGGTCTTTGAAGTATATCGCACGAGAATCTTTGTACAGGAAGAAAGTCGACCTTTTTATCCGCCTCCGCAGAAAGCTTCCAACGCAAGCTGGAGGATGAATGCGTTATTTGGGAATGGCGATACTGCTACGGCGGATTTCGCGTACGACGCCGAACGCGAGTGGGAAAATGTCGCCTGCGTAATCTGTCGGAGCTTCATCCGTAAATGAAGAACAGCACCGTATTCATGATTCCCTTGGCACCGGCAATCACGATCGCACCTATGACCGCACCGATCATCATTTTTTTCCCGGAAGTTTGTATATTTTCTTTTCCTATGGAAATGATATAGAGGAATGTTCCTACAATGAAGATTGATGCACAGACGGTCCATCCTGAAGCGATGAGCACATTTCCTACATTCTGAATCATCCGAGGCACAGAGAGTCCCCCGGTGTTCACATTCATCTGCGCCCATGCCATTTGTGGTATGAGGGAAAGAAGCAGCGCGGAGAGAAAGCGAAAACGTGAGAACATCATGCTAGTATAGCATAAATATAAGTTTGTGGATACCTCCTTCCGATTGCAATTTGCAGTTAGGGAACCTCTGAAAAACACCACTCACATGTAGTTCCATTTTGAGTGTGAAAATGGTAGGATTGTGGCATCTCTTAGCCACATTCCCAATCTTCTCATGTCTGCCCAAGCCTCATTTCTCTCCATCGCCTACGACAAGA
>JBDRFD010000025.1:0-13508 GCA_043819035.1 Patescibacteria group bacterium | reverse complement strand
AGCGGATTCGACAGATCGAGATGAAGGCAGTAAGAAAATTGCAGCAACCACATCGTGCAGCAGAGCTGGAAGGCTTTCTCGATAATAAAGTTACCACAGCATCGCGTATCGAAGATGTGAAAGATGAGAGTAAGGAAGATACATCCACAGTACTAAGTGCAAGAGAAACTGCAGTTCTGAAAGGTGGTTTTGCTCAATCCAGAATGGAGGTCTCTTTACTCTGTAGACCACTCGTAGAAAAAATACTAACATTTCTCGAGGATTCAGAAAAAGGATCTGTGTCGCAGCAATCCATCGCAGCTCATACTGGCGTGGACCGAGTCACTATTGGATCGCATGTTGAGTATTTGCACGATATGAGATTCATCGATGCAATAATGCATACAAGCAATGGAAACACCAGAAGATTCTGTATCTCGCTTGCAACACGTGGTCAGGCACTGCTTTTTACGCTGAAGCATGCAGGAGGCAATGGGAGTATTGCGAGTGGTCGGAATGAGAATAATGAAAGATGATTATGAAGGAAATAGACTCTATTTCTCCGGGCTTTTATATTGCAGAGTATTCGTGATAGGCGTATAAATCTACGACTTATGGAGGGATCCGAAATCGCAACATATGGGCTTGGTGACCGGGATTTCACTCCGGGGTCTGCTGCGTATGATGACGAGGAAAAATCTACTAATAATGAGGGAAACGGCGATGGGCAATCACTGGATGATGAGGATTTGATTGAAGCAATTGGGTTGGATGACACAGGTCAGTATATTGACGATCCGGTTCGGATTTACCTCATGCAAATGGGAGAAATTCCACTGCTCACACGCGAAGAGGAAATTGATGCTGCAAAAAGGATTGAAAGTACGCGAACACGATTCCGGCACACGGTGTTGTCCACTGATTATATGATTAGTGCGGCAATTGAGCTTTTGGAAAAGATCCACGATGGACGTCTACGGCTTGATCGCACAGTGGAGGTCTCGGTGACGAATATGCCAGAGAAACGACACATCATGGGGCTTATTGAGCCGAATCTGCATACTCTTAATCATTTGCTTGAGGAGAATAGAGATGACTTTAGGATTGTTATGAGCAAGGAGCGGCCGAATGAAGAGCGACAGGAGGCGTGGAGGAGGATGACCCGCCGCCGCAATAAAGCAGTATGGCTGATTGAAGAAGCAGGCATAAGGACAAATCGGTTGCAGCTGCATCTGGAAGACCTAAAGGAGGTCTCCAGTCGGATGGATGTACTTTCCGGTGAATTGGGAGAGTCGAAACGGTTAAATGAGAATCCTGATCGTCAAGCCAAAATCCGTGAGGAACTTAGACGCCTGATGCGAATTACCTTGGAGAGCCCTACTTCCCTGCACAGTCGAGCTGAGAGAGCCACAAGTCTGCAGAGAGAATACGTTGCTGCAAAGTGCCATCTTTCTGCCGGCAACCTCCGCCTGGTAGTCTCTATTGCAAAGAAATACCGCAATCGCGGCTTAAGCTTCCTAGATCTCATTCAAGAGGGCAATACCGGCCTAATGCGAGCGGTTGATAAATTCGAGCATGCGCGTGGTTACAAATTCTCGACCTATGCCACATGGTGGATACGTCAGGCGATCACGCGTGCGATAGCGGATCAATCACGCACGATCCGTGTACCTGTGCATATGATTGAGACAATAAGCAGAGTACGCAATGTAACACGGGATCTTTTGCAGGAGAACGGCTTTGAGCCTTCAGTGGAAGAGACTGCTAAGGCGGCTGGTCTCTCCATTGATGAAACTAGTCGTGCGTTGCAGGGAAGCTGTCAGCCTGTGTCGCTGGATCAACCGGTTGGTGATCACGGTGACAGCTACTTTGGCGAGTTCCTGGAGGATTATCGTGAAGACGATCCACTCAAAGAAATGAATCAGGTTTCGCTTAAGGCGAGGATCGAAGACGTGCTTGCAGCCTTGAACTACCGGGAGCGTGAGATCATTCGTCTGCGTTATGGGCTTGGTGATGGTTATTCATATACACTTGAGGAGGTTGGGAAGATCTTTTCTGTAACACGTGAGAGGGTACGGCAGATAGAAGCAAAGGCTGTAAGGAAACTGCAGCATCCTATTAGAAGCAGGAAGCTTGCAGGGTTTTTGGACAAACCTAATGAGCCAAGCGCTACGCGTGAAAGTGAGGATAACGGAGCAGAGGAGAAAAGTGATTCAATGCCTCAACTTGATCATCCTCTTGTCGGGGGACTTATTGAGTACCTGGCAGAAGCACCGGAAGGCTCACCTAGAAATTTGCCGGGTTTTAAGAATAAATTTGGACATAAAAGTTCTGTAGTAATAGATGTTGTTATTCAAATGGAAGCACACGGGCTCGTTATTACTGAACGGGTAATGGGAGGAAGGCAAGATTATTATCTTTCAGATAAAGGTGAAGCTCTATGGAAAGAGATGAAAAAAAATAGGAATGGGAAGATTTAGGGTTGTGGAGTTTTCTATTCAGAAAACCCAGAGCCCTTGCGGACCCTGGGTTTAAGTTTCTTCAGCGGTGGCTGAGTGGTTTTCAAATACTTCTCAAGTTCCGGGCGTAATTCGCCAGGAACTGCTCGTAGAACTTCGCACGGGCGGGATATGGAGCGATCTCCTTCCCCTTTGGGCACAGACGTGCTGCGACTTCAGGGATCGGTTCACCCAGAACCTGAGAGACGCCCAGAACGACTGAACCCATGGCCACGCGGTTCATCTTCGGCGAGACGAACACCTTTGCCTGGAACATGTCGGCAACGACTTGCGCGACAGGTTCCGTTGCAAATCCGCCGGTCACCACGATCGAGTCGGGATCACCCATGAATCGTGAGTGATGCCACATGTCCGCGATGATGGAACGAGTGACGGCATATGCGCTCCGTCTATCACCGTCTTTGAGGTTGAAAAGGCGCAAGCCTGCTTCGTCGGAAGTTGGCAGGATCATCGCCCCGGGATCATCCCACTGTGCGTTTGCGACGAGTGCATCGAACTGCTCCCAACTCAGGTAAGCGAGCTCGCGTACTGCGTCGGCAAACTTTCCGCAGTTCGCGGCGCAGTACATCCCCATGAACTTGCCGGTTCCGGATCGCAGTACGTGGCACGCATGAGTCGGATCGTAGGTTGCCTTGTCCATCTCCGAGTAGGTGGTGCCGGAGGTTCCCATGCTCAGGCCAAACTGCCCGGGCTCGTTTGCCATCGTCAGCATGATGGCGATGTTGTCGCCGAAGCCCATGCTCACCTGACACGCTGCCGGCAATTCGTGACCAACCACGTGATACCTCCACAAGTTACCTAGTCGAGCACCGGGGGGAAGGATCCTGGGAAGCCGACCAGATGTCCCTTCCGGGAAGCAATCACTTCTCAGGAGGGTCTTCGACCACACCCCTCGTTTTAGGTTCATCAACAACGTGCAAGACGCCTCATCCAGGCCAATACCCACTGGTTTGCCGACCAGGATGCTCGCGACGATCGATGCGAGTACGGTGAATTGGTTGGTACGTTGAAAATCTTCCTGGTGAACACGTCCAAGCCGTGCGATTTGGGCACCCATGAATCGTAACGATTGCATGGGAGAAGATCCGGTAAGCTCCGCCCATCGGTCAGCGGGGATCGCTCTCTCGAACTCTTCGCAGTCTTGGCGTGAGGCAGTGTCTTGCCAGCTTGTTGCTTCGTTGGTTGCGAAGAGATCCTGGAAACCTGCGGACAACGGTCTCTTTGGATTGCGACCTAATTCATACAGCCCCTCGCCCATGTGCGGTAACCACGCCCCCATTCCGTGCTGTTGAAGGCTGACGACAATGCGAGCAAGCTGATATCGATCATTACCGAGTTTCTTCACGACGTCGGCGAACGTGAGGTCCAGCGCATCGGGCAGAAGTCCGTACGGGATGCGTATAACCCCTTCTCCTTGGTCCAAGTACCCTCCGTCTTTGAGGTTGTACTTGCTACCCAAGTGCTCAACGAAGTTGAAAGAGCCCTGGGCGGCGACGGCGCCACTGCGTGCATCGCAGACGACGTACGTCATAGAATCCGTGCTGAGATCAGCACCCAATACAAGTCGTGGTTCGCTACTCATAGCATTGTCCTTTCGAAAACAGTGGAACGTGTGTGAAAAAGTCGAAGTTAACTCAATACTCAGCCAATGGTGCCAAAGAACTCATCCAAGCTAAAGCAAGAGCTTAAACCTGGCAGAATATCGTATTCTTTTGGGGTTTTGTGTCAATTGATGTGGCAAAGATCTAGAGGAAACGATGGAATCTGACATCTATAAACTTTAGAATGATTATCTGCTCATTTACATCTCCGGGGATGACAGGCTTCGACAATGTGATCATTGATTGCGCTCGTCTCTGTTCGGGATTGCAACGGTTCCCGTTACCCACTTGTTGCAAACCATATCTGCCAAATCAGATATTCTCGCGAAAGCTCGCACTTTCTTCGAGGGACTTCGGTTCCCCGCGCTTGTGCCTGCCTACGCATAAGTTCTCACTGATAGAGAACACGTCTCACCTCCTACTCCTGCTAAGCGGATGAGGCGCAATCAGCAGGACGGAACATGATTTGATGTGACCATGCCTCCGTAATCCAGCATCAGCCCTCTTGTCTTTTTCTTTGTTCTTTTCCTTGTGAGGCAGAGTACGAAAAGTTCATGACAGTACAGACACGTTTTCACCACGTTGGACCCGGGTTCAATTCCCGGCATCTCCACCATTCGGAACAAATAAATCTTTGATGAGCGGTTTTATGTGTAGTTCAAGCACTTTTCCGTCCTCAACAATGATGTTTGAAAAGAGAAAAGTAGCCAATTGATGCTTTTGTTCGGCATCGGCTCTTTTCCAATACAGGTCAGACTTTTTGAGGAAGTTTGAAAATTCTTCATAACTGAAGATAGAAAATAGTTTCTCGTCCTCCAGCTTCTTGAGAGTTTGATCACATTCTTTGATTTGGCTCTCAAGCCTGAATTTCTCTTTCTCGTAGGAAGCCTCTTCTGAACGACTTAGCTTCTTCTGGTTAGCAAGTTTCATACGTCCTAAATTGAGTTCATCAAGTTCTTTGCAAAGTTTATTACGATTTCTTGTGAGGTTTGTCCTGCCCTTAGTCACATCATTAAGATGTTGATCTAACGATTGATTGAAAGTAGTTTGATATTTTTTATAATTCGCTGCAGTAGGTTTAAATGATTTCTTAAGTGTGACTTCAATAGCTTCTAGAACCACTTTGCTTCGCAAAGAGTATTTCTTATTAGGGCATTGCTTACGAGCACGACAAACTAAATAAAGGTACAAATTTCCTCCACGGCCCTTTGCAGCAGTAGGAAAGCAAGTATTGCCGCAACTGCATTGCACTAGATCATTTCTGAAAGGAAACGACTGCTTGACCTTAGTCTTCTTCTTCCCCTTCCCAATCCTTTGAACCTCTAAGAACTCCTCCTCAGTTACCATGGCTTTGAAATCATATAAATCACGTAAGTCCTTTAGCTTGTCTGTTTGTCGTAGCACACCATAGTAGAAAGGATCACAAAAAATTCTCCCAAGTATCGTCTTGTTCGGAGTTTTAATTATTCTTCCTTTCGATGTTTCTCTGGTGCATCCAACCATAGATAACCAATCAGCAATTGATTCCAATGTTTCTTCATTTAGTCTTCTCTTCCAAGCCTCTTGTATGTAATCGAATGTTGCAGGGTCAGGTTCATATAATCCATCATCTGAATTCCTCAAATAGCCCCATTTTGGGGTGCCAGAGGATTGTCCAGCCTCAAAAGCACCTTTAACTCCTCTAGAGACATCTTCGCTCAATTTATCGCTGTATTCCTTTGATATTGCAAAGAGTATGCCAAGCATCATCTTTCCAGATGCAGTATTTTCAAAGTGATGAGTACAGAATTTAAGGTCTTTAAGTTTTCCATCATCAATGAGCTCAATAACCCTTCCTGCCTCAAACATATTTCTAGAGAGCCTGTCGGGATGCCATGCAACGACTCCATCAAGTTTTCCTTTCTCTACCATTTCGAGTAGCTTCGCAAATATGGGTCTATTCTTGGCTCGTTTAGCTGAACGAGACTCAGTGAAAACATGTTCTTTCTTCACTACAATTCCACAGCTATCAGCAAGTTTGTAGCACGCTTCTAATTGTTCATCTATAGATTTGTATTGCTTCCCTGAGCTCTCGTCAGAAGATTTACGCGCATATATTGCATATGTGAGAGCATTTACTGTCATGGAGTCCATAGACATATTGTAGACCATTTACACTAATTGAACCTTGTTTGAATCAACAAGGTCAGAGAGTAATTCTTTTCGCTCCTCTTGTTCCATGGGAAGCATTGCACGTGCTAAGTCTCTAACCCCATCAGGGGCTTTGCTCACAGGTTGATTTTTTTCGATCTTACGTAGTGCATATTCGTCTGGATAGCGTCTTTCCAGCCACCAAGCAGCTGCTTGCCACTTCTCTTCGCTAGCATCCAATATGCGCGAAATACGAGCTGCTTTGCACTTAGCCTCGGCCTTTTTTATAGCATCAGAAAACTCAGATTTCTCATGCCTCCATTCATTAAAAGTTTGGTAACTAATACCTGCCATTGTGCAGGCATCGACATAGCTATTTCCTCCCATAATCCACTTACATATGCCATTTATGGTGTCTTCCGTGTATTTAGTGGGTCTTGCCATTATATATAACTGTAGTAAACGAGAGATGAACCTTATCTTTTTTCAAATTCATTGTGGTCATATTCTATTCTGTCCCCATTTGCATCAGTCATATGCGTTGCATTGGCATCATTGGCATCATTATTTACGTCAATATCCTGTACTATCTGTGATAGTTCTTGTATTTCGTTTGCCTGATTAACTGAAGGTGGATCATCTGTGTCCATGGAGCACTTATTATACCATAATATATGGTCCTACTAGGTCAAAGCTCCTGCAAAAGCTCTTTGCATTAGAGAGTTGAATTGGTTTTCAATTTCAACCTGTTGTTGAGCCATTTTCTTTTTTGTTGCTTCGCACTTTATAAACTTATCAGCAAATTCCTTCTGCTCTCTGATATCGGGATTCAGTAATTGGACTTTGCTAAATCTACTCTTACTTAGTAGCCCCTTCATTCCACTTGTTGCAGCTTTCTGAAATAACTCTTTTGCAAGTTTCATCTGAACATAGAGGAAATAGGGGTCAACATCTGCATGAGGAATTATTGCATTGATTTGCTGATTGAATGAAGCATCTCTATCAATAACGCCACAATTTCCAATACAGCTTTTACTGCCAGCAATACAGGTAACGAGTATCGAATTAGCAGGGGCAATTCTTGCACTTTTTGCACCTTCTTCTGATAGCCATTCTCGTGCCTTGGTAGCTATACAAAAATCGTTATTGATGTTGTCGGATTTTATCCACTCGATGAAGTTTCCATAATTACTTCGATTTGCTCTAGGTGGCGTATTGCCAGTTACTACTCGACCCATTTCCATAACTGCTTTTTGTTCAATGCCCTTCGGGTTTGTCACAGGGTCAGCAAACATCTCCAAAAACACTGACTTCACATACTCATCCTGTAACTTAATAGCCTCCTTGCGTTTGCATCGCAGTGCGTCGACTTGGTCGAGGATGGAGACGATAAGTTTTTGTTCTTCTAGAGTAGGGATCGGGACTAAAATCTTATTTTTTAGGTTTGAAGAAGAAAAACTAGCTTGGTTCACAGATTTATTTGTAATCTTTGGAAGCTGATTTCGAAATGCAGGGGATTTAGTGAAGTACAAAAGAAACTTTGGTAGGACAATTTCTGAGTTTGGTCTGATGCAAAGAAGATTCATGCCATGTATGAGTGTGGCTGGTATACCTTCGTAAATTGCAGTTTTACCTAGATGTTCAACGCTATTTATATGGCTTATAAGCACATCTCCTTCCTTCAAAAAATATGACTTATATTTATCTGGTTCATCTATTCCAGCAAAACCAACCTTGTTTTGATTTATGTCACCTTTTGAAATTGTTTCGATCCTTGTAATTGGTATGCCTCCACTTGTTTTATCTTGTTTTACTGATACGCCATTGCGTACAAATATACAGCAATCAATCAACTTGGATTTATTTATAACTTTCGTCATAAAATTGATTTTAGTGAAGAAACTTCATTCATAATTTCTTTCTCAAGACCCTCAATCTTTCCAAGTATCACTTCTGGCTTCTCATACTCCACAGCCTCGTAAGTTACCTCCTTGTAGCGATTGATACTCAGGTCAAAATCTTTTTCCTCAATCTCCTTTCTCTGCACCCAAAAGAACTTACTCTTACGATCACTAGTCTTTATCTCCTGTCGCTTATTCCATTTCTCCACAATGTCAGGCAGGTCATTTGCTTCGACCTTCTCTCGCTTATCATCGAAACTGTAACCATCGGCTTCCATATCGTAGAACCATACCTTTTCCGTCTCACCGCCCTTCACGAACACCAATATAGCCGTGCTGACTCCTGCATACGGTCTAAATACTCCACTTGGCATGGAGATCACACCTTGTAGCTCACACCGCTCTATCAGCATCTTACGAGCCAGTTTATGAGCCTTACTAGAACCGAACAGGACACCATCAGGAACAATCACACCGCCTCTCCCTCCGATCTTGAGTGAATTGATAATACGATTGACGAACAGAAGCTCTGTTTTTGTGGTCGGGAGCATGAGTGTTTCATTGATGTCACCTTTATCAATACTTCCCTTGAACGGGGGGTTAGCCGCTATCACGTCATACATGCCGTCTTCGTTATAACTCTTGGAGAGAGTGTCACGCTGGCAAATGTTCGGATGACTGATACCGTGCATAATCAGGTTCATCAGCCCGATACGTACCATCGTTTCATCCATGTCATAACCAAAGAATGTGCGTTTTTTCAGGTGTTCCCACTGCTTTTCGTTTGTCAGCTTATCTCCCATCGTTCCTCGCTTGAGTCCGTTGCTATCCGTTTTGATATGCTTCGCACTCGTGTGCTGCGTGAGGATGTGCTGATATGCACCGAGGAGGAAACCGCCCGTACCACACGCAGGGTCGCAAATGGTATCTCCCAACTTCGGATTCACCAGCTCACATATTAACTGAATGATGTGCCGAGGGGTACGGAACTGACCGAGCTTGCCCGCACTCGTAATTGCGGAAAGCAAATGTTCGTACAAGTCTCCTTGAGTATCCTGAAACTCCTGTCCTTCGTCCTGCTCCCGCTCGATTTCTTCAAATATCTCATCAATGATTGTGACAGCTTCCACTAGCAAGGATGGCTTTGTGATGATAAAAACAGCGTTTGCCATGTACTCCACAAAGGGTCCGTCTCTGCCAGCGAGTGACTTGATAAACGGAAATACTTTCTTTTGGACATGCTCAAGCATCTCCCCACCCTCCATTTGCTTGAACTGGTGCCATCGGAGATTCTTTTCGTCTGGTTTGAAAAACGGCTTGTGCTTCTCGCCCGTGAACTCCGCATCTTGCAGTCGTTTGAGATCGAGTTCGTCCAAACGCTTCATAAAGAGAAGATAGGTAATTTGCTCAATGGCAGTGAGTGGATTGCTGATACCGCCACTCCAAAACTTATCCCAGAGGCGATCTACTTTTGAACGTAGAGTTGAACTAAGCATGTGAGAGGAGAGAGGTAGCTAGTTTAAGAATTTCAGTGCGTTCTTGTGGTTTGAATAGCCCTAGGATGCCTTTTGCGTGGAATCGAGTGAATGGCTCACGCGTCAGGTCTTTCTTGCTTAGAGAGCCATTTTCAATGATGAACGCTTGCAACGCTTGAAGGAACTGAATTTGTTTTGCCGTAAGCGTGTTGTGTTCTGCAATGAACTCTGAAAATGCTTCGGACACTTTGTCCGCAAAGGTTTTTAGTTCCCCGACACCCATTATATACCTTATAAGATCGAGGAATTGTACTCGACGAGCATCGTACGCTTTTTGAAGGTTCTTTTCTGTTGGATACGGTTCACATTCTTCCAGTGTATCGGCTAGTTGTTCAATTTCTTCCGATGTGAGGTCTTCACCAGATTTGAGTTTTTGCAGTATTGGATTTTCATCTTCTAGCTTCTTGATGAGTGCTTCGACCTTCTCACGATATTTCTGCACTGTTACTCGCTCATTTGCTGGCCCAAATTCAATGTAACTTTTGTCGGCAGTCAGATCGCGTAAGTTGAGTTTCTCCTGATCTATCCTGAAACCCTCTTCTCGGAATTTCATTAAAGGTGCAAGACGGGTTACAAGCTCCTGCAATTCATCCTCATTTGCTTTATGGACATACCCTTCGTTAAGAACTGCTTCAATTAGCTCTTTCTCTTTAGCTACCGTATTTATCGAAAGCGGTAGATCGGAAACCTTTTCCATAATTACTTGTTCCAATGTTTCTATCTTCTTATCATTCTTTTCAAAACGAGCGATAGAAAGCTGGAGTGCATTGAGTTCGAGGCTCATGGCTTTGAAGTCTTCGTTGCTTCTGGCCCTCATGAGAGGGGCAATTTCTTTTTGGATATAGACTTGTTTCTCTTCATTAAGACTTGCCCAAAAGCCATCATCTAGCCTTTCTAGTTTTGATTGTGCATTCAACACAACTACGTTGTTTGTTGGAAGTTTGGAAATATCTGAACGAAGTCCAACTATTGTATTTTGTGCCGCTTCTTCTTCACCCGCCTTCCTCGCTGAAATGAATTTCTGCAATCGTATTTCAAATAGCCTTACTGGCAATGGTTTAGTCGGACGGTCTTCTTTGCCCTTAGGGTTCATCTCGAAATATGCAAAGTTATTCCAGCAATCCATTATTAGGAACTTATCTTTTTTGTGCACCAAGGTTTCATTGCCTTTGGCTCAAGCAAGCGAGTACCACGTCCTATCATCTGCCAGAACTTCGTATATGAGAACACAGGCTTTGCAATAACGAGATTAACGATTTCTCGTACATCTATTCCTGTATCCAGCATATCTACGCTAATAGCGATACGTGGCATATCATTGTTCTTAAACTGATCGAGTAAACCACCTTTACCATGAACACGGGAATCATCGGAAACAAGCACCTTGGAAATTTTTCCTTTCAGCTCAGGATAAAGACTGTCAAAAATCTCCTGCAAGCGATAGGCATGTTTCTTTGTCATGGCAAAGAAGATCGTCTTTCCAGGTAACGTTCCACTGTCATCCTTAATGCACTCTTCCATAAACTCTTGAACAACAAGAGCATTTGTACCTTTGTTTGACACTTTCTTTTCAAGATCAGTACCCTCGAAATCTATGTCTTCAAGCTCTTTCCCTTCCGCAAGTAGCTTCTTTTGTTCGCCTACAGATAGTTTGTCGTGATGTATGCCTTCCGTTTGGAATTTGGTTTGAATTGAAAACGCTTCAAAGTCGCTTAGAAATGGTGGATTACTATTTACAGCTTCTTCGTAGGTATAAGCATAAGTGGGGTCGCTATCTTCACAGCTGAATAAATCAAAAGTATTGTGGTCAATTGCATCCGTTGGAGTTGCAGTTAATCCGACTTGCAGTGCATCAAAATAATCAAAGATATTTTTATATACGTTGTAAATTGAGCGATGGCTCTCATCTGCAACGATCATATCAAAGAAGTGCGGACTGAGTGGGCAATCTGTTTTCTCAATTATGTTTAGTAATGTCGGATATGTTGCAATGTACACCCTGCGATCAGTTACAATTTCTTTTTCTCCCTGCTTTGGCCATAATGGAGCATTAGGAAGAAACTCACGAAATGCGTCTCGCCCCTGGTCTCGAAGAGCAATTCTATCTACAAGGAAGAGAACTCGCTGAACCCGATTAGTTCTCATTAGTACATCTAACATGGATACACATGTGCGGGTCTTGCCTGTACCAGTTGCCATAACAAGAAGGAATTTTCTCTCTGCTCTATCTACACCTTCAAGTACAGAACGAATTGCTTCAAGTTGGTATGGCCTTCCCGAAATATCACGATTGATTAGTTCCTGTGAAAGTGGCTTGCTGTTTTCACGCATGAATTTCATACGTTCTAAGTCTTTTCTTGTAGGGAACCCATGAACCTTGCGGGGTGGATAGCGTTCAGTATCCCAAAAATATATATCGTTTCCATTTGTGTACATTACAAATGGCATTTCACGTTCTGACTTATCTGAGATATTTTCTGCGTACTGTTTTGCTTGCTCCTGCCCAACACGAGCGTCCTTTGAAGTTTTTTTGGCTTCGACAACTGCAAGCGGATAGCCATCCTCACCAAGTAACGCATAATCAGCAAATTGATGTCCTTGAAATTCGTGCATTGGTTCTTCTACTCCTTCAGGTAGTCCTACCCAAATATCAAGCTCCTCGGTAACTTGTGAAGGGTCTTTAACATTCCAGCCTGATTTACCTAATCTCTGGTCAATTATTTCCTGTCTAGTTAGCCGTTCAGAATTTGATGGGTCTGCTTTTGGCATACATGCTGGATATTACAGAAATGTGTACATTTGAGCTAATTCTTGTTCTTCAGTATTTCCGTTTAATTTTGGTAGTATTTGCTGAGCTTCTTCACCTCATAGTCGGTGGTATTGAGAATGAAGGCAATTTGCGGAGTACTCAGCCCTTCAGATTTAAGTTGCTGGATAACCTCAGCTCTCGTTTTGATCAAATTGACTCTTTGCTCAATTGGATCGCTGTCACGCGAAAATACATACTGCAATAGTGTCTGAGTATATATCGGAGTCCTTGGAGTGCCACCATCAAGCCCTTCGTAGCCTAAAAGGTATGAGATTACGAATAGTGCATCAACAAGTAGCAGCGCATTCATATCGATCTTCTTGAGCTTGCTAAGCCTATTCTCCATAGTGTTCAAGTAAACGAATAGCACTTCCTTGAGTCTGGTATCCATTTCAAGCTCATCCGCTCTTTTCTTAAATTTACAAATGACCTTCTTGATGTATTGCCTATAGTACTTTGCATTCCCAGCAGCTCCAGCTGTCTGATACCCAATCTTACGTCCAAGCACTTGGCATAGCAGATGCTCAAAACGCATCGGATAATCAGCATCTAATGTCGCGTCTTCTGGCATGGACATATGCTATCACTCCACATGATATGTTTGAAAGAAAGACATCTGATTGTTTCTGTTCAGTAGATTAGCGTCTCTTTGAGGAAAGATTGAGTTGGGACACAGTTCAGAACATCTATCACCATTATCATGGATTCCTTCAAAGATTGAAGTTCCTGTGTGTATCTGCCAATGTCTGCCGTAATCCTCTGGAAGTGTTTGAAATGTGTCCCGGCATCTCCACCATCTTACAAAAACACACGTCTATATATAAGTTAACCAACCACATCATCCCAAATTCGCAACACGCCTAATTTTATTACGTGAAATCCAAGATGTATACTTAGGGAACCTCTGAAAAACACCACTCACATGTAGTTCCATTTTGAGTGTGAAAATGGTAGGATTGTGGCATCTCTTAGCCACATTCCCAATCTTCTCATGTCTGCCCAAGCCTCATTTCTCTCCATCGCCTACGACAAGA
>JBDRFD010000024.1:0-4951 GCA_043819035.1 Patescibacteria group bacterium | reverse complement strand
TGGATTCGAAAAAGTGCGAACCGGTATGACGACGATCGAAGAGCTCCTGCGTGTAGCCGCGCCGCCGGAAATCATATTCTCCACTTCTGATGATAAACGATAATCTGAATAGATCGGCTGCTTTTGGAGAGGAAAAAAAGGAAAAAAGGGAAAAAAGGGATTCAGAGCAGGAAGAAGTTATACCTAACACAGAGCCTCGTTCCAGTGGGGCGGAGTCCGCAGATAAAGAATCCAAAGAAACCAAAGAAACCAAGGAAGCCTCGGAAAAAGAAAAAAAGCCCAACACAGAGCAGGCGCCTGCCCTGAGTGAAGACGAAGGGTTCCAACCTGCGGGTTCAGAGAAATCCAAGGAAGCAGAAAAACCATCAAAAACAGATCAGGTGTTCCCACCTGCGGAGTCTGAGGAAAAACAAGAGATAAAGCCTCAAGAAGAAGTAGTTCTTAAGTCAAAAAAAGAAAAGAAAGAACACGTTCCCTTCTGGAAAAGGCTCGGAAAAAAACAAAAGAAAGATGCCACAGGAGCGGTGAAGCCCAAGGGGGACTCTCCGTTGCATGCATTCCTCTCAGGAGTCAATAACATCGGAATGGGTAAACAGGTGAACCTTTTCGTTCAGAGCTCCGCGACAATGCTAACTGCAGGGCTTCCACTATTGGATGTTTTGCGTGTCTTTCAGATGGAGACGAGGAGCAAACCAATGAAGAAAATGGTCGGGCGCATCATCGGCTCCGTTGAGAATGGGACGCCCTTCTGGCGGGCTATGGAAGAACAGCACCTCTTTACGCCGTACGATCTTGCGATGGTACGTATCGGAGAAGAGGCGGGGAACCTGGCGCGCAATATTCAGTATTTAGCCGAACAACGAGAAAAAGACCGTTCTCTTCGGCAGCAGGTAAAGATGGCGATGATATATCCGGCGATTGTAACGGTCATGATGTTCGTGATTGTGATGGGGCTTGGACTCTTTGTGTTGCCGAATCTGGTGCAAGTGCTTTACTCCCTCAATGTCGACCTGCCACTCACTACGCGTGTGGTGATTTATGTGACAAAGGTCTTCAGTGACCACGGGAAAGTGTTTGTTCCACTCATCTTAGTAGGCATAACTCTCTTTTTCCTTCTCGCAAAGTTCACACGATTCAGAGTTGTATCGCAATGGCTGGTGTTTCACATCCCCGGCATTGGCCGTCTCGCGAGAGAAGCGACAGTCGCCCGCTTCGGTGTGATTCTAGGAGGTCTTTTGCAGGCAGGAGTTCCTTTTGTGGAGGCATTGGAATCACTTGTGGATGTGACACAGGTTATCTCATACAAAAATTTCTATGCTCAGATTCTTGAGCACGTGAAAGTGGGAGATACTTTTAGCAAAGGATTCGCGAAGATCAAAGGTAGCGAAAGAATCCTTCCTGTTTCTGTCCAGCAATTGATTGTTGCCGGCGAACGCTCGGGGTCCCTTTCGCAGAGTTTGCTCCAAATCTCCACTATCTACGAAAAGAAGGCATCGGAGACTGCTCAGGCTCTGCCTGTTATTTTGGAACCGATCCTTCTTCTATTCATCGGAGCGCTCGTCGCTGCTATCGCTTTTGCTATCATTGTCCCAATTTACAGCGTTGTCGGTAACGTGGGTAACGCGTAAATCACAACCCCCTTCCCCTCTTCATCATGACACGCAGATCTTTCACTGCCATAGAAACGCTGATCACGATCGGAATCATTGGCGTAACCGCGGGCATATCCGTTCCGATGTTCCGCAACTTCCAGATCCGAAACGATTTGGATCTGGCAACAGAGCAAACAATCCAGGCATTGCGCAGTGCGCAGATCAGATCGCAAGCCGGACAGAACGATGAGGAATGGGGAGTCTTTATACAAGAAGGTGTTCTCTTTCAGGGGGAGACATATATGTTGCGTGACCCGGATCAGGATGAAGTTTACCCGATTCCCAACACAATCAATACATCCGGTTTGGAGGAAGTCGTTTTTTCGCGCGTGGACGGAGCCCCCTATCAAACGGGTGATATTATTCTGGAAGCGCTCAGTGGTGATTCCCGTATAATTACTATCAGTGGTGATGGCATTCTATCTTCTACGGGGATTCAGGAATCGCAAGGTGATCAAGGAACTCAGGGAGATGATGATGAGGAAGGCGGAGATGATGACGACGATGGTGGCGGTGGCGGAGACAGCGACGGTGACGGTATTCCGGATGATGAGGAAGGAGATGGTGACAGTGACGGTGACGGAATTCCTAACTATTTGGATGATGACAGTGATGGCGACGGTATTCCCGACGAGGAGGAAGGTGACGATGATACGGATGGCGATGGAGTTCCGGACTACTTAGATGATGATAGTGATGGCGACGGTGTTCCTGATGAGGATGATCCGTATACGGATACCGGAGGAGATGATGATGGTGGCGGAGGCGGTCAGGGAGAAGGGGAAGAATGCGAAGATCGCTTTACGGTTGCAAGCGACGGGACTATCGAAACAACAGGTTCGGTTGATGTGACTTTCAAGGCGCTTGGTGCGGCTATTACTTATGGTGCAAGCGGCCCGGAGATTGCCGTCACCGTAAAAGCGAGTACGGATGGTGGCAACGCGTGGGTTGATCTCTTTGGTGGTGATGACATTGACGGTGGTGAGCAGCAGACGATCACAAATCTCCCATCAGGCTCTAATATTCTTCTTAGAATTAACGGCCGCTACCGTTGGCTCTTCAACAAGAATTACACATCCAATGACCAAAGCGGCCACATCGAAGTCTTGCGCAATGGTGATAGCCCGCCGGCGTATGCGCCATTTGGAAATCAGGCAAGTTTAGAATCATTCCTTCAGGAGATTCTGGATGAAGATGGAAAGATCAGTATTGGTGAATACGATGCGGTGATCTTGGGTGAGTTGGGGGCACTCAATAGTGCATCTTCTGACTTCCAGGATGCGGTAATCCTCGTGCAATTTGAACAGAAGTCGGGTAGTTGTGCCAAAGCCACTGATCCACGTTTCAAAGTAGTCTTTGATCGACTTGAGAATTACAAAGCAGGAGATGCTGATCGTGCGGTGTATGTAGGAAGTGAAAGTGTTCGTTTTGCTGAGTCTCAATGGATTCCACTTGCAATAAACGGAGTTGCAGTTGCAGACACGGGTCTGGTAGAAACAGTTCCCGGCCTTGCCGCCGAAAGACGAGGTGGAAATGCCGTACGTATTCTCTTGCATGGTTCACATAGTGCCAATGGTTCAAAAGAAATCATAGACGCACGCATCATCTTTGATAATGTGACAGTTCTGGGAGTTGACAACGATACGAGTGATAACAACAAAACGGAAAATCCGTTTGATGGAATTCTCAACGATGGACCGGGTGGAGATGAAGTGAGTATGACCAGTACGGAAGTTCTATTCCAAACACGCGTGACCGTTCAAGACGATGCCATCCTTATCAACTGGGAGGCGGCAGCTCCATCCGATGATGATTCCGGTGGCGACGATGGGGATAACAATGACAATGACGATGGTGATGAAAATGATATTGACGATGGTGGAGTCGACCCCTGCATGGCAGCGTTCACGATTGAAAACGGCCACATTGTTCTCGGAGAAACCGCCAATGTAACATTTAAGGTCCTCGGGTCCCATGCTCAGCATGGTGGGGAAGGTGGAGCGGAAGTACAGGTACGTCTCTCTGCGAGTTTGGATGGGGGGACTCTGTGGCGGACGCTATACAGTTTCCGTGATGTGGATGGTGGGGAAACAGAGTCATTTACAAATGTTCCTGCAGGAAGCAACATTCTTATTAAGGTGGAAGGGCGTTATGGTTGGGTCTTTAGGCAGGATGGCCACTCTGGTGACAATTCCGGTCGTGTAAGGATTCTTCGCTCGGGTGATGCGCTCCCTGTGACAACGTCTCTCAGTAATCCACTGCACCTCAAACGATTCCTGCGTAATGTGATTCGTGGCGGGAAAGCTTATCCGGGTGGGCGCAGAGTGTTGGCACTTGTGGAGACGCAGGAATTAGGCGACAGTGCAGACTTCCAGGATGCGGTTGTTGCCATCTATCTTGAGCGGCCTTCATGCGGATCAAATGCCGATGAAGATGAAGAGTTTGAGGATGATGATGTGGAGGAAGGAGAGGGCGAAGAGGAAAACAAGATCACCATTTGCCACTATCCTCCGGGTAATAGAGATAATGCTCACACGATACAGGTCGGAGTATCAGCCTGGCCAGCACACAAGTTGCACGGTGACCGCGTTGGATCTTGTGAAGATGATAAAGATGGAGATGGTGTTTCCAATTCCTTGGATCTCTGTCCGAATACGTATGCGCCAGAGTCTGTACCACGCGAGCAGATGCTCTTTAAGCGATATGCTCTTACATCGGAGGGAGATGTCTTCCGCAAGGGGCCTCGCAAAAAAATCAGTCCGTACCGATTGACGGATACAAAAGGATGCAGTTGCGAACAACTCATTGATGTTGCCGAAGGCAGCCAGCCGTACTACTTCGAACAATTCCCGATTCTATATCGCAATATGCGATCGCTCTTCCCGCACTACACGGATGGGGCGCGGAATAACGGGTGTCCTAAAGCTGTATTGAGAATGGTGGAGAGGGGGACGTGAATCAACAGTTAACAGTTAATAATCAACAGTTAACAATTAACAGTTGATTCAAAAGAATGGTGCTACGTACCCTGAATCGCGAACTGCACATTGTCTGGAACTAGGATTTGAAAGATTAAAAGGATGGATAAGATTAATCCTGCTCATCCTTAAATCCTTAGAATCCTAGTTCCAGACTTTTCTATGTCATAACTTCTTACGTTGTCTGAACTACATATATCTCACGCAAGAAAAAAGCCCAGATTAACCGGGCTTTTTCAGGTCTAGTGCTACATGATCATTTTTTCACAAATGGTGTTCCTCTCTTCCAGACAGCATAGATAATATGTATCAGCTTTCGTT
>JBDRFD010000023.1:0-18246 GCA_043819035.1 Patescibacteria group bacterium | reverse complement strand
GATGGCTAAATGGCTGGATGGTTCTAAAGAGGCAGCAAATATGAGAATCGCCTGCGAACCATCCAACCATCCAGCCATCCAATCATTTTCATAACTTCCTCACCTCCTGCCCCCCACCTTCATCCCTCACCTCCCACCCCAGCCCACAGATCTGATCACGTAACTTGTCTGACGCTTCGAAGTCCTTCTTGCTACGCGCGACCTGTCTCTCGTCGAGAAGTTTCTGAACTTCATCGGGAACATCTTCAACTTCTTCCGGATCGAAGCATCCGAAGGTGTGCCTTACCATTGCAATGAAATCATGGAGTTCTTCGAGCTCTTCGTGCGACCATTCCTTCTGATTCCGCGACCACGCCATGCAATCGAACACAACCGCCAACGCCCCCGGCGTATTCAGGTCGGCATTCATAGTATCAACAAATTTTTCTAAATATTTCCCAACCGCACCCGAGGACGGGTGCTCCTGTTTTTCCTTTTTTTCTTTTTTTGCCTCGTCTGATTTGCTAACCGCAGGCAGGAACGCCTGCTCTCCGGTTTCAATTATCCATTCCATAATCTTCCTCCTAGCTTTCTTCGCATCATCCACTCCCTTCCAACTAAACTTCAAATTTGTTCGATAATGTACCGAAAGAAAAAGATAACGAAGGTCCAATGGGCTATATCCCTTCGCAATCACGTCAACAATACTTAACACGTTGCCCAAGCTCTTGGACATTTTCTCCGACCCCATATCTATACGCCTGCGGTGAATCCAGAAACGTGAGAAATTTTTGCCCGTAGCACACTCACTCTGCGCAATTTCGCATTCGTGATGCGGAAAGATGTTGTCTTCCCCACCGGTATGTATGTCAAGTTCACTTCCCAGGAACTTCATGCTCATCGCAGAGCATTCTATATGCCATCCTGGGAAGCCCTCGCCCCATGGGGAGTCCCATCTCAGAATGTGATCGGCATTTTCTCCGACGCACTTCTTCCAGAGTGCAAAGTCTGCGGGATGTTTCTTTTTATCTTTGACTTCTACTCGCGCACCGGCATTTAGGTTCTCCAAAGTATTACCGGAAAGTTTTCCGTAATCTGCAAACTTTTCGACAGAGAAGTAAATGCCATCTTCTATCTCATAAGTTAATCCTTTTTCTTCCAAAGTCTTCACCAGCTCAATCATCTCCTTAATAGTTTTAGTCGCCCGTGGCCTTTTGAATGGCTCTAACATGTTAAGACTCGCCTCATCTTCCAAATACATTGCCTCGTACTTTTTGGCTATTTCAAGCGGATCCTTTTTTTCCTGTTTTGCTTGTTTTTCCACTTTATCCTCTCCTTCATCGCTATCAGCTACCAGGTGCCCAACATCTGTGATGTTCTTAACGTGGCTGACAGAGTAGCCCGAAACTTCCAACCACCTTCTTAATAAATCAGCCATGAGGAACGAGGCATAGTTCCCAATGTGCGGACGACCGTAGACCGTGGGGCCGCATGTGTACATCTTTACCTTTCCCTCTTCTATTGTGGAGAAAACCTCCTCCTTTTTATAGAGGGTGTTGTACAACTTCAATTTAGATGGCTCGGACATGGGGAGAGGATAGCACAATACCCCTCCACCCCTCCTCCACAGATTACCTCCATCCCTGCCTGCCGGCAGGCAGGCCCCAGCCCCTTCCTCCACTGGAGGAAGGGGAGCTTTGTTTTACGTGTAAATAACTTTGTTCTCTTCAATACCGAAGCTCCCCCTCTCCCGTGGAGAGGGGGCCGGGGGGAGAGGTAGTAATCTGCAGTTCAGACAAGGAAACAATAGAATACAAAAATCAAGCCCGCCGCTCTGGAGCAGCGGGCTTGGCCAGGAATGAACCTGACGATTCTGTGACTCACATCCCGGATCCTCCATCTTCCGGAGGATTTGTCGGTGGCTCCGTCGGAGGATCTGTCTGAGGCTCCGTTGGAGGCTCAAGCCGCGCCGAGCGCAGGTTCTCCCGCTGGATCGCCTCGTACACTTCGTGGCGATGAACGGGAATATCCACAGGAGCATCAATTCCGAGCCGCACCTTGTCACCACGGATGTCCACTATCGTGACGACTATGTCGTCGCCAATGACGATCGCCTCGTCACGATGCCGTGCGACCACGACACTCCCATCGCTGCTGAGATCCGAACCGTCCTGTTCAACTTCTCCTATGTCTTCGCGACGACGGACCAAAACTCCTTTCGAATCGATTCTTAGTTGAACTCTTCCATCGCGAATTTCCACGACCGTGAGGACGATGCCATCACCAATCATGATAGATTGATCGCGCTGCCGAGACAGAACTAACATGAGACTCCCTCCCTAAAGTGACAAAGATCAGTAAGCCACAGACCTTCCAACCACTGGAAGAAAAAGAAGTATATGCTGCCCGACCTAGACGTCAAATAAAACAGGCATAAGTAAAAGCCCGCCGAGCGCTGGGGAACGGCGGGCCTGTGCCAGAACGGAGTCTGGCGAGTGTTCTGTGACCCCCGGTCAGCTGCCGGAGGTTCCCGTCGTAGCGGAGGCCTTTTTCTTTGCGGCTTCTTCGTTACGACGGATCGCGTCGAAGACCTCGCGTCGATGGACCGGGACTTCTTTCGGGGCTTCGACCCCGAGCCGGACATTGTCGCCGCGGATCTCCACAACGACGATCGTGATGTCGTCGCTGATGACGATGCTCTCGTTCTTTTTGCGAGAGAGCACCAACATGGCATCCTCCTTCCTGCTCTGAAATAGAGCGCGGCATAGGATAATGGAAAAACAGAACAGTCACTCTCAGCGACGAGCTGAAAGCCGAGGAATTTTACTTATGAGCAGCACTTTATACAACACTTTTTGCCTTCTTTTCCGCAGTGAAATAGACCGGCTGGGAGTCCGTAAGTGGCATCCATGCCGGTCTTGGTGGAGAGCTTAACTCAGCTCTCCGAGAGATTCCCGTGCCGCCGGAATGTGCGATGGCCCGCAGGCCCATTCTCGGTAGAGAACATGAGCGGAATCAACCACTCTCTCTGCACAAACTCCGACGGGGTGCAGCCCGATACCACTCTTACGAGCGATGAACGGACTTAGAATCTGAAATCATTATATTATTTTTTGGAAAGCAAGACGAGAGTTTTTACCTACACAGAGGGACGTACTCACACTTAGAAAATGTCCGGTGGGCCTCAAGGTGAGACCCACCGGTTGGTAGAGGCAGAGATGCCACTACCTCTGCTCGCAAGCATCCTGTTGGCAAAGCACGGAAATAGCCGGCTGTTCGAGGACGTGCCGGAGGTCATCTTCATGAGCCTCAGGGTCCTCCAGGACTTCGAGTGTCACTTCCAGCAGATCTCGATCGGTCTCACTCCCATCGGGAGGAAAATCATCGAGCTGGTTGCGAACGCGCCGAGCAAGCTCGGCCTTGTCCACAACCTCCAGCAGTTGCAACACTCCCCCGTCCTGACCATCAGGACACTCACAATAAGGATCAATTTGCACTAGTGATCTCCTTTTACGCTAGTGCACCTTGCGCATGTTCCACCCAGGCACCGTACCCAGGACTGGCGCAAGCCGGAGCATGGTACTAGGGATTTTTAAAAAATCAAGCCTCTGTGGTTCATATTGCCAATATTTGCTTGTCGAGTAGAAGACGCGCGCAGCTCATGCTACCCTACACTCAACAACTTTCTCCCCTCTCATACAATGAACTTTGATGACATCAAACCACTTCTCGGCACGGAGGCCGACTCACTCCTCACCCACCAATGCAAGACCATCGATAAAAGCAGATTGCATCTCCCCAATCCCAATCAAGTGCAGGATGTTTTCTCGCAATCAGACCGATCCGGGAAAGTTCAAAAAAGTCTCTTAGCGCTCTATAACAACGGGCGCCTTGGAGGGACTGGCTACCTGAGCATCCTTCCGGTAGACCAAGGTATTGAACATTCCGCCGGTGCATCATTTGCGAAGAATCCGGATTACTTCGATCCGGAGAATATTATTCAACTCGCAATCGAAGGAGGCTGCAATGGAGTTGCATCAACCGTTGGGGTACTGGGGATTATGGCCAAAAAGTACGCACACAAGATTCCGTTTATCGTGAAGATTAATCACAACGAACTTCTCACATACCACAATAGCTACGATCAAGTAATGTTCAGCTCCGTTCAGCAGGCGCACAAGATGGGTGCACTGGGAGTAGGGGCAACGATCTATTACGGATCAGAAGAGTCGCGCCGCCAGATTGTGGAAGTTGCCCAAGCTTTCGAAAAAGCGCATGAGCTAGGGCTCTTCACGGTGCTGTGGTGTTACCTCCGCAACAGCGCCTTCAAAAAGGATGAAGACTATCACGCCTCAGCTGATTTGACGGGTCAGGCGAACCACTTGGGTGTGACGATCGAAGCGGACATCATCAAGCAGAAGCAAGCCACAAACAATGGAGGATACAAAGCGATGAACACGGATGGCGTGAAGTTCGGCAAGACTGACGAACGCATGTACACAGAATTGAGCTCTGACCATCCGATTGATTTAACGAGGTACCAAGTTGCCAACTGCTACATGGGACGCATCGGACTTATTAACTCCGGCGGCTCATCCGGTGAGAATGATCTGCAGCAAGCGGTGAAGACGGCGGTGATCAACAAGCGCGCAGGTGGATGCGGTTTGATTTCAGGGAGGAAGGCATTCCAGAAACCACGGGAGGAGGGGATTGAATTACTGAACGCAATCCAGGATGTGTATCTGTGTGAAGAGGTGACGGTTGCTTGATTACCTCCACCCCTAACCCCTCCTCCACAGGAGGAGGGGAACACTGTTACAAGAGAACCAGGCATTATACTTCGATAACGAAGCTCCCCTTCCTCCCGTGGAGGAAGGGGCCGGGGGATGGAGGAAAAATCAAAGTTCAGACAACCAAAGATGCCAATTGCATAATCATTTACAAAAATCGGGGACCAAGACGCAGCGCCTTGGCCCCCGGGACAACTCTAGGTTCTCACCCAGCAGTCGCCCTGCCGCGCCCGCCCCCTACCAAGGAACAGGCGCACAAACAGCCTCACTTCTTACAGAAATCCTGTCAATAAAAAACGGGGGTTGGTTGCATAAATAAAAGGGCGGGGGCCCATGACTCCAAGTCACAAACCCCCTAGGACTAATCGTAAAGTCCAACTTTACGACCGCCCATATGTCCCGCCTTTCCCACCTACCCAAAGGAGGAAAAAGGGACAAAACCATATCTACTTACAAAAATTCAATTCGTCAACAAAAAACGGACCGAGCCGGCATAAACGCCGCCGACTCGGTCCTCTTCGTTGGCCCCACCTTTGGGGCCGTTCACCAGGTTGGGACCCGAAGGTCCCGGTCCAAACCGTTAGGGGTACACAGACCCCTCTTCGCTGCCGAATCCAAAAGTCCGGCAGTACTTGGTTTTGTACTCCCAACACATAATCACTGTCAAGATTAACTCACAACTACTTATATAGTACGTAGCAGCGACGCCGCGTCGCTGCTACGTGTTCAATAATCTACGATTAGCAAATAACCAAAAACTAGCTAACTAATCTCCGACTATCTCCCGAACTTCTATCACAACTCCTTCCTATTAACGACAAGCTGCTGCCCCACTGCAAACAATGTTGAGACCGCCCAATACAGAGATACTGCCGCCGGGAATTTGAGCGCAAAGAAGCCGATCATCAATGGAAGCCCGTAGAGCATCACTTTCTGCTGCATCGCCTGCGGATCCTTCTGCTTATCCCCCTTGGATTCTTTGGATTCCTTGGTTTCCTTGGATTTCTTTTTCTTCTTCGCAATCGCAAAACTCATCTTCATTTGTGCAAATTGCAACACCACCAATAGAGGAGGCATCACATAAATATTCGGTTCCGTTAGATTCAATCCCAGGAATTGTGTTCCCCACGACCAAGAGAGATCCTGGTACGCACCATAGATCAGGTGGCGCGAGAGCTCGAGCACTGACCCGTCGCGTATCACAAAGAAGAGACCAATGAGGATTGGCATCTGAATCAAAATAGGCAAACATGACTGGAAAGGATTCACGTTGTGCTCCTTCCAAATCTTCATAGTTTCACTCTGCATACGTTGCGGATCACCCTTGTGCTTCTTTTTGACCTCCTCGAGCTTGGGCTGCACCGCCTGCATCCGTCGCTGTCCTTCCAATCCTTTCTGTGTTGGAATGAAGAGTATTAGTTTTATCAGAATTGTGAGAATGATAATCGCAAGCCCCAAGCTGTAACCGGGCATAAACGATGCTATTAAAATCAAGAGATTGAGTAGCGGCTTGGAGATGAACGCACGGAACATTTTGGTGACCGGACCTGCTTCTTGAATTGAGAATTCCACAACGGGAGACGGGCTCTGTATCTCAGAATCCACTGGCAACATGAGTCGGTACGTACCGAATTCGGATAACAACGAGTACTTCCATGGTGAAAGTTCGTAGGTGACTTTTTCTCCAGGTTGAATTTCCGTAAGCGGCACGCAAGGTATTGCGTTCTCTTCCATTGAGATAAGTGCTTCTTCCTCGCCGCCATCACTAACCCGTACCACAATAACCGGCGGGTTCGGGCATTTGTCCGACAGACTAAGTGTCTTATCGGTTTGATTTTTGATAATCAGAACCGGATGATGCCCGCCCTTCACCGTCGCATCCTGCACGGAAAGAATCACCCCTGAAGAAGTCCCGTTGCCCTGAGAACCAAACGTATTCGGAAAGAACTGCTTGAGCGCGAGTTGCGTGAGGAAGTAGAGCGCCAAAAACAGTACGAAGAACTCGAAGAAATCCCTTAGTTTACTTTTTTGCGCCATCAAGATACGTGAGAAAGAAAGGAACGAACATCCGCCTGGATATCCGCAAAGTCACAGGAAAGACTAGAGGATCGCGGTGCGAGTAACAACTGTATCGCCGGAAGAATATCTCGCTCTTTGACCTCTGTACGTAGCGCCTCCCTGCAACGTCTGCGCATGCGGTTGCGTTTGACTGCAGATTTGTGAAGTTTTTGGGAGGCATATGTGCCTGCATAGATTGCACGTCGGGACGGATCGATGTTGGGGTGCCGCGGCGGACCGGAGATCCAACGAATGGTCATGGTCTTTCCTTTCCACATCTTGCCTTGTTTCATTACACGCTCACAAATCTTTCTCCCGCTGAGTCGTTGAAGTTTCATGAGAGGAATTCTAGAGCAGATTGGTGGATTTTTCTCTCGTTTATTCGCACCCTCCCCCCTGGGGTGGGTGTTGCTATGGGTGGAGGGACCCTCTATCTAATGGGGGCTAGCCTATATCCCGCAGAACACAGTCAATACCCCCTTACAAAAAAACTTTTCTGCAATCGTACTTTTCCCCTTCTTCAAGCTACACCCGACGTTCTATCTACACCTAGAACACCCACACGTTTATCCGACTGCTTTGGTTGCTTTAAGTCCCCTTCCCGACTTATCCTTCATGAAGTATGGCCATTAGCCCCGATGAAGTTCGGCATATCGCAATGCTAGCACGCTTGCACTTAGACGATAGCAAGGTGGAAAAGTTCACGCGTGAACTCAGTTCCATTCTCGACTACGTGGACATGCTTCAGGAAGTTGATACAAAAAATGTAGAACCAACTGCGCAAGTTACAGGACTGACTAACGGCTTTAGAGAAGATGAAGTAATTCAAAAAGATGCAACCCCCGAAGAACTTCTGGAGACGAGTCCCCTACCAATCGTGGAACGGCAAATTGAAACCCCTTCTGCTCATGGTTAATATCAGCAGTTAAATGTTAACTGTTAATTGTTAACTGTTAATCATCCAGCCATTCAGCCATCCAACCATTCATGCCGAATTCACTCACTATCACTCAGGCCCACAAGAAGCTCAAAGCCAAAGAGATTTCTTCAGAAGAGCTCACGCGCTCATGCATCGAAAGGATAGAAAAAGTTGACGAGAAGTTGAATGCAGTTGTCCATCGCAACTTCGAAAAAGCTTTGGAGGAAGCCAAAAAGATTGATGCCAAGGGAACCTTCGATCACCCGCTGACCGGAATCCCCTACCTCGCAAAAGATGTGTATTGTGAAAAGGGTGTACCGACCACAGGGTGTTCGAACGTCCTGAGAGAAAAAGATTATCTGCCGCCGTTTGATTCAACCGTCACAAATAAGCTAAATGCAGCTGGAGCGATCAGTATGGGCAAAGCAAACTGTGATCAATTCGCGCAAGGGGCAAGTAACGAAACTTCATGCTATGGACCTGTACATAATCCATGTCATTTCGATTATGTTCCAGGTGGCACATCCGGCGGATCCGCAGCAGCTGTCATTGCAGATGAATGTATCTTTGCAACTGGTACTGATACCGGTGGCTCCATACGACAACCTGCATCTCTCTGTGGATGTGTTGGGCTCAAACCTTCCTACGGTCGCGTGAGTAGGTATGGAGTTATGGCCATGACAAGCTCACTTGATACAATGGGCATCCTGGCGAAGACTGTCGAAGATGCGGCAATCTTTTTATCAACTGTTGCCGGAAAAGATCCTCTTGATGCTACAACGTCTGACATTCCTGTCCCCAAGTACACTAAATCACTCACCGGTGACATTAGGGGAATGACCTTTGGTCTGCCCAGGGAATACTTCATTGATGGAATGGATAAGGAAGTAGAGGAGTCAGTAAAAGAGGCTGCTAAAACACTGGAAGGTCTGGGGGCAAACGTGAAAGAAGTATCACTTCCTTACACTAAGTATGCAGTAGCAACGTACTACATCGTCTGTCCTTCGGAAGTTAGTTCCAATATGGCGCGTTATGACGGCATTCGTTTCGGCCATACAACAAAATCATCGGTCGCGGCGGGGCCGCGCCCCGACGGAAAGGGGTTAATTGAGTATTACTTCAACGTGCGAAGTGAGGGCTTCGGGGACGAGGTAAAGCGTCGTATCATGATTGGAACATATGCTCTTTCCGCCGGATACTATGATGCTTACTATCGCCAAGCACAAAAGGTACGCACTCTCGTAAAGCAAGACTTCGATAATGTATTTAAGGAAGTGGATGTACTATTAACACCAACTTCTCCAACCCCAGCATTTAAGATTGGAGAGAAAGTAGATGACCCTATCCAAATGTATCTCTCTGATGTCTTCACTGTTCCAGCCTCACTCGCAGGGATCTGTGGCATATCTGTTCCCTGTGGATTCACAAAAAATAAGTTACCGATTGGATTACAAATCCTCGGACCCCAATGGGGGGAGGAGCAAGTACTGAATGTAGGGTATTCTTTCCAGAAAGAGGCTTGGAAGGATGGAATTCCGAAGCCTGAGATCATTTAATACTAGTTAAGCAAACTTAACTTGTAGTTACAGCTACTTGCTCACCTGATTCAACCACAGTTGCAGGCTGTTCAGCTTCTTCCCCCTGAGACACATCTTCTGTCCCTCCAGTTACCATTTCTGGAGCTCTCCTCTGGCCTGCAGCACAAGCTTCTGCAAGATGTGCATTAGTAAGAGCCTGAACCCTCTGGCACATTTCTGCACCAAGACCAGCCGACCTCATTACAACAGGTGCCTTACATGAGATAGCTACCCGCACCTCCGAACGAACATGCACAAGGATATTTTCCAGACACTCAGCAAGTTCACGCTCAAGATATATTCCCGCAATTCTTGTACATCGCATTTTATGATCCGGCCTTTGCCTCTCCCTGAACATTCCAAGAAGCCTCGTCATACGGGGGCGACCTTCAAGAAGATCTGCTTCACGTGAGCTGGGACCCGCATGCGGATTAAACACAGTATAAAGAATCTCATTAGAATCCATTGAAAGCTTCCTGAGTGGCTCAAGTGGATCTTGAGTTTGTTGCTCTGCGGTCTCTGATGGCGCTGGAGGTAGAGGCTCTGCCTCGGTCTCTGAAGTTGGAGCTGCCATACACCTCGATCCTAGCGCATTAATAAACTAAGGCAAGCACTCATCTATCGAAGATATGCGAGCATCTTTTACCACTTACTGAAGCTCAAATATTCAGGTTCGTTATGTAGAGTTGATGGGGAGGGTATCTGCACAATAAGTAGACTTAAATAAGATTCGAAATATTCTGACCTTCTTTTTCGTTGCTTTCTATTGGCTCAAACTGGTAACGTTTCCCAGCTTCTTTGCACGGGGTTGTAGCTCCCGCCTTCGTCCCGCTGAAGCGGGACTACGGTGGGCAGGCAAGGAGCCTAAGATTTCTTTGTTCATTTCATTCCACACTTTGGGGTTGTAGCTCAATTGGTTAGAGCATCCGCCTGTCACGCGGAAGGTTGCGAGTTCAAGTCTCGTCAGCCCCGCCCCGCCTCACATGTGTGGCGTGGCCCGCCACTTCATAAAAACGCCACAGAAAAATCATCCACTTTGTTGAAAACAGAAAGTTATAGGATCACCATAAAGAGCTATGTGGTACTTCTATATTCTTCAAAGCCAGAAAACTAATAACTATTTCTATAAAGGATCAACCAACGATCTTCGAAGAAGGTTCAGGCAACATCAATCTGGTGAAGTGACCTCTTCTGATCCACATAGACCATTTCGTCTTGTCTACTACGAAGCATATACAAATGAAAAAGCTGCCAGAGATAGAGAAGCATGTGTCAAAAAGAGTGGTTCTTCCTGGGGTGCTCTCATGAAAAGAGTAAAGGCAAGTCTCCCCTGAGTTCACCGAAGAGTCAGCCCCGCCACGCCTCACATGTGAGGCGTGGCACGCCACTCCAACAAACAGCACATATCACTGTATATACAACAACGGATTCTTCTTATCCCCCTTCAGCCTCACTTCAAAATGCAGGTGAATTCCTGTGGCACCGTACACAAGCCCCGAGTGCCCCATCCACGAAATCATCTGTCCGCGCTTTACGTTGTCTCCCACCTCTACATAGAGCTCCTTGTTGTGCGCATAGAGCGTGATTAGGTCGTTCCCGTGATCAATCTCAATCACGTTTCCAAATCCACCGTTCCATCCATATTCAGAACGAATGACAGTACCCGCTTCGGCTGCATAGATCGGCCCCGCACCTTTCTCCTGCATATCCAGTGCATAGTGTCCCGCACGGTAGTACTGCGTAATGAAGCAGTTATCCGAGCACGGCTTCTGCAGCACACCGGATGTCGGGGTCGGCGTGTATTTTGGCGAAGGTTTATCGCGCTCAGATCCGGAAGGGGGGGGCGAGACAGCAATATCTACCGGAGGCTTTGTAACTTCCACGGGCGGCTGTGTCTGTGGAGACGTGGGAGTGGGCTGAACTTTGGTCGGCGGAGGCTCGGCAGTTGCGACCAGCCTTGGAACTCCAATGATCGGTTTGGCTCCCGGGATGATCAGTTCCTGACCGGCCAGAATAAAGCTGCCTTTGAGATTATTCTGTTCTTCAATTGCCACTTGCTCGACGCCGTAAAGTTCCGAAATGCCAATGAGTGTTTGGCCGCGACTGACCGTGTGCAGCACGCCATCAACTGGAAGAATCAGAAGTTCATTGCCAGGTTGTAGTACTGCTGTGTCCCCGAGTTTATTTACCCAGCGAATCGTATCGGACTTAATGCCATAACGTTTCGCAACACCCTCAATGCTCTCTCCTTCTTTAACCGTGTGAATAATTCCTTCCGCGTACGCGCGCCTCGCCCCCTGCCGAGTGAGCGAAGCGGACTTCATGATGAATCCTTCTTCAACCAAAAGAAACTGTGGCGTTGCAATAGTGAAATCCTCAGTCGCGAGTGCTGATTTGGGGACGTACGGTGGCATCAGGGAACCTGCTACAAAGGCGATTATGCAGATCAAGCGTACGCGCAGTGAAAGCCAGCGAATGGTGGGGTGGGCTGGAGTTATTTCGAGTGAACTGGTAAGGAGAGTAAAAAGAATCTATCAGAAAGAATCCAAGGAAACCAAGGAAACCAGGGAATCCAAGGATACACTCTTTGGTTTCTTTGGATTCTTTGGTTTCTTTTCGGGAGAGAGGTACGACACCTCCCCCTCACCTTCTTCTAGCACATCCAGAATCGCACGCATATCAATGTAACGTCTCTGCGAGTGCATGAGAACCACAAGATACTCTTTCCCGTTAATTTCAACGACTGAGAGCAGGCATTGTTTGGCACCATCCGTTGTCCCTGTCTTCCCTGCAACTACGGATGTGTCCGCATGCATGAGTGCATGCGTGTGCACGAGTGTAATCTTCTGCCCGTTGTTGCTGTAGATTGAAAGACCTCGTTTCTCCAGACGTGATCGAATTTCTTTATTGCGCAAAGCGAATGTAGCAAGCCATGCAATATCCTGCGGTGTGGACCATTGCTTTACACTATCCAGACCCGAGGGATTTGAGTAGTTCGTGCTCTTCATACCCAACATCTGAGAGCGCCGATTCATCTCCTCCACAAACGCATCTACTGTTCCACTGTGATATGTAGCCAAAAGGTGTGCCGCATCATTCGCTGAAGAAATGAGAAGTGCAGAGAGAAGGTCGCCCACCGTGAATTTTTCACCGACTGGAAGGTACACATTATTCCCCTCAATTTGTTGAGACTCCCTCGTGACTGTCACACTCTCTTCCAAATCGTGATTCTCTACAATGATTAGCGCGGTCATCAGTTTGGTTAAACTTGCCATCGGTCGCTCGACTTGTACTTGTTTCCCATAGATCTGCTGCCCGCTTTGCATATCCAGAATGATTACTCCGGACGCAGACAAATATTGATTAATCTCAATTATCTCGGCCGGGGGCGCGATAGCCAGATCCACCAGAGACGGAGCAGTCTCTTCGAGAGGCGCCAAGGGAACAGGAACGATCCCTAACAAAAGTACTGCGAGCACGGAGCGGAGCATGGGTTTAGGATAGGGAGAAGGTGGCCTTAGGTGAAGAGGTGATTCGAAGTTCGTGGAGTACCCTCTTTACTCTGGTCAAGGGGACTTTGAGATTCTCTTTTAGGTTATAGGTGATAGGTTTAATAGGTTTGGGGAATAGGTTATGAGGGAAGAGGTAACCTATCCCCTTTTTGTTTACCTGTTCCCCAAACCTATCACCTATAACCTATTTATAGACAACCCTATCACTCAGCCTCAGATCTACATAATCCTTCACTTCCACTAAATCCACACTCCTCAAGAAGGTTCTGTATCTTAGAAGCTGGTCTTCCAACGAACTTCTGATGTCAAACCAGAGGTCGAGTCCGTTGTCGAGCGAAAGATGGTACTCCTGTGCCCGCAGAAAGATGGTCCGCGTCTCTATACGATGGCCAAACTGCTCGGAGAGCGATCGCTCTGTTTCGCGCACACGTACCAGAAAATCCGGACCAACCAGCTTATCTCCTTCGATGGGCCGTACACCCCAATCGACCAAATGAATAAGCGGGAGCACTTCTTCCTGCTCCTTCATCGGGGCGACGACATACGCTCCTTGGTCGGTGAGAAAATCGACAATCGCGCCTGTCCCCACTTCTACAGGTTCTTCATCCGGATCTAAAATATTGAGCCGCGCATAGAGCGGGTCTAGCTCAATACGGACTAAAAGTTGTGAAGGATAATTTTTGTACACCTTTACATTCTTCACATCTTTAATTGAATCGAAGAGGATCAAAGAAACTTCATACGACGGAAGGAAGAAAAGATGACGCCCGAAAAAGGGGGAAAGTGTCCGCTGAACTTCCTCAATATCGAGTCTTGCGTTAAGCCGCTGTATGCGCACTTCCCGCACCTCTACGAGTGATGAAAATGTTATGAGCCCCACCGCAAGCAGCACAAGCCCGACGAAGAAAATCAAGAGCCACCACGCAAGAGAGCACCACACCCCGCGAAAGACGCGCTGGCCTTTACGTGAAATGCGATGGAACACATCTTTCCAATGCTGCTTCTTTTTTGACTTGTGTTTACGCCTGAGTAGCTTCTTCGTCTCCTTGGTTATGGGACGGCGGAAACGTTTTGGGAGACGATTGGCAGGACGGAGCATGCGGTTATAATACAGGGAAATTAGCTGATTGGCTGATTAGCTTTTGTTTGTGCGTTGTAAAACGAATGGACAAGTAAAATCACAAAAGCGTCTTATTTTTTCAAAATTACAAACATAGTAGTCGTACTAATCAGCTAATCAGCCAATCAGCTAATAATGTACACTTTCAACAATGAAAATAGCTTTGGTAGCCGACTGGCTTCCATTATACGCCGGCGCAGAACATGTGATCGCAGAATTCCATACACTCTGGAGAGATGCTCCGATTTATACAACGATTGCAAACCACGGACATTTAGGTCCGCTAAACGATGCGGACATTCGCACGAGTTCACTGCAAAAGTGGTACAAACTCTGCGGGAAACATCATCGTGTTCTTCTTCCTCTTATGCCGCGCGCATTGGAACGCATTGATCTGAATGGATACGACGTCATCTTAAGTTCATCACATGCCATCGGAAAGGGGATTATCCCGCCTCCCTCCGCACGTCACATTTGTTACTGCCACACTCCGATGCGTTACGCGTGGGAGATGGAAGATGAGTATTTATCTGACTCGCGCATTCCAAAGATTTTTTGGAAACCGATTAAAAAGCGGCTGAATAATATTCGACGTTGGGATATGACGACAGCAAAACGTGTTGATCAATTCATTGCAAACTCAACTGCCGTCGCTAACAGAATCAAGAAAATATATAACCGCGATGCAATAGTTATTCATCCTCCGGTTGCTGATAGGTTTTTTGAAGAAGCGAGAGAACGGAATCAGGAATCAGGGATTAGGAATCAGGAACCTGGAAAAGGATTTGCCCTGATTCCTGATTCCGGACTCCGAAACGGTTGCTTCCTAGCAATTGGCCGCATGGTTCCCTACAAACGCTTCGACCTCCTCATTGAATGCGCTAACAAACATCAAATCCCCCTCCACATCGCGGGCATAGGACCCGAGAGAGAGCGCCTGGAGCGCCTTGCTGGGCCGTCTGTGACATTCTTGGGGTTTGTACCCGAGAGCGACCTTCCGCGTGTTTACAGCGAATCTAAAGCCCTTCTTCTGCCGCAGGAGGAAGACGCCGGCATCGTGCCACTGGAAGCGCAAGCATGCGGCACTCCGGTCATTTCTTTTGGGAGAGGCGGAGCAATGGATACTGTCAAGGATGGTGTGACGGGTGTGTTCTTTGAGGAACAAACTGTTGAATCATTGAAGGATGCGATTGATCGATTTGAGAAGATTGAATTTAACCGAGAAGCGATTCGAAAACATGCTGAGCAGTTTTCGGCGGAGAGGTTTCGGGAAAAAATTACACAAGTTATTTCAAAGTCCAGCTATTGACGAATAGTTACAAATAGTGCTCATATATACACGGCTCGATACGTGGAGGAGGAGGTCTTCTGAAGATTGCATGGTGTTTGTTCCCACTATGCAGATGCTGTGCGACCACACACTTCTAAAGTTGTGATCACACACTCACAAGAACGCCTCTTGGTAGGAACACACGGAGGCCCGTCCATGAGACGGATCAGAATCAAGAAGGGCTTCTAATGGGCTTCCAGGCTGCACAGTCGCGGTTACAGACTGTTGGAAGCCCACCAAATTCCACAATTGGGTTATCAGGGATAGCTGCAGCCGCTATCCCATTTTTTATGCATAAACAAAGGAAAGTCATTAATTGTCATCAATATATTAATTAATGAATATATTGATACTACTACAAACACTATGTACCATCCATGCATGGGAAAAATTGATTATCGACGTCTCTCACGCAATACATACACATTGCTTGGGAGAGAATATTGGAAGACATGTAAATCTGCTTCTTCAGTTGAGCAGCTAACAAGATTCATGAATGGACTACTGCTTCCAAGTGAGCGCGTTATGATGGCCCGACGCATTCAGGCCGCCAAAAGACTTCTTAATAAAGAGCCACAAACTAAAATCATGCGTGAACTAAATATCGGACAAGCGACCATAGACAAGATAGAACAGTGGCTTGCAACGGCGGATAAGGGCTCAAAGAAGATGCTAGACAAATGAATAAGGTTACCGCTTAGGATAATTATGTGTTGATGAGTGATAGTATTAATTAATTCATTAATGAATATATTGATGAATTACATAAAACATACCTTCTCTTTTTAACCAGTCACTTCCCCTTTCTGAAAAACGGGCGGAAGGAGGTACTAGACCTCCCGCCGCCCAACGACCTTTCGATGTGCGACTGCTTCAGGGTAATGGCATATAGCAAATGCACAAGAGGGCAATGCCAATCATCGAAGATACAACTGATCCCCACATGCAGACACCGATCCATCTATCGCGAACAGCATGCTCAGGATCCTCGCTCAGAATCTTCCAAAACTGAAGCATCTGCTGTTCACCATCTAGACTTGGATCAACCTGGTTTGACGCCCTTAGATAAGAGCCGCTCTTTTTGTCGGCTTTATCCAAGAGGTGCGTCACAACAACTAGTAAGGCCGCCAGCAATATGGCGACTAAGCCAAAAATAGCCATAGTTCCTCTCCTTGCTCAGAGTGCAGGGTTGTGATGTTTAAAGGTCGGCAAATGACTATAAGACTGTTTGTGGTGTAGTCAATAACATACTCAGCGTGTTCGAGGCATTATTACCACCATGCAACGCTCCCCCAACTCCCACAAAGGCGAAAATGGAAAAGTGGCAATAATCGGCGGCTCCAGATTCATGCACGGTGCTCCGCTTTTTTCTGCGCTCGCCGCGGAAGCAAGCGGTGTGGATTTGATCTACCTTGTCCTCCCCGACTGGCACGAGAATGTGGCGAAGGCAGCTTCGCTCAATTTTCAGGTGTATCCGTTCCTGCTCGAAGAAGGTCTTTCGAAGGTGGACATTGAACCGATCTTGGAACTCCTCGCAACTATGGACTCAGCCGTCCTTGGGCCCGGAATCGACCACAGAGATGAAAAAAGCAAAAAAGCTCTGATGGAAATTATTGAAGGTGCCAGCTGCTCACTTGTGCTGGATGCAACCGCACTGCAAAGCGAAACTCTGAAAGCCGTAGAAGGAAAGACTGCTGTCCTCACGCCACACTTAGGAGAATTGGAACGCATGGAAATAGCACCAAAGGATTTGCAGAAAACTGCTGAGGAATTGGGGGTGATAATCTTGCTGAAAGACCAAGTGGATAAAGTGGCAGGACCGGATGAGAAGTATGAAGAAGTGGAAGGAGGCAACGCAGGACTGACCGTTGGCGGCACCGGCGATGCTCTTGCGGGACTCATCGCAGGACTGATAGCACAGAAGATGGATCCGTTTGAAGCCGCCGTGATGGCATCGGAAATTATTAAAGCTGCGGCGGATCGATTGGAAGAGGAGAAAGGGTTTGCGTTTACGACTGCTGATGTAATTCATGAGATACCTGCTCTTATAAAAGACATGTCATAGTAAGCAGTTAGCAATTAGCTTGTTAGCTAATTAGCTAATTGCTAACTGCTAATTGCTAACATACAACCTTGCTCCCCAATCCTTTCACACTCTTCGAGCCCTATCCACAACTCAGCGTCACACTCTTTACAAAAGAAGATGACATCCATTCTGACGAACAGATTTCTGAAAAACTAGATATTCAAAATGTTGCGGGCCTCTGGCAAGTTCACTACAACCGAGTCATTCGAGTTTCCAAATCACTCGCACGCACCGAAAAAGCTGATGGGATGTTCACGGATCAGAAAAATTTGGTACTCACTGTGCGCACAGCTGACTGTCAACCATTTATTGTCTTCATACCCGACCAAAACATTCTTGGAGTGATCCATGCCGGCTGGCGCGGGCTTATTGCAGGAGTGATTCCAAACTTTTTCAAGGTTTCAGGTATCGAACCACAACAAGCAATCGTCGCGGCAGGGCCATCACTATGCAAAGCCTGCTCTGAATTTAGTGATCCTGAAGCCGAAATTTCGGCGATTGGCTCTGAGTTCATTGACGGGCAGAATGTTGGCCTGCAAGGAGCCGCTGAAGCACAGCTTTTTGAACTTGGAGTAAAACCAGAAAACTTTGAACGTCATCCCGATTGTACCCGTTGTAAGCCTGAGAAGTACTGGACGTATCGGGGAGGGGACAGAGAAGCGGTTCTGGAGGGGCATACGAATGTGATGGCATGCTGGTTATCGTAAAATGTCTGAATCACGGATTACGTTCCCTTGTCTGAACTACATATATCTCACGCAAGAAAAAAGCCCAGATTAACCGGGCTTTTTCAGGTCTAGTGCTACATGATCATTTTTTCACAAATGGTGTTCCTCTCTTCCAGACAGCATAGATAATATGTATCAGCTTTCGTT
>JBDRFD010000022.1:0-19223 GCA_043819035.1 Patescibacteria group bacterium | reverse complement strand
AATCAATGTTGGCTCGCCAAAACTAGCTTTCCTTCACTTTTGCTGGCTCGCCATCCGTAGTCGCAGCGACTCTGTTGCTCAATAATAAGCCACCTGCAAAAGTCTACGGTTGGCATCCTACGCTGCGCGTAGGATGGTGGGCCAGGGTGGAGTTGAACCGCCGACCGCCGGTTTATAAGTCCGGTGCTCTAACCAACTGAGCTACTGGCCCGGAGATATGGTATCAGAAATAATGAATTGCCCAAGTCCATAAGGCTATTCCCAAGACAAATTACACATATTTGCATGACATTTAAGTGTCATAACTTCGTGTCCCTCTTCTCCCAAGTATTCAACAAAATCAACGACTGCCCCTTTCATTAGAACAGTAGTACAAAGCACTTTTTGTGCGCGTCTTCTCAATTCTGATAGCTGTTGACGAACATAAACCAGCGCTTCTCTGGGCAATTCTTGATCTACTAATCCCAATGCATGTTGTTGTATGCGATCTATAGTCACTCTCTCCACTAAAGCAACCACGTGTAATCGTTCAACTGTTTCTCCATCGTGTAAATCGATCGCTGATTGTCTCATCATTGTAAAGCAATCTTGCAATCGTAATATTATTTGGGACCAACATGTTTCAGAATCTGCCAAACTCTCACGAGCTTCATTCTGTGCATCTGCAATTGTGAGTATATCTTCCATCAAGATGTATATTACTGAATCATTTGATCAGCGATCACCGCATTTCCGTACAACGTGCCCAGAGATTCTCCGGATTCATGCAATGGTGCACCTCTCTCTTGAATAATAATATTCTCATGGCGACGTGGATTCATTGAACGAGCGAGCATAGATTCGCGAACCTGCTGACGGAAGAATTCAATCTGCATTGCCCTTTCAATAAATGAACCCTGATAGACGATATCAGTAAATTCCGGACAAATATTCAGATTACTGCCCCAAATATTACCTATGGCTTCCGCAACACTAGTGTAAAGTTCCAAAGCCCATCCTTCACCTTTCAAGACTTCCTGATCTGCAAATGCACAGGGCTTCATGCCTTGAGGAATATCAATATGTCTTGCCATACACTCTTCAATAACTCTCTTCTCAATAGCACCACCACTGTACCTTGCCTCAGCACAATCCTTTCTTTCACACCCACATTCTACTTCTCCATCACTCCCCGGCAGCCAGATGTGTCCTGACTCTGCTGCAACAGCAAATCCATTGAAAAGATACGAAGCCCCCCACCCTGTTCCAATATTTTGAAGCGTTGCCCATTTCTTTCCTTTAAGGACACCTACTGTTGTTTCTCCCGCAAGCCCTGCTTCCAGGTCATTTGGTACTACAGCTGGAATCTTAAACATTTCTTCAATCTCTTTTCGAAGATCGAAACCTTTATGATCTCTGAGAAGCTTGGTATTACATGCATTTTGCACAAAACGATGATCATCTACGGGGCTGGCGACGCAACCCGAAATACCATCACACTTCCCATCGAACCTGGAGAGAGCAACGCCAATACTTTGCCGTAGAACATCTTGTATTGATTGAATTCCTTCAGTCGAAAAATATACATATGTCTCATCTACCAATTCGGTTCTAGCGTTCACTTTCTTTGTTCCATGCAATTCAGAAAACATATGAACAACACCGGCGCGTGCATTTGAGCCGCCCCAATCCATTGATGCGAAGCTGCGTAGATTAATATTCTTTGCCATAGGAGAGGTAACCTACGAAATGTAGGAAACATAGTCAAGTCAGATCGATGCCATATTACTAAACAGGTGCATCAAATATTCCTTATAAGTTAGCGATGATTCTCTACTTCTCCTCCTTCACAACCACCTCAACTTCCTGCTTCTGTTCACCAACCTTCAAGGCTACAGAAAAATCACCAAGTGCCTTGATCGGCTCTTCAATCTCGACCATATCTGTAGACACTTCGATGCCATACTCCTTCTTGAGCTCATCTACGATGTGCTTTTCGGTGATAGCTGCGTAAAGTTTACCCGTCTTGGTTATCTTGCGTTCAAACGTAAGCTTTTTGCCCTCCAGAGCGGATGCTGCACCGGATTCAAGCTTCTTCTCCAGTTCCTTCTGCTCTGCACGCCTCTTAATATGTTCCGCATAACGTTTTCGAACAGTAGGAGTTGCGACGATTGCTTTTTGCTGTGGGAGTAGGAAGTTCAACGCATACCCGTCCCCTACGAGGAGGAGGTCATTTTTGAGGCCTATCTTCGGAACGTCTTGGAGAAGGAGTACTTCCATAATTGAGAGATAACTTGTTGCCTACGAAACTGAATACAGAAGTCATAGAGCCGACAGAGTTTAAGGAAGGGATCAAGTGGTGTCAAGGGGTGTTTACTAGGGTAGGTTGCGAAATAACGAGTTTGTGGCTTTTAGAAGCGTAAAATAGAAAATGGTTGGATGGTTAAATGGCTGGATGGTTCGCAAGCGGGCACTGAGTATGCTGCCACTTTAGTAACCATTCAGCCATCCAACCATTTAGCCATTCAGATGAATCTTAAAACAATGAAAACAACCACCCGCCAAAGCTCCACCAGCTTTTCACCGGCAGAAATACACGTTCTTGCCTAAGAAACCAATTATTGAGTGTAAGGAAGCGATCGGAGTGCAAAGAAAGATCTCCAAGAGTTATTCCCTGCAAATCCCGTGAATATGCGAACGTGTAGAGCGGTGCGTAAAGGAAAATCGCAGGGACATCTACTTTCAGCACTTCCCGAAGTTCTGCGAGTGCCTCTGTTCTTTCTTGGTCGTTTCCTGTCTGACGGATAGTCTCCAAAAGCGTATCCGCTTCGAGAGATGAATATTGAGACAGGTTGTATGCATCCAATCGAATATCTGCCCGTTCTCCTGTGAGCTTCTGCTTGCCGGAGCTATGCCAGTACGGGTAGCTGTCGAGGTTATCTAGAAGCGATTGACCGTATAGGAGTATGTCGTAATCACGATTGAGTAAGCGTTCCTCAAACTCATCACGTCGCTCGGGGACCATTACTCCCACATGAATGCCCAAATCTTTCCATTGATCAGCTATGATTTCTGCAATCTCACGATATTGCGGAGGAGAGTTGCTTGTAAGTAAAGTAAGAGACAGCTTTTCTCTGTTGTCATTGATGCGAATGTCATGAGGATCGGTTGAGAGGCGACGGCGCATCAATCCTTTTTCCAAATAGAGATCGAAGACGGTAATGCGATCTTCCGGAGGGATCAGCTCTTCACGGGAAGCAATAAAAAGATCCACCAAGTGCTGCTCCTGAGATGCTCTATTGTATTCCTTTGGATCATTTGTCCTCCAAACATAGAATGAATCAATTACGTCACCACTTGGCGAAAGCAGGCGCACGAGATTTTGCCCGAGTGTGAGGCTTCCTGTTCCGCCATATGTCGATAGGCTCACAATCCAGGCGCCTGACTGTGTCGGATGCTTTTCAATGGGATTTCCATTCACCGTTGAACCCGAAGCAGCATCCAAAAAACTTCCTGTTACGGTCAAAACGGCTCCGGTATCCAGAAGAACAATAGGATCAATACTGAGGACTCCGATCTCATTGGCTTCCCACATTTCCAGAAGCCTCTGCAACCGCACCTTCTCCGGCAAATGCCAATTGGATGAGAAAAAGGCACCTTGCGCGGCCATTGAATCATATTGATATCGCCAATCCGTAAGATCAATCTCCAGAAGGGGAGTATCCACTATCAGGTGCTCGCCGATTGTATTCACGAGCTGTTGCTTGTCCGTACCGAGCTGTAAGCCAAGACGCAGATTTTGATCCTGCAAAATGGGACGATCAAGGTTCAAGAAAAGCGCAACGTATTGTGGAAGTGTGTAGTGAAGAGCCTTGAATTGGCGAGGAACAATCGGTTCTCCACTTTCATTACGCGGTACATGACGGACCCCCTCTAAGTTACGGATATCGGACAGAAGAGTTGAATAATCAGGGAAGATGCGGAAGATGATACGATTGAGATGGAATATTTTATCATCTGGACGAGAGAATCGCTCAAGAGTTATTTCGCTGCTCAGTTCAGTTTGAATAAAACTTTTAAAGGCATACGGTCCTGTTCCAATCGGGTGGAAGCCAAAATCAAGAGCCTGATAAAGCTTGGATGTTGGAATTCCTTCAAATGAACGCTGAGGTACAAGTCCGAGCGTCAAGTTACTTGTAAAGAAGGTATATGGTTCTTCGAGGAGAAATCGAACTGTACGGTCATCAAGTTGTTCAACTTGTACACCCAGGTAGTTCTGCCTGAGAAGAGCATTGGGGAATTCAGGATCCTGAATTGTTTTGAATGTAAAGAGTACATCCTGCGGTGTTACTGGGTGAGGATCTTCTTCGGTGGAATCATGCCAATAGATATCTTCCTTTAGAGTGAGTGTATAAATGCGATTGTCAGGACTTACTTTAAGCGTTGCTAGATCTTCTTCGATGCTCTTAGTCTCTGGGTTGTACTTTAAAAGCCCGGAGAAGACGAGTGAGACAATGTCACGATTGACATCATTTGTAACGGTGAACCAAGGTATTAATTGCTGCAATTCTCCAACAGAACCTTCTATGTATGTTCCGCCTTTGGTTGGAACTAGCATCGTATTCTCAGAATAGAAACGTATGGCAAGTACCAAAAAGCTCACGCAGAATGCAAGAAGCGCGACAATCATGATGATTCTCTCCAGATTCATTTTCCGTTTGATGGTGCGAGAAAAACTTGGCATCTAGTGGCAAGAGTATAGCAGTTTTGCGAGCACATGAAGTTTATGACTCTAAGGAAGCCTTTGATTAACTCAATAACCGTAGCGCGGATTCGCTGGGGCAACTTAAACCCCCGCTACGGTTTTTCAGAGCTTTCCTAAAACATTCAAGGAATTCCCAATTCTAATGATCGATTATTCGAATATTCAAATAATCGAATGCAACCGGTTTTCATGCTCTTTAGAGAGTAACCAATAATGCACGTATCAGAGGACGTACCACTGCAATACAGGAATCAACAGGAAGAAGAAGCTGAGAATGATTGCGGCACGGAAGATGACCCGCTCAGCACCACGCCTTTGTACGGGAACAGCACCGGAGCCTCCAAAAGTTGCGGAGAGACCGGATGCCCTGTGTTGTAGGAGAATGCAGAAAAGGAGCATAACACTTACGATGATTTCTATGATTGTGAGAAATTGACTCATGGGTTTAGTTTACGATGGAAGGGGAGTTTTATCAATAATTATCTGAAGAATGAAAGGGTTATAGGTGATAGGTTATTAGGTTTGGGGGATAGGTTAAAAGGTTTAAGGTTTATGCAAAATAACCTATTCCCTAAATACCTCTAACCCAAACCTATCCACCTAAAACCTATTCCCTTATGGGATATTGCTTAATAGCAACAAAATCAGTTATTCTTCTTAAGATTAGTGGTGGGTTGTAACGGAGTCGCCCGGCTACGCTTCTCTAATGAAAGGGTTATAGGTGATAGGTTATTAGGTTTGGGGGATAGGTTAAAAGGTTTAAGGTTTATGCAAAATAACCTATTCCCTAAATACCTCTAACCCAAACCTATCCACCTAAAACCTATTCCCTTATGGTATATTGCTTAATAGCAACAAAATCAGTTATTCTTCTTAAGATCAGGCAGGGGTGGTTAGCTCAGTTGGTCTAGAGCGTCTGGTTTACACCCAGAAGGTCACTGGTTCGACTCCAGTACCACCCACCACACGGCTTCGTCTTCGACTTTGCCGCTGTGGCTCCCAGCCTCGGCGTAGCGGAGCGAAGCCGGGCGACTCCAGTACCACCCACCATCCCTCGCTCTGCGAAGAATCACTACCGAAGCTCTGAATTTTACGTATCTTTGGTGAATAAGTAGGGCAGAGCTTCGGATGGCAAGCCTCAGAGCTTAATCGGTCCGTATAGATAGTGAATATATGGTTTAAATAAGCCATATAAATACATGTTGCATATACTTGACATTTCTGTTCTAAACAAGTATCTTATCTCCCATTTCATTCCAATTCTTCTCATGTCCCGATTTTCTCAGAGAGTTAAGATTGTTGCACTTTTAGGGTTTATAGCTCTCATTCTCGCCGTTGCGCACACACTCGTTAAGGGTGTCCCTGCAGATGAAGCACTTGCAGTATTCCCGGAGTGCTCAGACGGATACGATAACGACGTAGACGGTCAGGTTGACTATCCAGAGGATACTGACTGCGACTCTCCTGTAGACCAGAGAGAAGGGGAAGTTGGCAAGAATCTCTTCATAAGTCTTTCTGACGGACTCAACGAAGTGGAGAACGGAGAGTCATCTACTTACACCATTGCACTAAGAACAAACGAAGGTGATCCTCAATTAGTCGATGTCCGTTTCTTTTTGCCGGAGTTGGTTAGCTTTATGACTGCAAGTGAGTCCGGTCGCAAGGAAGGTGCAGCTATTGTATGGAAAGATGTGTACGTTCAACCCGGCTATGTAAAGAATCTCTACGTCACGGTTCAAGTAAATCAGGATGCAAATGACGGTACCATACTTTATGCAGAAGCATCTGCGGATGGTGAAAGAGCTTCCGATACGACACAGGTGAGGAAAGAGGCACTTGGAATCGCTCCTCTGGAAATCTTTGTGGATGATGGGAGGATTTATGCGGAACCCGAGGAAGAACTCCACTACAGAATCGTTGTGAAGAATGACTTCGGACCGGATCGTGACTTTACCCTTTACTCTCACATTCCACCCTTCCTGCGCTTCCTAGATGCTACCGGTGGTTACAGGCGCGACAATCGCTCTGTAGAGTGGCATGATCAGTTCATAGCACACGGTGAGACTGTGATTTATGACTTATTTGGAGTAATAGAACGTGATGCACCGGAATTTTCCAATGTTCGGTTGCGTGTTTCTTCAAATGCGTCTTTAGGGACAGACACAACGACTGTTCTCTACGAGCAAATTCCTCCTGCAGCATTGGAATTGAGTATTGATGATGGATATTCCAGCGCTGCCAACGGGCAGGAACTTACATACAATATTCGCATCCGCAATAATGAAGGGAAACTCCTTACCGGAGTGGATGTTAAAAACGGCATGCCGATATACACAGAATTCGTTTCCGCAACAGAAGGAGGATACTGGACAGGGAAAGAAGTTTACTGGAAGGATCTGACGGTAAGTCCTTTTGGGACACGAACGCTTCAGATTACCCTGCGTGTGCGCAGTGACGCTCCTCTGGGAACGCAACTTCGACATTCTGTGCGCAGCGTAGGACGCGAAGCTGTTGATGTCACAGAAGTTTCCACCAATACATCTGGTAGAAACAACACTGCACAAGCACAGAACAGCCAACGCATGCTGCGAAAGGTGGCTGATCGTACAGAGGTACGACCGGGTGACACCGTGAGTTATACAATTTATGTCCAGAACACTTTGGAACATCCTGTGCTCAATGTGCATGTTGAGGATCGCATGGACCCAAGTTTCTCCACCGTACTCAATGCAGAGCATGGACAAATGCAAGGTGACAAAATCATATGGGATATTCCTTCACTTCAACCAGGTCAAAAATGGCAGGTTACATACACAGTTCGTGTAAACTCCGATGTTCCTCATGGAACTCAGCTCGCTAATGTTGTAACCGTGAACGGTGAAGGAATGGAGTCTGTTTCCCTTACACAACGCACGTACACAACCAGAATTGGCGTGGTCACCGAGCTTCCCAAGAGCGGAGCACCTCTAGACGTACTATTCGCAAGTTTCATGGCTCTCTTCAGCGGCTTCCCGACGATGTGGATTCGAAGAAGGAGCCTGATGATTAGCTAGTTCGCTTGTTTGCTTGATAGCCTACATTCGCTCTATCGAGGCCTAATAAGCGAACCGGCGAACAGGCTCTTTCGCTGAACTTGATTGACTTTTCATAAGCTCCTATACTTTCCCCGAATCAGTTATGACAGATACGACCTCCGCAGAAACTCCCGGCTACGAATTCCTTAAGTTCATCCTCGAATCGATCGTAGAAGAGAAAGAAGCTCTTCACATTGATACGAAGATCGATGATCTCGGTATTCTTCTGACAGTTAAGGTAGGAGAGAAGGACATGGGAAAGCTCATAGGCAAGAATGGGCAGACAATCAAAGCACTTCGCACGCTCCTACGTATCGTCGGGGGAGGATCGCAACGTATTAATTTAAAAATACTCGAACCGTTACAAACGGTTGCGTCTTAATTTCTTCCCCCTTCCCCATGCTTCGCGATCTTCTCGAAAATGCATCAATCTTAGAGATCGTTGCAACGTTCGTTGCACTTGCGCTCATTGCAGCAACCATTCTCTGTTTGGTGTATATAATCGTTGGAGGTATTACCTTCATTCTATCCGCAGGAAACGAAGAGAAGATTAAGAAAGCGGTCCATACCATTCGATTCTCGATTATTGGACTCTTCGTCTCTTTCATTGCCTTCTTCATTGTAAAGTTCATTGCAGTACTTTTAGACATTCCATTCGATTTGAGCTTTGGAATGATCATCGACCTTATCAACGATATCTTCAGTGCACTTGAATAAACGAAAGTAAAAGCGCACCACTTAAAAAAGTGGTGTGTTTTATTTTATTGCTTTTCTTCTTCTCCTTCAGTCGCTTCGGCTCCAGATGGAGTTTGCTCGGATATCTCTTCCTTCGTTACTGCATCTTGTGGCCTTTCTTCTTCAATCGGAGAAGATTCCTTCTCAGGTTCAGATTCTTGAGGTGCTGAGACCTCATCTTTTACAGGTTTCTCTTCTGCTGCTTTCTCAGCTGGTGCATCTTTGCTTTTTGCCGGAGCGGTTGCTGCTGAAGACACCTCAGATACTTCCTCTTCCTTACTCTTTCTCTTCTTCGTGTAGGTCTCGATGAACTCTTCAAGGCCCGTCATGCCTTCTTTTGTCAGAAGCCTCGCAAGCGTATCACTGGGCTTTGCCCCCTTGCTAATCCAATGTGAGATACGATCCTGATTACACTCAAAAACAACGGGATTACGTGTGGGAAGATAGTGTCCGATAAATTCGAGACATCTTCCTTTTACAGCTGATCTTTTTTCAGCAGCTACGATCCTGAATGTAGGGTCGTTTCTTTTGCCGGTGCGCTTAAGCCTTAGAACAAGCATATGACGATAACGATTCGTCCAGTTGAACGAAGCTTATGCAGTCTAGGGAAGCGGTATATCTCGTGCAAGCGAGAACTGGCGCTTTTTTAGACTTTTAGGCTCTCAGTATTCGAATGCTTTCTACCTCCTCACTCAACCCGCATTTATCATGTAAATGTAAGAGGAGATCACTAGTCACAAACTGACATTCCTGAGCCGCAGTCGAATGCTCTACTTCTATAAAGAGCGTCTTATCCTTGCACTTAGTTGGACGCACTTCTTCTTTAAGACTAGGGAGTTTTTGCTCTAACCACTTTTTTGCATGAAAAACCGCAAGAGAGGCTTTGGCTTCATCCAGGAGTCCGTGTTTCCTTAGTGTCTTAGGCAGAAGCTTACTTATGTGATCCATTGTATTAGATTTTATCACTTTTTAGCTTCGTTACGAAGTGACTAAGTAAGCTCTGACTAACTCAAAAACCGTAGCGTGGATTCGGCTATCCACGCGGATCCGCTGGGGTAACGAATCCCAGCTACGGTTTTTCAGAGCTTCCCTAAGTTAGCGAACTAAGTAATTCCAATGTTTCCTCAGCTGCTTTATTCCAAGAGAATTCGGGCAGTGTGTGATCACTTCTCTTAGGTGGATTCCTAAGTGCAGTAACGAAGTTATCCTGGTTTGGCTCCACCAAAAGCGCTCCTTTTCCAGCAACTTCAGGAATGGCACCACGATTAGTTGCAATAACAGGACACCCGCACGATTGTGCTTCTGCAATGGGTAATCCAAATCCTTCGTAGAGTGATGCAGTTACAAAGGCAATAGCGGCAGAGTAGAGAGCGGGGAGTTCGTTGTCCGTGACATTTCGTAACATGATGACATGAGGAGGAATTGAGAGTCGTTTGATCTCTGGACCTCCTGTAACAAGTACAAGTTCTTTGGAATGGTCTGAGAGTTCTGCAAATGCGTCGAGGAGCATTTGAACATTCTTATGTTCCTTCGCATTGCCTACATACAAAAAGAATGGCTTCAGTAAGCCATATATAAGACATGCCATTTTCTGTACATCTTCAGGTTGTGGACGAAATACTTCAGATACGCCTTCCGAAATAACATTTGTTTTGTTATCAACACGTTTTCCATACAAATGAGAAAGCTGATCACGTGTAAAGCTGCTTACTGCAATGATTTTCTTAGCTTTACGAACCGCACGTGCCAGGAGCACTTTGTATGCCAAACGCTTCAACAAAGAAGCTTGGTTTGGATACCAGTGCAGTATCAGATCGTGGACAGTGATGACGTAGGGAATCGGACAGAAGAATGGAACATTGAAGTGTGGAGAGAAAAGAAGGCGAGCTCCTGATTTTTTAAGTACACGACGAAACTTCCACTGTTCTCTCCATGAATAGTGGGGGATTGAAACTTCCTGAATTACGGCATTACCTTTGATGTATTTGAGCCATTCTTCATCCTTTGAACGTACAAAAAGTATCCACTTTTGTTCTACATCCTTGGAAACAAGTTTAGAAACTAGCTCACGCGTATACCGACCGATACCGGCATCATGGATCCCTGCAAAGCGACAATCAATAGCAATCAACATTTAACAGTTAACAATTACTATTAACAGTTAACATTTAACAGTTAACATATGCAATACCACATGAACGTAGCAGAAGCACTAAAAACGGCCTCATTGCCCCCTCTTGAGATTGAAGTACTGCTAAGTACGATCCTTGGAAAAAATAGGGCGTGGATACTATCTCACCCTGAGTACGAGCTGAGCATGACCTCACAGCAATTCTTCAGCCAGTCACTTAGGCGTAGGGAAGCCGGAGAGCCACTTGCGTACATCACTGGAGAAAAAGAGTTCTACGGCCGGTCCTTCATCGTCAATCATTCAGTCCTCATACCACGGCCTTCAACTGAAGGATTAATTGACCTGACACTGGAATTTCTCAGAAGCCATGAAGAGCGGGTACGTGAAGTTGATACAGGAATTGTCTGTTTCTCTAAATATTTGAACAAATGTTTAAATATTGAATCTGCTATAAATACAATTGTTGATATTGGAACCGGAAGCGGATGCATCGCAATCACTCTCGCATTGGAATTACCAAACTTCAAGTTCATCGCGACTGACGTAAGCAATGATGCATTGGAAGTAGCTCGTGCGAATGCTCAAAAGCATGACGTTCTAAACCGCATTGAGTTTCGTAGTGGCAAAAACCTCGATCCGATCAACGATCTGGATGTTCCTTTTCTCCTTGTCAGTAATCTCCCATATATCCCGGAAGGAGAAGCTGTGTCACCGGACGTCCATTTTGAGCCAAAGTCTGCGCTCTTCGCAGGTAAGGAAGGACTTGATGTAATCACGCCGCTTGTAAATGCAGCTCAGAACCACTCAGCATGCAATGGACTCGTGTTGGAATGCAGAAAAGAACAGGCCTCTTCCCTTCTTGCCCTACAATAGAAGAACTAAATCATAGATTGCGATCAACTTTATCTGCGAGGCAATGTCCCGAAGCCACGCAAAAGCGTGGCGAGGGGTATCAAGTAATATAGGAACATGCTATTATTTGCACGTGCAAGAATTTCTCTCGTCACTCGGTCAAGTCAGCGCCATCATCGGCGCGCAGTGGGGAGATGAGGGGAAGGGGAAGGCAACCGACATCGTCTCAGAGCACTTTGATGTGATCGCACGCGCCTGCGGAGGAGCAAATGCCGGGCATACAATCGTTGTAGAAGGAAAAAAGCACATATTCCACTTACTGCCTTCCGGATGCCTCCATGAAGGGAAACCTGTGGTGCTGGGCAGCGGAATGGTGATCCATTTGCCAACGCTCCTCGAGGAAATCAAGACACTGAAAGAAGCCGGCGTAGACATTGTCCCTCGCCTCTGTATTTCACAAGAGGCACACATCCTCTTCGATTATCACAAAGAACTGGATGCAAAAATGGAAGAACTGCGTAAGCAGGGGATTGGGACCACCAAGCGTGGCATTGGGCCTGCATATATGGAAAAGGCGAAGCGTACAGGTATCCGCATTGAGCGGCTTTGTGATGACCTCACGGAAGAACTTCATGGCATAGCAAAAGAACTTAAACAGACGTACGGACTTGATGTTGATCTCGAAACTGAAATGAAGCAGCTTAAGGAAGCACAAAAAGTTTTAAAAGATAGCGTGAGCGACACAGTGATATTGCTGCATGAGTTCTTAAGAAAAGGAAAGAAGATCCTCATTGAAGGTGCACAAGGAACTCTTTTGGATATCGATCACGGTACCTATCCGTTTGTAACAAGCAGTTCTACAACGTCTGCAGGTGCTCTTCAGGGATTGGGATTGCCCCCAAGATCACTCAACTCCTGCATCGGCATTGCCAAGGCCTACTGCACGCGTGTGGGAGAAGGAAACTTCCCAACAGAAGTAGAGGGAGAAACAGGAGATCGCCTGCGTGAGCGAGGAGGGGAGTACGGTGCGACTACAGGACGACCACGCCGCTGCGGCTGGCTTCATATTGATGATCTGAGAAAATCCGCCATGCTCAACGGCACATCCCACTGGAACATTACAAAGCTTGATGTCTTAGACGATGAAGAGACGATTCCTGTAGGTGTTGGTTATGACAACGGAAATGTCGTCTACGAAGAGCTTCCTGGCTGGAAAGCCAGCACCGTGGGGATGACGGAATTTAAAGACTTGCCGGAGAATGCTCAGAACTACATCAAATACATCGAAGAGAAAACAGATGTTCCTATAGCATTGATTGGGACGGGTCAGGGTAGAGAAGAAATGATTATTAGAAGTTGACAATTAACTTATAAATGTAAAAATAGCGCACCATGTACCCAAAGATACACTGTTGTGTCTTCGAAGAATCTGGTGACCCAGAACGACACAAATCACATGTGGATGATCTTGATACCCATAACGCAGTTTTTCTTGATCAACTTAAACGTGTCGCATTTGCTGATGGAATGAACATTCACTATAGTCATATTAGTCATCCTCCAATTCACGCGAACGACGAAGAGATGGAGGCAGCAGTAAATGCTTCACGTTTTGATGCTGACTATGTAATCAATATGTATCCAAGGTTGAATGATATTGGACCAGAATTAGGTCACCAGATTCTCAGCCGAAGAAAAAGGTACTGTCATGTTTTCGTTGTTACTCATAATAAAATTTATGAGGCAACGTTACTCAGAGGACTCTCAGCGATAACACAAAATGCTGGAAAGAGTAAAAAGGACCTACTTTTTACTTTTCTCGAATCAAGTGATGCTGAAGACGCACGCGTGTTGAGTTTCTGGCATGTTGAATCAACGAGGGATGAATACGTGCGGAGACGCCTTCTTTCAGTGTTTTCCTCAACTTAATTCTCTCCTGCCCTCTCGCCCCACTTCAGTTTCCGCCTGAGTGTGGCGAAGAATGTATCCTGTTTTCTGCGCAAGAATTTCACCGTCTCTGAATTAATGTGCGCTTTCACGCGGTCATTGCGCTGGAGTGGAATGTAGACTTGCCCATCGATGGTTAATACCACTTCGGTATCCTGGAATTTATTTTCTTTCGTACTCACCTCCACTTCTACTTCCGATTCCCCAGGAATAACAATCGGCTTTTGGCTGAAGCTGTAGGGATTGATTGGAGCCAAAATCATCGCATTGAGTGTGGGGTACACGACAGGACCACCTGCTGCCAGAGAATACGCAGTGGAACCTGTGGGGGTGGAAATAATCAAACCATCCGCATGGTAGTTTGTAAGCTCCTCACTATTCACGGTTGTCTTCAAGTTCACAAGCCGTGCAATCGTTCCTTGTGCTATTACTGCTTCATTGAGAGCCGACCCCGTGAAGATCTCAGATCCATCACGAAGAGCACTTACATGAAGTATGCCGCGTTCTTCGATCACTCCTTCTCCTTGGAGAAGCTTTGGAATGAGCTCAGCTGCTTCTTCCAAATCAATCTCTGAAAGGAACCCGACCGTTCCCCAGTTCACAGAGAGAATGGGGATCGAGAAATCTTTCATTTCGCGCACCGCACGCAGAATCGTTCCATCTCCTCCAATGACGATGAGGAGATCAATATCTTCAATTGCCTTCATATGATCTAATCCCTTGGCACAAGCAAGATCACTCGTACGCTCTGCATCAACACAGATCTTTACATCAAGACCATTTAGTATCTCTATCACACGGCTAACAGCCTCATCCTTGTGATCAAGACCCGATTTCACGGTGATGCCGATGCGGTTAAAAGAGATCATAGGGCTTAAATATCATGGACTGCTTGCATGAAGAGATCAACCGAATGCTGCCAAGAATATTGCTCTGCGTACTCAGGTCCACGTGTTTTTAGGCGCCCCCTCAGAACTTCATCGGTAAGAATCCTCCTTAATCCCTGTGCAATGTCTGCTTTATCCTCAGGATTGATGAAAACTGCACAGTCACCGACTACTTCAGGAATACTTCCGCGCTTCGAAGTGAGGATCGGTACCCCGCGTTTGAGTGCATCAAGAAGCTGCAGCCCAAAACCTTCGTACAGAGAGGGGAGCGCGAATACTGTGCAGCTGCGCATAAGTGCTTCATACTCATCATCTGTTACATGACCTTTCCATTCAACTCCTTGAGTTTCTTTAATAGTTTTAAGTATCTCTGAATCATGCCATCCACGCCCCCCAATAAGAATTAACTTGAATTGCTCTTTAAGTTCTTTTGGAAGCATACGGTAAGCCTCAATGAGGCTGAGTTGATTTTTGCGTGGGCTCAATGTTCCTGCACAGAGGATTGTTTTGTGATCAGGAATATTTAAAGCTTCATCCTCCCGCATAGGTCCTGCTAAGATAGGAGTTACTTTTGCAGACTCAAGAAAAGAATATCTCTTGAGTAAATCATTTTTCGTACTCTCGGATACAGTGCATATATGAGCGGCTTTTAGAAGCGTTCTCTTAAGAAGAGACTTTTCTACAATTCTAGCTTTCCTGTCATGTTGCTCACTTCTGAATGCAATTAAATCATGTACGACAGGAATTACATTAACTTTCTTTCCCAGTAGAGCAGGGACAATATAACTCGTGGGGCTGAGATATAAATCGAGATTCGATAGAGTCTTAAGGGTTTTGGCTACTTTAAAGTGCCATAGAAGACCCTTTTGAAATGAAATTATCTTTGAGGCACTATTACGCCAGTTAGCTGGTACTTCTTGATCCGACAAGAGGATCACTTCAATTGCACTTCGCTTGAGGAGCTCTGAGGTAAAACCATAGGTCCACTGCCCCTTTCCCGTTCGTTTTTCACGACACGCTTCCCGTACATCTATTGCAATCTTTGGCATAATAGTAGTGTATAGTATGTATTTGTTACATGTCAGTTAAAGGTTTTAGGTTTTAGGTGATTAGCCTGCCTGCCCTGCCTACCGGCAGGCAGGGTTTGGGTTATAGTTTTTTAAGGTGAAAAGGTTGATAAAAGAAAAACCTGCCCCCTCATAACCTATTCCCTAAACCTATTAAGCCTAAAACCTATCACCTTTTCGGATTCCCCAACTACATCTAGAGATTCTTACCTACACTTGCTACACTGTTCTCATATGGCAGCATCAATATTTCGACGTATTCGGTCTCTTGATTTAGAAGAGCAGATTCTCAATGGAGGAGCTCTTCTCGCACTTATCGGTGTTTTTCTTCCATGGACCGGCGGATTTATGCTTGGAAGTGACGCAGTCTCCTATTCAGGCTTTGGATTCTTCACATCTTTTATTGGCATTGCTGTTTTTCTCATTAATCTCTTTGTCCTGTTAATTACACTCATTCCGCTCACCGGAGGACCTCCGTTGATTCGCAGACACAACAAAGAGCACATTCGTTTATTCTTGGGTGTTCAATCAACCGTTTTGATTGTTGCCGCCCTATCGGTTCTCATGAAAGTTACTTTTGAGTTTTCACGCATTGAAATACGATTCGGAATTATTGTGGCGCTTATTGGAAGTATTGCAGTCGTACTTGAATCATTTCTCAGAATGCAGGAACAGAGAAAATCAGAAGTACATGATTTCTTTCATCACCCGAATGAGAAAGAGTCATTACAACAAAAAGAATCTTACAATCCTCTTCCGCCTCCTCCACCCCCTACCGGACCAGAAGAGCACCGTATTATCCATTAATATTCATGCCTGATTACAAAGATAGTGATTTTGTGTACGTCGACCCCAAGAGCCGTGAGGTGAAAGGCCTGGTTGAATGGACAAAAGACGGAAATGCAAAACCGCTACTTATGGAATTAAAAGAAAAAACAATTGCCCAAATTCCGGATAAAGAAGATAAGAAATTCAAAAAGATCAGAAAGCAAATTAAACAGTATTATCCATGGGGATCATATCGAACCATGAAAAAGCTTTATAAGCTCGAAGGAAAGGAAAAGGAATCCGATAAAAGCCAGCCCCTTGATGATGCTCTCGGGAAGGCGCTCAAAGAACCTTTCTGGGATTGATGCGTGATTTAGGTAAAGAGGGAATAGGTTAAACAGTATTAAAAACGCAATAATCTATCACCTATCACCTTAAAGGTTAAAGAGTAATACCAATTCCATATCAAAGCCGCACAAATTTGTCCTTTTAAAACGAAGGCGTATATGTGACTGCACACTGGCTTAACATTGGGTATCGTAATTAGTAGGGCTAAAGCCCATTTCTAGTCGTTCGTTAACCCCGCATTTAACTGCGGGGATAACGAACAAAAGCGTGTGGCTTTAGCCATTTTGCACGTGGTATTCGCAAGAACAGTGAGCAGTCACCGCGTATGACATTGAGTTAACTTCTAATTAGATTACTACATACCTTATCCACTTCATTCTTCGAACCAATAATGATAGGAGTGCGTTGATGCAGATCAGTTATTTCCTTATCCAAAATAGGCTGTGTCCCATCAGACGCTTTCCCCCCGGCTTGTTCAATGAGATAGGCAAATGGTCCGCATTCAAAGACGAGACGAAGCTTGCCTTCTGGATATTTGCTCCCGCCAACATTCGCAAAGATACCCTGACCTTTGGAGAGAATGTGATGGATATCAGCCACCATGCAACCTGAATAACGAAGAGTGAGCTCACTATCAAGCCATTCCTGCATCACAGATTTGTACCCTTTGTTGTCTTTCAAGGCACGCAGATTGCCCGGGCTGTAGTTTTTAGCATCATCAGCAATTCCCAGGAATTCTCTTAGAAGAATGAATTCACCCACATCATTCAGAATAAATTCATGGACACCTTTGCCGGTTGAGTAAATGAGTGTTGTGCGTGGACCATATAGAACATAGAGCGCAGCGACTTGCTCACTCGGTTTTCTTCCAAGAATTGTATCACCTTCGTAAATGCCAACAATGGACCCTATCGCGAAATTCGCTTCAACAAGTGATGATCCATCCAAAGGATCGAAGACTACGCTATATGGCGCGTTCTTAGAGAGTTCGATAACTTCCTCCTGCTCTTCAGAAGAGTAACAACTCACCAGTTCACTCTCACAGAGATGCTGTCGAAATATGTCATCGCTTAAAACGTCAAGCTTCAATTGGTCTTCACCAGAGATATTTGTACCCCCTGCAAGACCGGATTCGGATGTTTGTATGGCATAGCTGACGTACTTCGCAGCACGGGATATATCGAGTATGAGGTGGCGCAAGTCATGGGGTGCCTGTGCCCTGTGAAACAGGTGATAGTTAAGTGATATTCGCTCTGGCAATGCACAGTGGGAGGATTCCATAGTATTGGTAGTGTAAAGCACCAAATCCCAAATCCCAAATCCCAAAACAAGCCCCAAAACCCAAAATGAAAGTGTTTTGAAGTTTAGAACTTTTATTTTGCTTGGGATTTGGATCTTGTGATTTGGGTTTTTGGCCTTGTTTACTAAAGAAAAGCCCCCAATTTAACTACCATTTCGGTAACTCTCATCGCATACCCCCATTCGTTATCATACCAACTCAAGATCTGTGCTGCTTTTCCATCCACAACTTTGGTTGAAGGAGCATCTATTATGGAAGAGTGTGGATCTGTCTGGAAATCAATCGATACGCACTGATCTTCTGAAACAGCGAGGATATCTTTCATAGGACCCGATAATGAAGCTTCTTTTAGTTTCTCATTGATACTTTCAACTGTTGCTTCGTTTCGGAGGAAAAATGCCATGTACGCGCAGCTAACCGTGGGGACAGGTACCCGAAATGCCATACCGTCAATTTTGCCTTTCAGATGCGGAAATATGTCAGCGCATGCTTTCACAGCTCCAGTCTTCGTCGGAATCATCGATAAAGTTGCAGCACGTGAACGACGCAAGTCATTTCCATCCTTGTCCTTGTTATCTAGCAAATTCTGTGAAGCTGTAAACGCATGCACAGAATTTACGAGCAGATTTTCAACACCAAAGGATTCATCAATAATTTTAATCACTGGTGCAATACAGTTGGTTGTACAAGATGCATTGGAGAGGATATCCATGTCCGCTGTCATCTGATCATCATTGATACCTTTGACGAATGTAGGTGTGTCATCCTTCATAGGAGCCGTAACCATAACTTTCTTCGCACCCGCATCCAGGTGCCCTTGTGCCTTATCGCGTGTTCTGAACTTGCCTGTAGCCTCCACAACAACATCAACCTCTAATTCATTCCACGGACAGGCTGCAGGATCACGCTCTTTAACAATTCGAACTTCTTTCCCATTTACCAGAATAGTATCGTCGTTCTTCGTTTCTATAGTACCTTGGAAACGCTTGTGCAAAGAATCATACTTTAGAAGGTATGCGCGCATTTGGGCATCAGAAGATGCATTAATAGCGACCACATCAATCTGATCCGAGAACCGTTGAACGAACTGTCTGTGTACATTGCGGCCTATGCGACCGTATCCGTTAAGTGCAACACGTAACATGTCACTATCATAAGCAAAATATTATCATGTGCAAGAAGGTAACCTTTACATTAAGTAATACATGACCAAAAAAGGTTTTAGGTGATTAGGGAACCTCTGAAAAACACCACTCACATGTAGTTCCATTTTGAGTGTGAAAATGGTAGGATTGTGGCATCTCTTAGCCACATTCCCAATCTTCTCATGTCTGCCCAAGCCTCATTTCTCTCCATCGCCTACGACAAGA
>JBDRFD010000021.1:0-21391 GCA_043819035.1 Patescibacteria group bacterium | reverse complement strand
TCCGCTCGTTGTGTACGGTAGTTAACAGTTTCGGGCTTGGTTATTTCTCCGCGGGACCAGGCACTAATATCTTCCGGACTCGCAATGGATAGGGCAACCGCATCAAATGAATCGGTTGCGGCGGCGGCGGGGCGGGAGGGGGGCATGGGATTAAAGGGTAAGGGGTAAGGGGTAAGGGGTAAGGTGAAAGGGGTAAGGGGTAAGGTGAAAGGGGTAAGGGGTAAGGGGTAAGGTGAAAGGGGTAAGGTGAAAGGGGTAAGGGGTAAGGTGAAAGGGGTAAGGTGAAAGGGGTAAGGGGTAAGGTGAAAGGGGTAAGGGGTAAGGTGAAAGGGGTAAGGGGTAATGTGAAAGGGGTAAGGGGTAATGTGAAATGGGTAAGGGATTCGTTATTTCGTTATCTCGTTATTTCGTTCAAATACTTAGATTATGGTTGCTGAGAACGAAATAACGAAGTAACGAATAACGTTTTAACATATGAAAGACCGCAGCTCCCCCGGGCTGATCGTCTCAATCAGTAGGGAAACTTCGGTGGTTTCTTGAAGATTTTACCCTTATAAAAGACACTTGCAAGGAAAAGAGTGGATTTCTGATAGAGGTTCAGGGTAATAAGTCGGTACTGGCAAACGCATATGTTTGCCTGTCGGCCGTAGTCCCACAGAAGTGGGGCGAAGGCTGAAGCGAGGAGCATAAGTTTTTGGATGGTGTTTTGCGAGCAGATGGCGAGCAGACGCCACAGCGGCTGACTCGTCTCTGCGAGCTTCATACTACAGAAAGGAACTATGCGACCTGCCTGCCGGCAGGCAGGCGAGTGAGTTTGCGTTTGCCAACGATTTTTTTGTTTCTTTTTTGATCGTTCAAAAAAGAATAAAAAGTATAAATTACTGAACCAGCTTATTTATTCCTCCCCAGTCCCCAACCCCTCTTCAATCAGCTTCTTACCTTCCTGAATCTTTTCAACACCCTCTTGAACCGAATCAACACGCTTCTTCACGTCTTCCACTCCTCCTTTAACTTTATCTACCACTTCCTTGCTTGTATCCACTGCTCCTTTCATCTGATCAGTAGCGGTACTAACCACACCGGATGCTGTCAGCCGTAAACCACTCAGGATATTCATGACACGCGCCTGGCGGTCTTTGATTGAATCACATCCAACAAGCAGCATCCCACCAACGATCAAAACGAGGAGGAAAGTGCAACCACCGGAGAAACGTCGGCTAGATGACATAAGAAAACCACTTGGGAAACTTACGGCTTTTGATCCTCTCCTACTCCATACTTCTTAAAAAGTTTTTCAAACGACCCACCGGACTCTTCCAAAGCTTTATTGAGCATCTCTGCTTCATCTACTGCGAGATTAAGCGTAGAAGAAATGTTCGAAGTCGATTTTTCACTCTCGAGCTGAGCTGCTATATCATCTGATCCTTGTAGCGACGCATGCAGAACAATAAACGCACTGCAACTGTCACACTGAAGTTGTAAGAGCATTGCATTATTTGCAACAACACGCACCGCAGAGAAGTCAACCGGTACGCGGCTCCCGCATTGCGGACAACGCATCTGTTGATATATGCGCTGGAGGATCTTCTGTAACGTGTGAGGATCGATCTCCATGCACATCTATTATACCACGGCTCTCCTTCATCAACAAAATATTCTGTACTTTTACGTCAAATGGAATGAATAATTGACAATGGTTCGATAAGCTCACCACAGGTTGATAATTGATAATTGACAATTGACAATGAGCAGCGCAGAAGCCTTAAGCTTTGAAATACCAGTATTCATTGTCCATTGTCCGTTGTCAATTTGCGTGCAACGCAATAACAGAGAAGCAGATTAGTGTAGAATGAAACTATGTCGTCCATTCGTCAGCACATGTTCGCTTTAGTTGTCACCGCTGCGGTGATTGCGGTTTTTTCTGTTCATAGTTTTCGTGCGTCGGTACAAGAAAGCGCGTTTGAACCTGTACGCGTGGAGATCGGTGTGGAGCACGAGCTACCCCTCTCGCTCTCGCTCAGTGCAAGTGAACTGAAAGGAAAAGGGCTCATGGACATAAGACAAGAAGGAGAAGAGATGGTCTTCATCAGCTTACCAAGCGGCTGGCAGCGCAAAGAAGTTCGCAATGTTCCTTTAAGTTCTATCACGCAAGAGGACACATCATTCGGATTCACCCGCTACCGGATTCCTGCGGGTGCTTCCGTGACATTTGCAATCCCGCAGTACCCCGACACACTCCTCGTACACAATCCGTCCGGTATCGCACTCAAGGTCGCACTCACGATGGTGAATCTGCAGACAAATACTGTTGAGACGAATGTTGTTCTTGTTCAGGATTCTCCTGCTCAACTGTGGTAATGATGAGTGACGGTTTGTTTTTTTGAGCAAACCTCATGGGTAGGAATTCAAAGAAACCAGGGAATCCGAGGAGGTGATGTTGAACATGATATAGCTCTCGTGTATGAAATATGTAAACCCTCTTGTATTCTTCGGTTTCTTTGGATTCCTTGGTTTCCTTTCTCCAAACATGTACCAACTGACCAACAGTCAGTAGGATGTAGCACATGCAACTGCTACCAATCCATACTCCGCTGCTCAGAGAAGGCGACGACCTTGTCTCCATTCTTACTGAGAATGCAGTATTTGAAGATGGTGACATTCTCGCACTTTCGTCAAAAGCCATCGCAACAGTGGAAGGAGCAGCCATTTCTTTGGAAGATATTCAAGTGAGTACTGAGGCTAAAGATCTCTCTGAGCACTGTGGAAAAACTCCTGAGCTCAGGCAGGCGATGCTGAATGAAACTCAGCGTCTGCATGGAAAAGTGGTCGGAAAATGCAAGCATGCGGTTTTGACTGAGCTCAAACCTGAGGGCCTAAAAGAAGGAACTATCATGGCTGCAAGCGCAGGGCTTGATCAGTCGAATATCCCGGAAGGTTATACGATCGGATGGCCAAGGGATCCGGTTGCGTCCGTCCATCAACTTCGAAAAGAGCTCAAAGACAAAACAGACAAAGATGTTGCCTTGCTCATCACAGACTCCTGCTGTCGTCCAAGACGAATTGGCGTAACTGCAATAGCACTCGTGGTCAGTGGATTTAATCCGCTGGAAGACATGCGCGGGAAGAAATACCTGTTTGGGAGAGAGATGACCATGACACAGGAAGCACGGGCAGATCAGCTTGCAACCGCTGCGAATATCATTATGGGCAATACTGATGCTTCTGTTCCTGCAGTCATTATCCGTGACCACGGTATTCCCTTTTCTGACTTTGAAGGATGGGTGCCGGGGATCGAGCCTGAAGAGGATTTGTTTCACGGAATAATCTGAGGAGTAGGAGAAAAAGTAAAAAGAGAAAAAAGGGCAAAAAAGGATGGTGTTGTCATCCTTAGTACCCAAACTTGGTGCAATTCCCTTTTATCCTTTTTTTCCCTTTTTTCCTTTTTTACCCATAAGGGGAGGGTGTTGTCATCCTTAGTGCACAAACTTGGTGCAATTCCCTTTTTTCCTTTTTTACCTATAAAATGATAGCCATGAACTTCATCGTCCTCAGCTCATCTCGCGGCACTACCTTCCAGGCAGTCCTGGACCGCATAGCAGACGGATCACTCACGGCAAAATGCCTGGGGCTGGTGACGGACAGAGATGATCGTGGATGCATAGAAAAAGCAAAGAACGCAGGACTCCCCATAACGATTGTCGAAAGAGAACATGGGCAGCAGCGTGAGGAATTTAACAAGAAACTTGATAAGGCGATTCGCAAGCTGGGCAAGGTGGACGTGATTTGCGCACTGGGTTGGATGTTCATCCTCACTCACTGGTTCGTTCAAAAATGGGAGGGGCGCATCGTAAATGTACACCCTGCGCTTCTTCCTAAACATCCCGGAGCTCACGGGATTGAAGAGACACTGGCAGCCGGTGACACCGAATCCGGAATGACGATCCACATTATCGATGAAGGTGTAGACACAGGGCCAATACTTGTGCAAAAAACTTGTGCAGTTAAAGAAGATGATACTGAGGATTCTCTTAAGGATCGCATCCAGGCATTGGAGAAAGAGTGGTACCCGAAGGTACTTCAAATGATTGAGATGGGGGAAATTGTACTTCCAAACGTTTCCTAGCTGGTTCACTTATTCGCTTATTAGCCCACCTAATCTATCAGTGATTGATTCTGTTCACTTGCTCAACAATGCAGAAACAAAAGCGAACCAGCGAGCAAGTGAGTAAGCGAAAAGTTCGTGTATAGTTCTAACAATGAGAACCCCCAGTTATACAGTCACCTGCACCCAAAATAAACTCATCACACATAATGTGCATGAGGTACGGTTCACAAAGCCAGAAGGATTCACATTTGAACCAGGTCAATTTGTGCTTCTTGATGCTCCACTCATTGATAATCCGGATGATATTCAAACACGTGCGTATTCAATCGCATCCACTCCCGATGAAGAGGATCTGCTTTTTGTTATCAAAGTGAAGCCGGGTGGAAGAGCCGGGAGATGGGTTGAGGAACAACTTAAGGAGGGTGATGAGGTACGTATTCAGGGGCCCCTTGGCAACTTCACCTTCGACAGTAAAGATGACTGTGACTGTCTCTATGTTTGTACAGGAGTCGGAATAACCCCGTTTCGTTCACACATTCTTTCTACACTCAAAGCTGGGAAGAATCGTAAGATAGATTTGATTATTGGCGTCTTTGCCGAAGAAGATATTTTTTGGGCAGACATGCACAAAGAACTGACATCTGCTCATCCAAATATCCAAATACACATCACACTCTCCGAACCAAAGCCAACATGGAAAGGCCTGAAAGGGAGAGTGCAGGAAGTCATCCCTACGATTGAAAACTTCAAAGAACGCTCGATCTGCCTCTGCGGAAATCCGGCAATGACGAGCGATGTGAAAAGGCTGTGTCTGGAGGAATGGAGCATCCCAAAGGAGCGGGTGCATATGGAAGGATACATATAACACTGTCTTTGTTTCTTTAGCAAAACTTTACTTTAGCGCAGTAGGTTGTAGCGCAGTACAAAATCAGATGTTGGTACTGCGCTACTGCGCTACTGCGCTCGTTATTATCTTAATAAATTCATCAAACAAGTAGTTGGCATCCTCCGGTCCCGGTGTTGCTTCCGGGTGGAACTGTACTGCGAAGAACTTACCAGACTTGTGACGGATACCTTCAACAGTCCCATCATTCGCGTTCGTGAACCAGACCTTCCAGTCACTTGGCAGACTCTTCTCATCTACCGCAAAGCCATGATTCTGGGATGTGATGATGCACTTGTGCCCTCCTTTAACGGAGTGCCCCCCTCTCCCTGTGGGAGAGGGGCTGGGGGAGAGGGTATGCTCAATACAAGGCTGATTGACTCCGCGGTGACCGTACTTGAGCTTGTATGTATCACCACCTACTGCAAGAGCCAGAATCTGAGTACCGAGGCAAATTCCAAAAGTTGCAATCCCCTGCTCGATACTCTTAGCCACTTGTGTAATTGTCTCCTTACACATCTTGGGGTCACCAGGGCCGTTACTAATAAAGACAGCATCGTACTCCAGATCAGATCCATCCAGATCGAAGTCCCACGGCAAACGATGAATCCTAACTCCGCGCTTAAGAAATGAACGTAGAATGTTATTCTTAATTCCACAATCGAACACAGCAACGGTTCGGAACTCGGAATTCGGAACTCGGAATTCGGGTTCGTATGTTTTAACTTCCCTCACGCTTACTTCATCAACAAGGTTTTTAGTGTTTGGATCCTCAATATCCGTTGTTTCCGAATTCCGGATTCCGGATTCCGGATTCCGATCTTGTACGATTCTACCTAACATAACACCATGCTCCCTGAGCTTCTTCGTAAGCGCCCGTGTATCTATACCCGTAATCCCCGGGATCTTGTGGTGCTCCAACCAGTTATTTAATGAGCTCACTGCTTTGAAGTGACTAAAGTCCGGACTTTGCTGAGCAACGATGACACCACGAACGTGAATAGCCTCGCTCTCGAAATTCTCGCTAAAGCCCCATTGGTTAGACTCAGCGCTTGGAACTCCATAATTACCAATTAATGGATATGTGAATGTGAGTATTTGCCCACGGTAACTGGGGTCCGTGAGGCTTTCTACGTAACCAGCCATTCCTGTGTTGAATACCACCTCTCCGTCAGTATCACCTGAAAAACCAAACGGCTGCCCCTGGAAGGAGGTACCGTCAGCGAGGATCAACAGAGCCATGTTGGAGAAAGGATACAGAAGATTCGCATGAAAGCGAATTGATTTCTCTTCGATTGACATAAATATTCTTTAATGTTTTTGTTTACTATTACATCATTGAGACAAACCGCATTTTCCGGTATAATGATTGGATTTTATGCTGAACAAACACACCAAAACTAACAGTGGTGATCCCATCTACCGCGAGCACCGGCTCGTGTGGAAATTGAATGAAGGATCCGATAGTGAAGAAGAGCGACTTGAAAATATGTATGTTCAGAAATTTGCAGAGAGGAATACCGAGAGGGGCAGAGAAGGGAATAGGGGTCAAATGATTAGGCTGTTTCAAAGAGAACCAAGCGGTGGGGCAGCTACTGCAAATATTGGACCAAGAAGTCCTACCCATGGACAAAATAATCCTGAACGTGGAAGCCCAAGCGATCGTAATGCGAGAGAAGATTCGAACAACGTAGGGCAACCGGAGAATCAAGGTGGGCAAAATGCAGGAGAAGTTCATATTCCAGAAGAAGTTAAACGTGATCCTCGCAGAGCTCGTGAATTCTACGAAGAAGTTGGCCGGCAAGTACGATCGCATCATGGAGAAGCTATAGTTGATCGGGGGCCGGTACGAATCAACATGGCTCGCTCAGCTGCTGCAGTCGGTACAACTGCATTCATTCCATCGTACCTTGCTTATCTTGCACGGAACGGCATTACTGCACCGGCATTTGCAGGCGTGGCTGCCGGAGGTGGACTTGGATGGTATCTGGGAAAACACTTGGCTCCTAATCATCCAAAGATTGGGAAGAGTGTAGGAGCAGCAATAGGAGTAGCATCTCCAACAGCTCTTGAGTGGGGCCTAAGTACCATCGGTACGAAAATGGCTACTGCAACACCCGCTTTGGCCACAGGAATAACTTCCAGTGTGCTCGGTCTTGCATTCGGTGGTTATGTTTACCACAAGCTCAGGCAAGAATGGCAAAGAGGCCCACAGTGGCTCAAGCGCCAGTGGGGTGTTCCATCTTCTCTCGCAGTAAGCGGTTTTGCAGCTGGAGCAGGAACTCTTGGAGCCAGCATGATCACAAATATACCTTTCCTTTCCACTGCTGCATCATCAGGTGTACAAGCACTTGGTGCATTAAGCCAGGCAACAGGTGCAGCACTTTTAAATGTTGCACCCTCCTCTGCTGCAGTCATACCATCAATTGCCGGTGCTGCACCTCTTGGAATCTGGTCTGCAATTGCTGGTGCGGGTCTTTATGGACTTGGTCGTGCACATGGCTGGATGTGGAACAGACCAAAAGCAGGTATTTGGAAAACAATGCTTGCAGGTGGCACCATTGGAATTCCATCCATCTTGCTTGGAGGTCTTGATAAATTAGGCTGGAAACCTGCGAAAAGAATTGCACGTGCCGTGGCTGCACAATCAGTTAAAGAATACGAAGCAGCCAAGAACATGATTCTTAATTTCAATATTCCATTTGCCGCTCCTGTTGCAAAAGCAGCGGGAAGAACAATTGCTTCACCATTCGCAGGACTTTGGTATGGGCTAACAAAAAAGGATGAACCATCAGAAAGCCAACAGAAACTTGGAGGAGTGGGCAAAGTAATTCGTGCAGTTCCGTATGCCGCAGGAAGAATCGCTAGGTCGCCAAAAGATCTTTGGGACTGGGCATTGGAACCTACGCCTCCTGGCTGGCCTCTTACTAAAGGCACATAAGTTATAACAATCAATGGCTAATCAAAACCCAGCAGCGGCACCCCAAAATAACCCCACTCCTAAGCAGTTGGCGGCAGCAAAAGCCAAATCTGAAGCTGAAGCAGCAGCAAAAGCTAGCGAACAGCTTGATAAGCCAACTTCAATAAGTGCAGCGATCATTGCTTCACAAGTAAGAGAGAGCATACAAAGCGAAGAAGTAGCAACCTCGGATGTTGCCGAATGGCCACGCAAACCATGGCTTGCGTATGATTACCTAACAAGTAAGGCATTAGAAGAGCAACAAACAAAGAGTAGAAAAGGTAGGGGTAGGGGCAAGCACAGCAAAAAATCACATGTTCCTGATATTACAGAATTGGATGATTATATTGCTCCGGCTGGTAAGGAACCAAATGACAGCCGCCTTGAGCACCTGCGCAAATTACTTGGCGATGATGTGCTTAAGACGCTTGCAATCTGGTCAGAGAAAGCGCGGGAAGGAGAACAGGAACGTAAAGATTTTGAAAACAATCTTGATCCTGACTACCCAAATATTAAAGATAAACTAAAAGATGCAAGTGATAAAGTTGCGAGCATACATTCGGACCTTGAGCAAAGACTCACTTCATACGAACAAACTGAAGAGGCATTAAATACGAGCAAGCAACTCAATCCTGTTGAGAAGTTCTTCCACGGCGCAAAAGAGTATGTGTGGGATGATTTTAAAGCTCACCCATTGATGAGTGTAGGTCTTGTTTTTCTTACATATCTTGCATTTAGGACTCTCCAAAAGAACAATCCAAAAATATGGACATTAACGAAGTATGCAGCCGCAGCTATTATCGCCGGTGCATTTATAAAGAGTAAGTTCGGAGTAGAACCAACAGAGTTTCTCGCTGAACAAGCAGAGCGCATGGGATGGGAAGGCGGAGCCAAGGGAATTCGTGAAATGCGCGATACCGTCGGACAGGCCTTCGGTGGCCCAGAAGGCAAAGGAACAGCTAATCATTACTACCATGAACGATTGGGCCTGGGTCGGAAAAAGGAACGCATCGTATTTGATGCAATGCTCACTCAAAGCCCAGGTGAATTCGTAGAATGGTACGACGAAGCAAAGAAGTGGAGACAATCTGGAAATAAAGAGGCTCCCGGAAGTGTCACAGGTTTTATGGAAGATATGTGTGAAGGAGACCACATCCCATCGTATTTCAAAAATCTAGATCCTGCTGAGCGCATCAGTTTGACACTTAATATTGCGGACACAATGTTCAAAGACATTGCCAAGACTAACGGGAAGACCCCTGAGGCACACGTTGGCCTAGATATTGTGAGAGGAAAATATGTCGATGGAACATACTTTGATAATATTTGGACCGATTGGGAAATTGATCTGAAACTACTGCTAAAAGACCCAGACCTACCAGATGAATTCAGGCAGCGCATTAATGATGCTCTACCTGAAGGCAAGAGCTTTTGCGCAGGTATGAAGCAACAAATTCAAAAAGCTTCGGGTTCTTGGACTCTTATGGATGTTCTCTACACTGAACGTGCCTGGGATAAAATTCCAGATTACGACGGCGCAGGCGAATCCATTAAGTCGCTCATCTCGGAAGGCTTGGTAGGCCTCAATAATCTTTCTGGTGACGCATATGAAGCAGCCAAGAAGGCACTTCAAGAAGTACAGACCTATGTAACAACAACTGTTCCAAAGGCTGCAGGTGAAGTATGGAAAGATGATGTTGAACCATATCTCTATAATGATCAGGGAACAGGACTTTTGGATAAAGGATTTGATAAATGGGAAGAATTGGATAACTGGCTTACGGTTGAAATTCCAATTGATGCAGCAGGAAATCCACTGTACGTAGACGCCGATGGAAATGGACTTACAAGACTTGAAAATACTATCGATAAAGGAACTGGTTCATTCTGGTTTTTAGTGAAGAAAGGAGAGCCTCTTGGAGATCTGCTTATCCAAATGGGACATAGCGCAGGTGAAGCAGTTGAAATCACACTTGCACAATTGAAGAAACTGACGGAGTGGCTGAGGGAACAGATGAAGATGAGTGCATCATTGAGAACTGTTCGGATAAGTAAAAAAAGTATTCCTAGACCCCCAGGTCCTCCGCCGCCAGGAGCACCTCCTGGTCCTAACATTGATGTGGTTGATATCACAGTTGGAGAAGCCTTGAAAGAATATAAATATCGAAAATACATTTCACTTGTAATCAGGATAAAAGCAAATCCACCAGTAGTAAGTCTTCCAAAACCTCCCGATCCAGTTCTTGTTTTGGAAGAAGAAAATGCCGCTGACAGTGACACAAATTATGCATTAGATGTATTTCCGCTCTTCCTCGCTAAACTTCCCAATGATAATCATTCGTGCTGGAATGAAATTAAAAAAGAAATGGTTAGAAGAGGCATCATCACACAAGCGCAACTCTTTGCTTCTGGTGCAATACCTAATGCGACCGCTGGCATTGATCAAGTCGATTGGAATCTTGTGACTTTCGATCCAAATCTTTACTACCAAGTTACAGGAATAAATATTAGTACAAAGGTAGAAACACCTGCAGGTTTAATATCAGTAATGGGTGCAAAAAAGACAATCCCAAAAAACTAACTCCTCAAATAATTCAATTTGAACAATAACCACTAGAAGATTATTCTTGAGTTTCAAGCCATTCCTTAAAGCTCTTAGCACCTTCAGAATACTCTTGTAGCGACTCAGTATCTTTTCTTGTCTGAAAATCACTTTCACTTTCCCCCTGTCTCTGCTGAGGACGGTTTGGATCTGGGGGGGCTGCCGTATCAGAACCGGGACCAGAGCCTGAAGGTAGTTTATTATAACCTGCACTAAGTATGACTGCGCCCAATCCTAGCTTGATTAATGCATTCCTAACACTTACTACATTTTCCCAAACAACACGTGGAACATATCCGAGCAAAGCTCTGGGCCCTTCCACTGCCTTTCTTAAGGGCTTCTTCTCAGGACGTGTTCTACGAAAAGCCTTAATTCTGTTTAGCAAACTTCTTACTTCCTCTTGTCTCTTCCTCATCTCAGGATGGAAAAATGAGAGCAATTTCACATGTCCAGAACGCTGAGCAATAGACTTGAAGACTGGGGCAGTTGGGATAGTACTATGCTTATTTTTTTGAGGAGTTCTATCCGACACTTCTTTTACTCCTCTATCTCTCTTAATTGGTATCCTAACAGACTGACTCTTTAGATGAGTTAACAGATGCTGGAGCCACTCCAAACGAGCATCTAATTCCTTCTTTTCAATATCTCTATCTACTCCTCCAGTTACATAATAATCTTCTATCTTATCAAATGCTGCCTCAGCACTTTGACGAAGCTGATTTAACGAGGATTCAATACTAGCAACATAGTTTGGCCCTCTTACGAAACCTGGTAAATTGCGTTGAGCTCTAGGCGCTTCAAACCACCGATTAGAAAATCTAATCGCTATATCTACACACTTGTTAAACAGATTCATAACTTCGACCATATCTGGTTTATTTGCATCTAAACCCATGCTTGTTTTCACATCTTCTATATGCGCCTTTCGATACCTCTCTCTTCTTAGGCCACCTGGCAAGGAAGAGAATTGATCCGCATACCGCCCATACATCAAATGCATTGCTTCCTTCTGCAAGAAGGAAGGCCATAATGAATTGCCAAGTGGATATCTATCCATTGGCACTCTCGGTCCATTAGGAACTGGTGGGACAGGTGGGATAGGAGCATTTGGGCCTCCAGCCTCTGGTGCCTCACCACCTTGAGTTCCATTTCCACCGATATTACCACTGCCCCCTGCTGTTCTATCACCCACATTCTCAGTGTCTACAGTGAACTCTCTACTATCAGAAACTCTCCTGCTAGCACTATTAGCAAGATAAAATTCATATGAACTTGGTCTACTTCTTAGATCAACAACCTCAATATCTCGGAAATTACGTCTACGATGATCTTGCTCCCCTGATTCGACACTTCTCACCACCCAATGTAATGGCTCATCATGACCCCTCTGTGCATCGTATAATGCTTCATACAATTCTGTAGCCTCTAAGTGGAACACACCACTTCCTGGCTGTCCAATTGCATTTCTTCCAAGACTAATAAGTATAGGTGACACCTCAGGCTGCGGAGGGCCGGCAGTATGCGGATTATGTGGTTGATGTGGTGATGGAGACACAGGAGATGCTCCCGGAGATGCTTCTGAAGTAGGCGGAGTCCCTCCCGTCGGTGCTTGAGGCTGACGACTCGCTGACTCAGGTACATTTCCTTCTGAATCATTTGGATCCACAGGGCTTTCTTCACCAGTACTTTTTTTTGTTGTCCAATTACTAACAGCATCTGCTACCTTTTTCTTCGCACCTCTAGCAACAGCACCCATCCCAGTAGCTAAGGAACCCAATCCTGCAACAATACTGAATTTCTTTTTGCTCCCCGAACCGAAACCGACCTCTTCCTGAGCAGACTCACCTCCAAGCTCACTCTCCGAGAACCATCTACACAAACTTTCAGATCCTTTTGTAACATTAACAATAACAAACTCAATAGAACCGGGGGAGCCTGGTACACGAATCCTGTGAGGTCCGTAATTTGCTTCTCTAACCTCTTGATAAATCAATTGTCCATCTCTTCTCATAATATTGATTCTCCATTCATAGACATCTTGATCACCTTCACTTGTTTTAAAAGAAAGATCAAATGTTATTGGGTGTATTGAAGTTAATTCAACTCTAGCTGTAGGCGGGAGTACTTCTGTAGCACCTGCTTCTCCCATTGCTTCTCTAGCACGTCTCGCTTCTACTTCTTTTCTTAATGTATCAATTTCATCATCGTATATACTGCGTTTCGTGCCTCCTGGAGGTATGAAACCAATTTCACGTTGCGCACATACACGTTCCAATTCTTCTGGAGACACCCCCAAGTCTTCTGCAACTTCAGAAAGGGGTGTTAATGGAAAAGGTGATATACCATCATCTTCAAGATGTATTCCATCACCCGAACCATCTTCAGAACCCCCAACCACATCACCTACAAGATCAATAACTTGCCCCCCTGTTTCAGCAGCTAATTCATCAGGTGTTTTGCCCGATTCACCAGAACCATCTTCAAGTTCTACATCTTCTTCGACCATTAAATCAAGATCTTCATCTTTAGGTTCAGGATCATCGCCATATTCAGTATCATCTAATAAATATTCTTCTTCTTCATCCTCAGCATCATCCGGCCATTCATCATCTGGTCCATTAGCCATAATCAAGTTTGGGAAAGGTTTCCTTATTCCACTTTTATTGTATAACAAAACTTCAATAAAATCAACGCTATCTGTTCAATTCCTCATTTCTCCTCAAATATCGCGGTTTAACCATTTTTGCGGATTTTGGGCAATATACGCCCGAATACGGTTTAAATCATGAATATCGCGTACGACATGTTCGCAATAATTGCGATGCCATATCCCCGCCCCCGGTGAATCACGCAATTCATTAATCCGTCGAGTTACGGCGGATTTAAATGAACCCACGATCGTTGGTAATGAATGGGAAATGGGTTTGCCGAAATGGCGGGGCAATGCCGGGGGATGCGCCGGGGGATGCGCCGTACGGGCACGGCGCGCCGTGCCCGTACGGCGCCCATCATCAATACGAATAATTCCATGAAAATGATTCGGCATCACAATGAATGAATCCAACAAAACATTGTCACGCAATTGTTCCGTGCGTAACCATTCATCACGAACAATTTTTCCGAATTCATTCAAACACATTCGTCCGTTCACAACCTCCCCAAAAATACATTCCCCGTTCACCGCATTGATCGTCACGAAATATGTGCCGTGCGTGTACCCATGATTTTTCAATCGCACCGACCGTCGGTTGTGTAATTGCTTCATCCTTTTAATACCTTGAATGCAAACAACAATCCCGAGGTGCACACACCACCAATTACCATAATGACCTCAGCTATAGAAATTGCCGGCGGCCCCCTCTCGTCGATGACCTGTTTTGATAACGGTTCTTCAATTTCAAAACTCGCAAATACTCCGGACAGCGTCTGAGATCCTTCTGATATTTCAGCAGATTCCTGCAACACATTCACATATTTTACTTTCAGAGCTGAAGTAGATTTAACTGCTGTGGTCTTAAGAGATTCGACTGAAGCTTTGGCTATCGTCGCTTCAGCTGTATTCTCCCACTCCACAGGACACACATTCTTCTCCCCCGGCGTCACCTTCTCTGTGACACAAAAAGAAGTCGACTCGCCCGCCGATGTGTCCATGCCAAGACCCACCAGGCGAATATATTGCCCGCCACGGCGAGCGAGTCCACTCCTCAAGCTATAGGAGAAATCTTTTTTGATTTTCGGATACGTCACTCCAACTTCGACAGACCCATCAGGAGAAATAAGCCACACGTCATCTCCGCCATTATTAAGTGCGATACCTGTTTCGTCTTTTGTAAGCACAAGGAAGCCATTGGGGGCGATGTCGAAATCTTCCTTAATGATCCACGGCTTGCTTCCCCCATTTTGAATATCATCGAGTATCCATCCACAAAGATGCACGTGTTCGTCTGTTAAATTTTGAAGTTCAATCCATTCTTCACCATCCGAAGGCACCGGAAAGATTTCTGAAATGATTACGCCGGAAGAAACGGTTGGTATGCATGTCTTTTCTGGAAGGACCGCAGCCGAGGACGGCTGCTCCTGATTGGACATTGTTGCTTTCTCCTGTGTTCCATTCATTACCTCTGTATCTTTCTCTTCCTCTTTTTCTTCTTTTTCCTCTTTTTCTTCTTTCTCCCCTAGCACCTCCACCAACAACTCTTCCTTAAGTCCCATCGAACAATACGTATCAACCAGCAACTCAATCGTATAGCGACCAGGTTCCTCAAATGTATGTGACGGCGGATTGCACCCGTCATACAGCTCACCATCTGCAAAATCCCACCTGCATTCAGCCGAACTCAAAGATCCTTCCATTACTTCCGCAATCAGATTCACAGAAAGCTTTTCGCGGCCCCACACATCACCCGATTGCATCACGATGATTGGATCAAGTTGCTTGAATGTATTTTTGCTTCCAGGCGTTGGAATACAGAAGGCTGTGAGTGTTTGAAGGTCCTCCGGATCGCGGCCGTAGCTGACTTCCTCTGCCGTTTCTGCATACGTCAACGAATCCATAAGTGTCGACTGGTGCCAAAGCTCGATGGTGTCACCCTGATTACGAAGTGAAATATCAGTCTGAGTTTTTCTAAATACAATCGCTTGCCCGGGCTCCAGTTGATAATCATTTGCAATCGTAAATGTGCTGCTTCTTTTCTTTAGCAACCATCCATTCAAGTTCACTGTTCCTGTCCCAAAATTCATTAGCTCAATCCACTCCTGATCATCCCGTCCAATGGGATTGGCGAGAACTTCCGTAATCAAAACATTTGGTGGATCAGGTTCATCAGGAACAATAGATCCACTTCCAGAATCGTCACCTTCATCATCATCCAAAGGTGGAGACACCTGCTCCTGATCATTTGACGCACTATTTTCAAATCCCGGCGTCCCAAAAATCTCAGCTCCTTCATCAAACCCAACCGAATCTGTTGCGCTTCTCCAATTCGACTCATCGGTTCCTGATGCAAGCATATCAATCCTCTCCATACTCGCCTTCGCTCCGGTCCCCGATGGATTCTCTCCTGCGAATGGCGCACCGCTTCCATCATCAACCTCATCGACAATCGCACCGCTTGCGTTGCGCAGCCTGAGAAGCAATTGTGTGTTTGGAAGGCTCACTGCACTCAACACAAGATCGGGGTCACTTTCCAACCTCGATTGTGAACTGCTGTAATTGCTGATAACGAAAAACCCATCGGGCTGAATAGAAACATCTTCGAATCCAATCATCACCGCTTCTTCTCCGCTTTTCAAATAATTCAATGACCATCCGTTGAGTGAAACCTCCTCGGAAGTATTATTGGCTAACTCAATCCACTCGTCCGCAGTGCTAATATCCGACCCCATCCACATGAGTTCGTTGATAACCACTTGTTGCCCGCTTTGTATTACCTCTTGGACAAAGGTTTTCCCGGGCAACAGAAGCCCTGCCAGGAGGGTCAGGACGGCAAGCACGGCCAAACGAAGAGTACTCGAATGAGCCATAAAGTAATCTATGAAATCAGAGCGTTGACTCTCTTGGTATATCCTGCTGATAAAATACTTTTGTACTCTCGTAGTTTTCCGCTTTGAATAAAGGAAAAAGACGTTCCATGACCCCATAGAACGTCTTCTGAAAATAAATACCTCAATTGTAAAGTTCTCTTTGTCGCTGTCATTCGTCTTTTTGGCTCATTAGAGCCATTCCCATACCACTCGCATCTTGGCCAAATCCCCTATATACTACATTCAGAGTTCTTCACACTCTCTCTAGAAAGCTTCCAACCGCTAGATAGCCTCATGACTTTTCCCACTGACACCTTTTACTTAAGCTTCCATCGCTTCCAAGAATTAATTCTGATGGAACGAAGTGTTAAGTGCTGACACGAGAGAGTGGCAGAAGAATTTTTTTTGACTTCTGCCCCAAATCTTCATGGATAACATCATAACGTTTTATGTCATTGTATTCCTTGCATTGCTTGGAGGATTATTTTTAGGACTCCTTACAGGATGGTTCTGGTTCTCTAAAGGAAAACGAATGAGCGCAACTCTTCGTGCGGAGATCAACACACAAGAGAAAGAGCTTCAAAAACTGGAAAGCAAGATCAACGAATCTGAAATCAAAGTGAAAGCTGCCGAGGCCGAAGCACGTGCTGCGGCAAAAGAAATTATCAGTGAAGCAAAATTGCGGGCAGCAGAACTGGAAGGCAAGTTGGAAAAAGAACAGGCGCGCCTGGAAGAAAAAGAGCGCGGACTGGAAGAAAAAGCAAAAGGAATCGACCAGCAACACTCCGCACTGGAAGCGCAACAAGAGGTAGTGAAGAAATTGAAAATCGAGCTATCGGAAGCGAGCGTTAAACACCGCGAAGCCCTCGAGCGCGTAGCAAAGCTATCCGAAGAGCAAGCCAAGCAGCTGCTCTGGGAGGAACTTAAAACCGAATACTCGCAACACTTTGCATCAAACATCAAACAACTCAAAGAAGGCATGGAAGGAGAAGTGGAAGAGGAAGCCAAACAACTTCTCTCTGAAGCCATTCAGCGCTATGCCTCCGAAGTGGCAACCGAATCGACATCAACTATTGTTCAGCTTCCTTCTGATGATGTAAAAGGCAAGATTATCGGAAAAGAAGGCCGCAACATCATTGCGTTCGAACAATCGACGGGGGTGGATATTATTATTGATGATACTCCCGGTGCGATTGTTATTTCCGGTTTTGATCTTGCCAGACGATATGTGGCTAAGCTCGCAATGGAGAAACTTTTAAAAGACGGGCGCATCCAGCCCGCACGCATTGAGGAAGTTGTGGAAAAGATGAAGGAGCAAGTGGGCAAGATGATGCTGGAATTTGGAAAACGTGCGACGGAAGAACTGGGTATTACCGGATTTCCGCAAGACCTACTAAAAATTATCGGGCGCTTGAGGTTCCGCACAAGTTACGGGCAAAACATTCTCAAACACTCCGTGGAGATGGCGAATCTGGGGCGCATGCTGGCTGAAGAAATCGGGGCAGACCCGCGCATAGTTGTGGAGGCATGCTTGCTCCATGACATCGGCAAGGCTCTCGACCATGAAGTGGCAGGAACCCATGTGGATATCGGTGTGGAGATATGTAAACGATTCAAAATCCGTCCCGAAGTGATTCACTGTGTCGCATCACACCACGAAGATATTCCGATTGAATCTCCGGAAGCATTCATTGTCGCTGCTGCTGACGCGGTTTCCGGTGCTCGCCCCGGTGCACGCCGTGAATCATTTGAGTCGTACCTTAAGCGGCTCAAAGACCTTGAAAATATCGCGAAGGGCTTCGAAGGAGTGCAGCGAGCATTTGCCATTTCTGCTGGGCGCGAAATTCGAGTGTATGTTGATACGAATAAAATCGACGACCTTAAGCAGGCAGAATTGGCCAAGAACATAGCAAAGAAAATTGAGGATGAGTTGACGTACCCGGGTGTGATTAAAGTCAACGTTATCCGCGAGCGGAGGGTGGAGGAAAGCGCGCAGTAGAGACGTGCCAACGGCACGTCTCTACTGCGTCAACGCCGTTATTTAGCATATATTGCATAACAAGCATATTTGATGTATAATATATATAGAACATATAATACACATGAAACGCTCCCTCATTGCCTCATCGGTTCTCTTTGCGTCCATATGCCTTTCGCTTTTTGTAAGCACAAACATAGATCATGGACGATATACAACTCTTGGACAAATCACTAATGAACCTTTTGCTGATGAACTTGATGCAGACGATTCTATCGATGATCTCTTTGATGGTCTTGGTGATATCACTCCGGAAGATACAGATACAGGATCCATAGCTTCCCCACCGGATACAGATACCGGTATCGATCCAACCGTGCCTGCAAATGAAAATGATATTGATACGACTCCTTTGCCTATTGCAGAAGATCAGATACAGCCAGAAGCTCCTGCCCCCATTTTCTACCGCAATGGAAAAGTGGTGGAAGTTGGACCTCCTAAAAGCACTGAACCGGAAGAGGATCCTCTGGATCTGGAACCTGCCGTTATAGACCCTGAACTGGAAACAGAAACTGACGACACTATTATTCACCCTGAGGATACATCTGCTCCCGCAGACGATGGATCGGCGGTACCGGATGAAACACAACCGGAGAATGGAGAAAATGGGTCCACACACTTCGCAGCTCAACTCAATGAGCTGCCGATTGTCCCGATTGCCGTAGGAGTAATTGCAGTTCTCTTAACATTGTTTGTTGCCATTTGGCTCATGAAGAGAAAGAAAGGAAAGAAGATTCCTCAGGAACCAAGCAATGAAGGAACAGGCCAGCTCCCACCCCTGGATCAATCGGATCGCCTAAAGCAAGCACTCTCTACGCTGGAAGCAGAAGTGGCTAACAAAGAAATACCAACTGATAAAAAACCGGAAATCGTCATTCCTGCAAATGTTGTTACTGAAGAGCAATTCCCACTGCCCCCTAAGCCTCCCAATCAGCCGGAGCCAACGATATCTGAACCACTTAAGCGGGCTTCTGAGCCTCCTGCTGACGGAACTCAGCTTGCAGAAGAACCGCCAAAAACATTGTAATTAATTATATCGAACGAATCAGACCGAAAAATCGATGAGTTACAGGCATAAGGCATGTTTTATGAATAATTGGTACAGAAAGAAAGCACGGATTTTATACGGGAATTGTTGACTCTTTCTCCCTTTCTCCGTAGACTTTCGCGGCTAGAGGAGTTTAAGCTCCTCTTTGATTTTACTTCGTTTATCTTCATTATTTTCTTTTCCCTCTCATAGTATGGCAGACGCTAAGAAATTTGACCGTTCCAAGCTGCATATCAATGTCGGTACAATTGGTCACGTCGACCACGGCAAAACTACACTTACCGCAGCTCTATCGCTAAACTTCTCGCCCGAGGGGGAGAAGAAAGACTTCAACGCTATCGACAACGCTCCGGAAGAGCGCGAGCGCGGTATAACTATTGCCACAGCTCACGTAGAGTACGAGAGTGATAAACGTCACTACGCACACGTTGACTGTCCCGGGCATGCCGACTACGTCAAGAACATGATCACAGGTGCAGCCCAGATGGATGCGGCAATTCTCGTTGTGTCCGCTGCCGATGGCCCGATGCCACAGACACGTGAGCACATCCTGCTCGCACGTCAGGTAAACGTTCCTCACATTGTTGTCTTCCTTAACAAGATCGACATGGTTACAGATCCCGAACTTATCGAACTTGTGGAAGTGGAAATCCGCGAACTGCTCAATAAATATGAATTTCCCGGTGACGATACTCCTATAATCAGAGGATCCGCCCTAAAGGCACTTGAGGGTGACAAAGAGCATATCGGTAAAATCAAAGAGCTCCTCGATACACTCGACACATATATTCCTGAACCAAAGCGCGAGATCGACAAGCCATTCCTCATGTCTGTGGAGGACATCTTCTCCATCAAGGGGCGTGGAACCGTTGCCACCGGTCGTATCGATCAGGGAAAGGTAGTAGTGAACGAAGAAGTGGAAATCGTCGGAATCAGGCCAACACGCAAAGTTGTGGTTACAGGTGTTGAGATGTTTCACAAACTCCTCGACGAGGGAATTGCCGGAGATAACGTCGGACTCCTCTTGCGTGGAGTGGAGCGCGAAGAAATTGAGCGTGGGCAGGTAATCGCCAAGCCGGGCTCAATCACTCCTCATACGAAGTTTGAATCCGAAGTGTATGTTCTCACCAAAGATGAAGGCGGACGCCACACGCCATTCTTCAAGGGGTATAAGCCGCAATTCTACATTCGGACAACAGACGTAACGGGTTCAGTTGAACTTCCGGACAATGTCGAGATGGTAATGCCAGGAGACAACGTGAAGTTCACTGTTACTCTCGGATCTCCTATCGCCCTTGATGAAGGCACACGCTTCGCTATTCGCGAAGGTGGTCGTACGGTGGGTGCCGGTGTTGTGACCAAGATTCTTGAATAGTGAGATCAATTGGAGAGGACATTCGTCCTTTCCTCCCGCCTTGTTCTTTCTCCATTCCGTCTATGCCCCCTGCCAAACCCCGCACCAGTCGCTCCGCTCCTGTGCGGGATAAAAAAGCAGCTTCTCCTAAAAAATCCGCTCCTAAGAAAGCGGCTCCGAAGAAACCACGAACCACCACTACCACTACCACTACTCACCCACTTAGGAAAAGCTCCGGTTCGGGGCCTAGAAGTGCGGAGCGAACAGCTCGGGTACGGGATAAAAAGACAGCTAAGCAGGCCGTACCAAAGAAAGATCTAAAAACAACCGCAGAGGTCGCTCAGTCGGTTAGTGATGCATCCAAATCCAAGAAAGATTCCAAGAAGGCAGACCAACCGGTTCCCTCAATCCGCATTCGCTTGAGTGCATTCGATCATGTAGTCCTCGATGAAGCGACATCAAAAATCGTCGATACTGCGGAGCGCAGCGGTGCTGTGATCCATGGACCGGTCCCTCTCCCTACCAAGTTCCGCAAGTTCACTGTTAATAAGTCCACTTTTGTTCACAAAGATTCACGTGACCAGTACGAAATGCGTACGCATAGGCGATTGATCGATCTGACTGAAACTACGTTTAAGACAATCGAAAGCCTGCAGAATTTGAGTCTTCCAAGCGGAGTGGATATAGAGATTAAGATGGGGTAAATAGCAATTAGCTTGTTAGCAATTAGCTAATTAGCTAAGGAACCTCTGAAAAACACCACTCACATGTAGTTCCATTTTGAGTGTGAAAATGGTAGGATTGTGGCATCTCTTAGCCACATTCCCAATCTTCTCATGTCTGCCCAAGCCTCATTTCTCTCCATCGCCTACGACAAGA
>JBDRFD010000020.1:0-2323 GCA_043819035.1 Patescibacteria group bacterium | reverse complement strand
GACGAAATAAGGAGCGTGTACAGTTAAATACATGTTTAAATCTTCAGCGACCTTACGGATCTCCTCCATATGCTTGGGAGCATTGGGGACGCGTTGCACCCATTCAATCTCCATTGCTGTTATCCCGAGATCATGCGCACGCTTGAGCCCCTCAACTGTTCCACCGGGAGATGGAGTAGAAAGTGGAGCGCCGGCGACTGCAAAATGGAGTAATGGAATACTGGAATAATAGAATACTGGAAGATAATTATATAGTTGCTGAGTTTTATACACAGTATTCCAATACTCCATTATTCCAGTATTCTATATATATGACTATGTCAAAAGCGATCATCGACCGCACCTTAAACTCAAAACAGGGCGAAACCGGCTACAAGATCGTCGAAACACTAACTGATGCAGGCTACGACACTTGGTGGGTGGGAGGATGCGTGCGGGATATGATGATGGGGCTAGTTCCTGAGGATATTGATATCGCGACAGAGGCCATTCCCGAGAAGGTTTGTGAGCTCTTCAAGAAGACTGATGATACATCTGCACAGTTTGGATCCGTCCTCGTCTCACTAAAAGGTAACGTGTTTGAAGTAACCACTTTCCGTGAAGATGACAGTGCATCAGATGGAAGGCACCCCGAGTCCGTCCGATTCGGAAAAATGCAGGAAGACGCTAAGCGTCGCGATTTTACGGTGAACTGCATCTACTTCCATCCGATCTCGTGCGAACTTTATGACCCGTTTCAAGGCGAAATAGACCTGAATGAAAAGCTTATACGATTCATTGGAGATGCAGAAGAGAGGATTGAGCACGATGCACTTCGCATGTTACGTGCGATCAGATTTCGAGCACTCATAGGAGGTCAGTATCATCCGGATACGTTCAAGGCACTCCACAAAAAAGCAAAAATTATCACAGTGCTCTCCGGCACTCGCAGATTCATAGAACTTGAAAAAATGTTGCTTGGCCCTCATCCTTCCATAGCTTACGAAGACTTGTGGGAAACTGATGTCATCGAACACTTGATACCTGAGCTCCATGCGTGCAAAGGAGTAGGCCAACCATCTAAGCTCCATAAAGAGGGAGATATTTGGAACCACACCATGCAGACGATTGATTCATTCACGGAAGATCATGAAAAGGATGTGCGGTGGGCGGCGCTGTTACACGACATAGGCAAACCGAAGACCTTTACCATAGAAGATGATCGTATTCACTTTAACGAGCATGCGTCCGTTGGAGGAGATCTGACTAAAGTGGTTCTGGACAGGTTGCAATGTCCTGCGAAGAGGAGAGATAAAATTGCGTGGCTTGTGAGCCATCACATGATGATGGCAACTTTCAGTGCGATTGATGACAAGCGCAAAGCTCACTGGTACTTCCACCCGTGGTTTTTAGAACTTCTCCAAGTCTTTTGGCTGGACGCAGCAGGCACAAAGCCCCAGAACTTTACTATGTACGATGGTATTATCGAAGACTACAACAAATTTTTGGATGCTCATCCTCGGCCACCATCACAGCTCCTCACTGGTGACGAAGTGATGGATATTCTTGGTATTGAGCCTGGGGAGACAGTAGGGGAGTACCTCAAAAAGCTCCATCAGGCAAAATTAGAAGGCTCAATCACACTCAAAAAAGAGGCAGTAGAATTTCTAGAAAGACTCAAACATAACTAAAAATCCGCACAATCCTCAATCATGTCTGCTGGAAATTCTTGTTCTTCCATATCTTTACACGGTATAGCACCGTTGCCATCAAAGGAAAGCCCCCAGATGCCATTTGTTTTCCGCGCCAGAAAGATACCTCCCCCACCATCCAAGTTTACCGAACCCCGCGCATGATCTTCTGTTTGCTTGAGGACATCTACTTCTATATCTGCCATATCAATCTCATATTTCATGGAAAAGGAAAATTTTATAGCTTCGTCGATATCGGTGTAACATTCCTCTTCCCACATCCTCAGGCACTTCTGCTTGGGCTCACACCACATATAACCTGCTGACCCTATGCACCCATGATCATCTCTGTCACCTCCAACTAGAGGTTCATCGACCGGAGGCTCTACGACAACGTCAGATGTATTACATGACATTAAAAGAAGTCCAAGTGCAAAAAATGGGATGAGGAAGATTGGTTTCATTTATAAGTAGGGGAAAAGAGAGGAGGGGAGTATGCAGGATTCTTCTGATGGAATCAATGTTGGCTCGCCAAAACTAGCTTTCCTTCACTTTTGCTGGCTCGCCATCCGTAGTCGCAGCGACTCTGTTGCTCAATAATAAGCCACCTGCAAAAGTCTACGGTTGGCATCCTACGCTGCGCGTAGGATGGT
>JBDRFD010000019.1:0-13911 GCA_043819035.1 Patescibacteria group bacterium | reverse complement strand
CCGACATCCTCTGCAAGATATGTGTGACTTTTATAATCACAGGACCCAAGCCACACGCGCACTTGATGACTGAACAAAGGTTCCTGAGAAGTATCCAGGATAATAAGATGCAGTTTATCGTGGGGGAATTGCTGTCGCTCGAGGAATGCACGCGTTAGTGGCCATGCCCACTCGCGGCCTGAGAGAGCCAAACAAAGAGTAGCTTCGACTGACTGGAATGTGTTGGATACAAGAGATGAGCCCATTGCACCTCCTTTTATTGTGTGAAGGAAATGGAGACCTTCGGAGTGCACTCCTCTCCAGCCAAGTGATTGCATCCTGTGAACAATGGATCTGATGTCATCTTCCTCTGTTGGGTGTATTTGCATAAGAGCTTCACGTCGGAAGACCACTGCTCCGGGTGAAAGGAATTCACCAGTACCTTCAACAGTTGAGGGTTCTTTTGACCGGTCAATGAGATCAGTTCGTTCCCCGTACAAACGAGTATCTCCGTACACAAACCCGGTATCTTCTTTATTTTCAAGTATCTGAATTGCTGCCGCGAGAAAAGTGGGGTGCCAGTGCTCTTCTGCAGTGAGGTACGCGAAGTATCTTCCGATAGTTTGCGAAAAGCCGGCGAAGAACATTTCTGGCACAACCTTCCACATTCCTTTCTGCATGCGGACACCATTCTTAAGAAAGGGGGCGATAGCATGATCTACCTTGCCATCGGTTTGCGGGCTGAGGATAAGAATATCCTGTGGACGGGGTCTCTGGGTGAGGAGACTCATAATGGTTCGTGTAAGAAGCTCAGGTTCCCGCGCATCGACCACGACAGCTATAGGCGCGGTTTCTATTGTTTCCGTGATGGTCGCCTTTGGAGGAGAATGCAGAGGATGTTGAGTGCTTTGCTGGGGGTGTGGTGCTGGAAGAGAACTCCGCGGTGGCCATCTCTTAAGCAGACGGTGCCGGATGAAGCGGGTTAATCGCGGACAGGGCTCACCAAAGTCTGTCCAAATGTCATGCAGTATTCCGATTGTGATGTAAGCAAGGTGATTAACAAGCACACGTGGTTTAAAAAGCAACCGGAGAGCCGCTTCGCCTCTACGCAGGGGCTCTGTACACCGCCAGCTGAGCGATTGTGTGATGCGTTTGATCAATTGTTCTTTCTCTACCAGTGACCTCACTGCTTTATCCTTTAGCCGCTTTTCCTCTTCTTTTTCTCGCTGTTCTTCTACTATCATTCTCTCTGCTTCCTCCCTCAACCTGTGCTCCACTTTTCTCTTCTGCTGCTCTTCTTCTCTCATTTTCTCTGCCTCCTCCTTACGTTGCTGTTCTCTCATTTTTTCCGTCCGCAACTGTTCGTTAGCTGCGGAGAGGTTGATATTTGAATTGCGCAGTTGTTCTGCGGTTATAGTAAGATCGTATTGCTCACAGCGAAGCTGAGAAAGTTCCTGATGTCTGGTCTCTGCAATTTGTTGAATGTATTGTAGGTCCAAAAGAATCCGTATTCGATTGTGTTCTATTGCATCGATGTGAGTATTTAGAATAGGTGAGAGGCGCAAATTCTCAAATTGACTTGAAAGCACAGAGTTTTTTTTGAGTCGCTGAGAGGATGTGAGAATTCCAAGACCATGCCCACCGGGAAGAAAAATGGGGACAAGTTCCAATTCGGATTCTTTAACAAAATCCTTAACTGCAGCTGAGACACCATTGTGTGGATTTCCTTCATATATAGCATGGTAGAAATCTGTATTGATTCCTTTGTCGGAAAGGAGGCCTGAATCCGGATGAACACCGCCCTTCTTGTAAGGTTGAAGGAAGGGGGGTGGAATCCGCTCGGGATCTATATAGGTATCACGAAATCCGTATGGCCATCCTGTGTCGTGGAGTATTACGAGTGGAAAGTCGGCAGGATTGTGGCAGCTGAGCTCAAGAATTTTTAGTTCGTTATACACGGTGTACCAATTGTGATCGCCGTCGATAAACACAACATCGCATGAACCGATTTTTGAGAGGACAGAGAAGCTAAAATCACGGTGGAAGATAAAAGTTGAGCCATATTGCTTAGTGAGTTCTTCGATATCGCAATCCGGTTCAGGATCGACGGAATGAAGAATTGCTCCCCGCTCAGAACAAAATGTAAGAAGCTTGCGTGTGAGAGCGGCAGTTCCGGTTCCGATTTCCACGACTATGTGGGGATCACATGCTTTGATAAGAGGCTCGATTATTGATTCCCAGGAAGCGTGCAGTTGCATAGAGAAGGGGGGAATTCTAACACAGTGTGGTTTGTGGTTGAAGGCTTATAATTATGTGGTTGGATGGATGAATACTTCGATTTTGCTCAGTACAAGTGGCTGGATAGCTGGATGGCTGGATGGTTCGCAAGCGATTACGAAGTCAGTGCCTCTTTAGCAGCTATCCAACACTTCGGCTAAGCTCAGTGTAAACCATCCAACTATCCAACCATCAAGCACTCTTACAGTCCTATCTCCCCAGCAATTCCCATCATTGCATTTAGCGTAATCTCAATAAACTCATCCAGCTCCATTCCCAGCAATTCCTCACACTTGAGAATTTGTTCTCTGTTCACCTGTGCAGCAAAACTCTTCTCCTTCATCTTCTTCTTCACACTCTTCACTTTCACATCCTCGAGCTTTTTACTTGGTCTAACAAGCGCGACTGCAATAATTAATCCAGTCAGCTCGTCCACGCAATACAGGCATTTCCTTAGTATCGAATCAAGCGGATGTTCACCTCCATATTTTTCAGCATAATGCGCGCGAATATCGGCAAGAAGCTCTGCCGGTGCTTCGATTGGAGCCAGTAGTTCTTCCAATGTTTTTCCGCAGTGCTCCTGAGCGTCCTTTTCCAGCTTATCCCAATCGAGGTCATGGAGAATTCCTGCGACCTTCCACGTTTCGCCGTCGCCACCGAACTTCTTTGCGAAAGATTCCATTGCGGCACCAGTTGCAATCAGATGTTCTTTAGTTTTGTCAGTGTGTTCTTCAAGGAGGCCGTGGGCTGCGGGGAGTAGGTGGCCGTACTTGGCGTGTTCGAGGAGGGGAGTACTCATATATGAATATTCTATCAGAGGAGTGAGGGAGTTCCATTGAAACGTCTATGATACTGTCGTGGAAGCGACAGGCTCGTTGATGATAGAAATATCGTTACACATCTCTCGATTTGGTACTGCGTATGTCAATGCAATGTCTTGCAGTTCTCTGCGTGTTATAGGAGTAGAGTCTTTGCATCGATCGTAGAGCTCCTGCCACTGAAACGCTTGTCCGGGTTTCCTGGTGGGATTTATGATGTGACTCTCCCAGCCGCTGATAATCTTTTGCCTAAGTTGATTCTCTGTGCGAACAGGAAAGTGTGCAAGGAGAAGGGTCGGCGATACTTTTGAATCCAAGGGTAGATTCTCCTTAAGGAGAATGTGGTTCCCCTCCGGAAGTACTGAATTTCGATGAGCTGCGAGAGCACTAGGAATAATCACTTTTGAGAATAAAGGCCTTTCAATGCTTCTGTGATGAACAATCCGCCTGAGGATATTCTGTTCTTCCATGTCATCCTGTGGTGTCGGCACGTACGTTCGCCAGGGGATTTCCGTGGGGTGGGATGAATCGAGTTCCCGAAGTGCGTTTACAACCCCGGCACCAGTGCGTGTTGTGAGGAACTCGTCGGCATCTAGAGGTAAGATCCAATCCACCTGCTCGTTTTCTGCCACTTCATGCATGAGTGATGTGAGAGCAGAAGATTGTCGGTGAATGGGACTTTCGTCTGTGCGAACATCAATTGGTAGTCCTTCTTGCCGGAGTTCGGTGAGGATGCGAGCAGTGGAATCTGTGCTTTGATGTAAGACGATGATCATGCGTTTGAAAAACACACAGTGATGACGCACAAAGGTCTCGATAATATCTTCTTCGTTGCGTACCCAAGAGATGGAGACGACGTTGACGTTTTGTTTCTGTGTATGCAGGGGTGTATGGATATTCTTGCGCACAATAACTTGCCACTCCTTGTGCAAAAGATCGTACTCTCCCTCCTTGGATTGCAAAAATGCATCAATAGCGGGTTTTGGTCTATCTTCCAACTTATGAGCCACTGCCCATTGGTAGTCGTCGAAGACCATCAAGCCTCCCTGTTTTAGGATCTTCCAACCAAGAAGAGCATCAGTAGAGACCTCTGCGCTGAAGTGCGATCCATCGATGTATACAAAATCAAATTGTTCTTGTATAAGCAGAGGGAGAATGGAAGCAGATTTCCCTTTCAGTTTGCGTACGCGCTCTATTGCTCCAATTGCGGCAATGTTACGGTCGAATACGTCTTCAAGGTGTTCTAAGGCAGGAGACCAATCAGGATCTTCTAGATGTTCCGGGCTTCCCTGAAATGTATCAATGCATGTGAGAGTCGATGTGGGGTGTGTGAGGATGTTTTGTAGTAGCCAGCAGGCGCTCCGTCCTTCCCACGAACCGATCTCGAGGAACTTGAGATGTGGTTTCCCGGCTAAGTGCGCAAGCAGCTTCCCCCAAAGTGGAATGTTTTCACTGAACCAATCTGTGGTGAACCGTGGTTGTCCCATATTTCCATGATAGAAAATTATGCGCTGCAGAGCGAGTAAGGATCTTAAATTGTATTACATCTTGCAGTGTGTGATACGGCTTCGCATTCAAAATATCATTAATCATTCCAAATTGTATGAAATAATTCTTCAACTGAGAGAATGCTTCGCCGCATTATCAGCTATTTTGATAATGGCAAGGTTAATGTTGTGTTGATTGTAGTTTGGTATAAGAATGCTGATGTGCATAGAAACATTGCTCTTATCGGTGCCGGTCACTGGGGACAGAATTACGTACGCGTCCTGAGCGAAATGGGGGCACTAAGCTGGGTTTGCGATCGCGATCCTGAGGTCCTCTCATCTATTGCCCACTCTCTCCCCGATGTGAATTGTACCGGCGATATCTCTGATGTACTCAATAATGATGCTGTGCAGGGCGTGGTGATTGCAACACCAAATGGTACGCATTTTCACATTGCAAAAATAGCTTTACTCCACGGAAAGGATGTCCTGGTGGAAAAGCCGATGTGCTTAGAGCTTGAGGAGGGATTGGGACTCGTTTCATTGTCGGAAGAAAGCGGAACTGTATTGATGGTGGGACATCTGATGCACTACCATCCGGCGATAATAAAACTTAAAACATTGGTGGAGAGTGGCGAACTTGGCACCGTAAAGCGTATTCGGTCTGAGCGTTGCAACACGAATTCCTGCAGTGACGAATGCGCTCTTCGGTCGTTTGCAGTGCACGACCTTTCCCTGTTGCCTTGTATTGCAGGTGACTCTACAAAGATCCTTGAGTGTTCTGGAGTTCTCTGTGATGCGCATACCTATCGTTCGGTGCACATACGCCTTGCGTGTTTGGAAGGGGCAAGTTCAGAGATTCTCGCTGCGTACGAGTCCGTGCAAAAAGTGCGGAGGATGGTTATTGTCGGATCTGAACATACAGCAGTGTTTGATGATGTTGCCGATGATAAACTTATCCTGTGTTCTTCAGTGCCACTTGGGTCCAGCAATGATGGCATGACAGTTGATACAAGAAAAGGGACGGTTGTTCCTATCGAACAAGCGGAACCTCTGCGTCTTGAGTGTGAACATTTCGTCCATTGCATGCAAACGAGGAAAACTCCCCTTACAGATGGAAAAGAGGCCTTGCGTGTACTTTCTCTTGTGGACTCAGCAAGAAAATTATTAGAGAATGATCTTCCGTGTTCCTCTGCCTATGCAACAAGTGTGTACCATCCATCCCTCAGCCGTAATCGATGAACCCTGTATCATTGGAACAGGAACAAAGATTTGGCACTTCTGCCATGTAATGTCTGGTGCAAAGATTGGGGATCACTGCACTCTTGGCCAGAACGTCCATGTGGGCGCTAACGTTTCTGTCGGCAATCGCGTGAAGATTCAGAACAACGTTTCTGTATATACTGGTGTGGAGATAGAGGATGATGTCTTCCTCGGTCCTTCTGTAGTATTCACAAATGACTCCTACCCCCGGAGTTTCAAGCTGTGTGCGGGGAGCGCAACACTCATACGGCGGGGCGCCTCCATCGGGGCAAATGCAACTGTTGTTTGTGGTGTGACCATCGGGGCATATTCCATGATTGGCGCGGGATCTGTTGTGACCGGCAATGTGCCGGATCATGCACTCGTGTACGGCAATCCTGCTCGCATACGAGGTTGGGTCTGTGCGTGCGGGGCAAAAATGAGCAGCGAAACACTCCCTTCTGATTCCACCATGCACTGCGTGCAATGCAATATGCGGTATCGCAGTGTGGATGATATCGTACAGGAAGTTAACCCTCTGATTGATGCTCAATAATCGTCGCGTCCTGATTGCTGGCGGCGCCGGGTTCATCGGTAGCCATGTTACTCAGGCCCTTATTGGAGCGAATGTTGGGCACGTGGTCGTCGCGGATAATCTTTGTTGCGGAAGTCGTGCGAATCTTGTGGGAATTGACGTCGAATTCTGTATGTGCGATGTTAGCGAATTATCAGCTGTTCGTAGTGTTATTCAGAGCCATTCAGTAGATACCGTATTGAACCTAACAACACGATCTCTTCCCTACAGTCTGGAGCATCCTTTTCCTGCAGTGCAGGAGACGGTTACGGCAACACAGACACTATGCGAATTGCAACGTGAAGGAGCATTTGAAACTCTCATCCATTTTTCTTCGTCGGAGATCTACGGCAATGCGCAGGGAGTTCCCATGACAGAGTCACACCCTATCTCCCCCATGACACCCTACGCTGCCGCCAAAGCTGCCTGCGATCACATTGTACTTTCCTATCACCAAACGTTCGGTACACGGTCATACGTTTTGCGGCCTTTTAACCAATTTGGACCTAGGGAACATATAGGGAAATACAGTGCACTTATTCCCAGGGTGATTGGAGCAATTGCCGCAAATGAATCTGTCATCGTAAATGGAGATGGTATGCAGAGTAGGGATTTTCTATTTGTTTCTGATCTGGCACACGCCACAGTTTCTCTATTAGAGAAACCCGTGGAGAATGGAGAGATTATTCACATTGCCAGCGGCGAAGAACGAACAGTGAATGAAGTCATCGAAATCATTGCATCGTTGATGGATGCCCATCCGGAGGTGATCCATGTTGCGCCGCGTCCAGCAGACGTGATACGACATGTTGCCTCTGTAGAAAAAGCTAAGAAACTGCTATCGTGGACACCCTCTGTTGAGCTTAAGGAGGGACTGAGAAGAACCATTCACTGGCACTGCAATGAACATTCCGCTGGCAAAACCTTTCATCGGCGAAGAAGAATGCGCAGCAATCTTGAAACCGCTGCATAGCGGCTGGCTGGTCGAAGGACCGCACGTGCAGAAGTTTGAACAGAAGTTCGCTGCATTCACAGGAGCCACTTATGCAACTGCCACAAGCTCATGCACTGCTGCACTACACACGGCAGTCACTGCGTTGAGGTTACAAAGAGGTGATGAGGTAATCGTGCCGGGCTTCACGTGGGCTGCGACTTCCAATGTGGTGGAATACATGGGTGCAACACCGGTGTTTTGTGATATTGATCTGGGTACATTCACAATGGATGTTAGGCGCATCGAAGAACTGATTACGCCGCGCACCAAAGGTATTATTCCTGTTCATCTATTCGGCCTGTGTGCGGATATGGATCCTCTTTTAGATATCGCTCAGAAGCACCATTTGTGGGTCGTGGAAGATGCGGCATGTGCGCTTGGCGCACATTATCGGAACATGCATGCAGGAAATATCGGCAATCTTGGTTGCTTCAGTTTCCATCCCCGTAAATCGATCACGACTGGTGAAGGAGGAATGATCATCACCAATGATGAGCATCTACATGAGCAAGTAAGCTCCATGCGTAATCACGGTGCAGACACATCTTCACGCGAGAGATTCGAATCTTCTGAAAAGTTTCGGATGGCCGATCATCCCTACCTTGGGTACAACTACAGGATGACGGATATGCAGGGAGCTCTGGGTGTGGCGCAAATGGAGAGGCTGGAATGGATACTTAAGCAACGTAAGAGACTTGCGTATCAGTACGACACTCTGCTTGCTTCCCTGTCATGGCTGAGGCCGCAACATGTCCCTTCGTGGGCAACGCACGGATATCAATCGTACGTCTGTTTGTTTAATCCGGAAGAACCGACCATCTCGAATGTGGAATATTTATCCCAGCAACGTAATGCCATAATGAAGTATTTGGCTTCGAAAGGAGTTGCATCATGTCAGGGGACACATGCGCCTTTCCTGCTCGAGTACTACACTAAAAAGTATGGATATACTCCGAATCTCTGCCCACAAGCATTCATGGCTGATCGATTGAGTATCGCTTTGCCGTTCTATCCTCAGATGCTTAAAGAGGAGCAGGAGTATGTCGTCAAGTGCCTGCGGGAATGGAAACCCCGATACTCAACACATGTTCCAAAGGTGGCTCCGGCAATGGGATAACCCAACATATCGTATGCTCAAGTTTATGCTTCACAGGCTCTACCGCAAACTGCACAAACGAATGCGCGAGCAAAAGAATCGTGATCTTCCGTTTTGCGATCTTCTATTCGATCGCTATGAGCGAGCAAATGACTTGGGATTCTCAGAAGGGGCGAGCATCTACCAGAGCAGCTGTGTCTTCGGTGATGTGCAGGTAGGGGAGAAGACATGGATAGGTCCCAATGTAATCCTCGATGGCTCGGGGGGACTCACGATAGGTAAGTCCTGCTGTATCGGTGCTTGTTCTCAGATCTATACACATGATTCCGTACGGTGGGCTCTCTCCGGTGCAAAAGAAGAGCAAGAACGCGCGCCCGTTTCCATAGGTGACTGTTGTTTCATTGGCCCTCTGACAGTTATTGCAAAAGGAGTGACCATCTCAGATCATTGCGTCATCGGCGCCTGCTCCTACGTAGACAAAGACATACCGTCGTACACCGTAGCATTTGGAAGGCCCGCAGTACCCGTAAGAAAGCTGGACCCTTCGGAATTCCAACAACCGATGAAGGACATCGATTATTTCTAGACAGTCCTCTTGGATGTGAATTTGGTATAAAAACTCTTTGGTACCAAGTTCATCTTGTACATAAGCCAGAAGAACGGGCGCATGTGTTCAAATGTCTTCTTGTAGGTTCGAAAGTCGCGGTACGTCCTGATAGGTTGGTGCATGACGAGATCGAATTCCTCGTCCGAGAACCTAAAGCGCTCCTTCACCAATTCGATGATATGGGGAATAGGCGATGGGGGAGTTTCTATAAGCCGCAATCCTTCCTCGCGTGTCATTTGACCAGAGCGAATAAGGGCGCTGTATCCCAGAACACGTGTATCGGTGCCAAACCTCGTCGGGCAAAAATAACTGTGGAAAAACGATGTGTACTGGTTTTCAAGATGATGTCCCCCGTACCACTTCCATTTGAACATCTGCGAAAGAAGTATCTTGGCTTCCTCTTTGTTGTAATCCATGTAGTATAGCGGCCGTATGCGCTTAATACGTTTAATGAGCATCCATTTAAGAAACGATGTCATCCAGAGATTCGGAAACGTTCTGAAACGGTGAGAGTCATAATGACCGAAACGCCTATTAACACTTTTGATGTACTTTCCATCCATGTAGATCCACCCAAGAGGACAAACGCCTTCAGTGCGAAAAGAGTGTCCTTCAAAGATGTACTCAATTCCATATTGTTCCGCTGCTATGTAGAGCGTAGCAGCAAGAGCAATGTCGGTTGGCGCATCGATGTCGATGGTTCCTGCAAGCAGGAAGGAGCGGAGAATATCGTCATATTCCTCTTTGTCCACTGCATGTGTGTGAAGTTCCACTTTTAAGCCTTTGAGGACATTGTGCATATTCTCTGTGGCAATCGGGGTGTTCCATGTGTTGTTGAAGTGTACAGCGAGGGGGCGAAGGCCCAGCTCCTTTGTCTTGTAGAGGAGATACGAGGAGTCAGTGCCTCCGCTCACCCCAACGATGACATCGAACGGCTTTCCCTTGCCCTTGCGTCTAATCTCGTCCGCGAGTGAATGGAGGATACGTGCACCTTCTTCTCCAGTTGGGTACTCCATATCCATGCGATTGTGCAAGGTGCAGTAATTACACTCTCCGTTTTCATCGAATGTGATTGCGGGAGTGTTCTCATCGTATAGACAGCGGCTACATCGTAAGGGGGAGTCTCCGTAAAACTCCTCGGCCATATGGTCGGCTAATATCTCGGATGTTTTTCTCTTGAGGCAAGCTCGACTCGCTAGAGCAGGATTGTGAGACTTCATGCGTGTCATACTGATCTAATATACCATATGATTCGTCGCTTGATGGGGGTTTAACGGGAATGGAAGCGGTTCTGATTAAAATATTCAATGATGACAATTGTAACTATATAATAGTATGCTCTTTAAGAGATATGAGCCGTTTTAACAGGATATTACCGTATACGAATACCGTGCGTTTGACTGCGCAACGTGCGTGTGTGCGATGGTTTGCTGCTTTTATCTTTTTCCCCGTGATTCTCACAGTGCTTCTTTTTGGCAAGAGAGGTAACAAACTTGTATGGGGTCCTTTGCCAATTATTTCGGCTGCATACTGGTCGCACGCAATGCAACAGAAGGGGTGGGAGTCTATCACGCTCATGAGTTGGAAAATGCCCCAGAATAGAAAAGAAGATTTTGACATGTTTTTTGATGATACCGTTCCGAAGTGGCTTTTTGGTTTTCGAGGAGAGGCGAGATGGTACTGCGCATTCCTATATCTGCTCCGTCACGCGTGCGTTGCTCATATGCCCGCATCCGGTGGTTCGCTTGAGCATACCCCACTCTGGCGCCTGGAACCCTTTTTTCTGAAGCGTGCGGGGATCAAAACTGTGACAGTAATTATGGGAGGAGATGCATGGCAGTCTTCGCGGATTGCAGATCCTGCATTGCGACACACCCTCCTTATTTCATATCCCCAATTTGCTCAGCAGGAGGAAAAAATAACACAGAGGGTTCGTTTCTGGTCACATCATGCAGATGTGATTATCGGTTGTCACATGGTGGACGGCATCGGCAAGTGGCATGTGCTTACGTGTAATCCTTTGATTGTTGATACAGAAGCATGGAAACCGAAATCCCAGTACAATAATTCAAATGGCAGGAACGCACCTGTAAAGATTCTGCATGCTCCAAGCAGACGTGCATGCAAGGGAACGGAATTTATCGTTCAGGCTGTGGAGACATTACGAGAGGAAGGTTTGAAAGTGGAATTCACACTCCTCGAAGATATCCCAAATGATGTCGTAAAGGAGCGGATGCGCGAGGCAGATATTTTTGCTGATGAACTCATTATAACCGGCTACGGTCAGGCTGCAATCGAGGGAATGGCAATGGGATTACCTGTCCTTTCCAATGCGGACCAGGAAGTCTACACACGCGTATTCCGACGCTACTCTTTTCTCAACGAGTGCCCGATCGTCTCCACTACGCCCGAAACGGTCACAGAAAATCTCCGCGCATTAGTTTTGCATCCAGATCTTCGCAGAGAGCTGGGAAAGGCAGGTCGTGCGTACGTCGAGAAATACCACTCCTTCAAAATGGCGCAGTACCTTTTCGGTTCCATCTACGACAAGATCTTGTATGGGAAGAATGTAGATCTCATGAATCTCTTCCATCCATTAACATCTTTCTACAACAACTCAGCACCAAAAGTGGAGCACCCACTAGAAGACAATCATCTTCCAAGTGAGTACTTATCTTCTCACGATGGGGATGCACTGAAGCGGACGGCTGTTAAGCGGAAAATCTCAAGTAGCATTAAGAAGGCTCACTCATTTTGTACTTAATGTATGAGTATATCGAGAGAGAAATGAGAATCTGGAGGCTGTTTAATGTGATGCTTTATGGTGGATACGATTTATGCGTGTTGCTAGAAGTTTATTTCCACTTCTCCCTCTTTTGATGGAGGTCTATACACTTTATTACTGTTGGATATGGCTAAGGTTATGGGAAGAAGTCACGAAACCACGTTTGCAATGCGTGCAACAACTTCCTCCCGCCCAAAAGTACTCAAAAACCACCCCACCTGTGGTCCGCGATCACGTCCAAGGAAAATCTGATATAGCGGTTGAAAAATCTTCTTCGGCTCAATCCCGGTTTCCTCTTTAACTTTATGAATGCGTTCATGAATCAAAGCTCCTTCCCATTTAAGTGATTCATCTGAAAGTTCATCTTTAAGTTTTTTTAGAGCATTCACTTGTTCCTCATCAAGTTCCAGATCAGAGGGAGCTTCTTTGAGGATTTCATACTTGAATTCAGCCGGTGCGTATTGCTCCAGCCATTGACGCACATAATGGGCGCGTTCAAGCAGAGCTTCCCTTTCCTGTTCAGTAAGCGTAGACCCTTTTAATTTTTTGGCTTCCTCTTCCAAATCCAGGTGAGGCATCTGGACAACAAAACTCATAACAGAAAAGCGCATTTGCCATAAATCTTTAATCTCTGAATAAGGATTAATATGCGCAAGCCGGAATGTGCGTGCATATCCCTCATACGGTTCCGGGTGGCGCTTGAAGTAATGATCCGAGAGGCGATCAAATTCGTCGAAAAGATTCGGAAGAGTGTTCCCGGTCGGATCAAATTCGATCGGTTGATTCGGTTTCTTTCGAATCATGAGGAGCTTAAGAAGCGTCGGTGGCATCAAATCTGCAACTTCTTTTGAGGATGCACCGAGCCCTTTACTGGCACTCATCTTTTTTCCTTTAAGGTTAAAGAACTCATAAGGAATATCGAACGGTGTGGGATATTTAAAGACTTCCTCAGAAATACGTGCGGCAATCTCACGCGATCCGCCTGCGGCATAATGGTCCTTTCCCGCACCTTCGATATCCACACCCAAAACTTTCCATTTTGCGGCCCATTCCACTTTCCAAGGCAGTTTTGCGTTGCCATCAAAAGGACTGATTTGCCCCTCATATCCGCATCCTTCCGCCCATTCCACATAGTCAGGTTTACAAGTGTACTTCACAAATTTACCGTCCCAATCAACCACTTGAGTAGTCCCGATCTTGCCGCATTTTTCACATATAACACTTAGAGGATACCAGTCGACCGGCTTTCCTCCACCGCTTACCTCCAGATAAATCGTCCGGATCTTCTCCGCGTTATCCAGCGCTTCGCGAATCACATCGTTAAATTTTCCCGCTTCATAGAGTGGACGCAGATGATAAAAGTCGATTGGAAAACCCAACGGCTGCACAACTTCTTTAAGCTCATCACCAAATACCATGGGATAATTCTCTGCGTTTGCTTTGTAAGAGGGGACGGCGAAAAGCGGTTTACCCATGTGTTTTTTGTATTCTTCCTGGTCAACGTACACAGGGAGCCCGTCCATGGGATCGAAGTCATTAAGCTCAAATTTAAAGTCGTTCTCGATGCCTTTTTCAGATAAAACTTGCGCAATGAGGCCGTGAATAACAATCCCTCGCAGCGATCCCACGTGTACTTTGCCCGAGAGTGTCTTTTCGTCACGAATGATCAGCGGTTTCTTCTTCGCAATTTTATCTGCAAAGCGTTCAATGATTTCAGCCACAAGAGGGTCTACCCAGGACATGGCACTCATTGTACTATTCTACGAGGTGTATTACATGCTTTTCTTGCTAAATAGAGCATGAGAATTCAGAATTTAGAATTGAGAATGCAGAATGTATGTTGATAGGTTAAATTTAATTCTGAATTCTGCATTCTGAATTCTTAATTCTACTTGTAGCTCTTTTAGCAGTTTTTTTGTGCAATTCACTAATGGGACCGGTGCGGTTTGTCTTTAGATGTTCAACCTCTATATCCCAATTGCAGAGAATCTCACCATGTTTTCTCAGGTATGCGAACACGAGGTGGTCGTACCAAACCGGTGGTGACTTGTA
>JBDRFD010000018.1:0-17954 GCA_043819035.1 Patescibacteria group bacterium | reverse complement strand
GAATCCTTATTACGGGCTTGTGATGTATCCATACCCAAGCGGAGATAAATTACATGTGGGGCACTGGTACAACTTTGGTCCTGCCGACTCGTACTTTCGGTTCCAGAAGATGCAGGGCAAGGACGTGTTTACGCCGATGGGATTCGATGCATTCGGGCTTCCTGCGGAAAACTACGCGATCAAGACAGGCACACCTCCGTTTAAGTCGACGGCAAAGAACGTGGAGACCATGATCAAACAGCTTAAACGTATGGGGTGCATGTACGACTGGAGCAAGACTTTGAATACATCGGCCCCGTCGTACTACCGCTGGACGCAGTGGTTGTTTTTGCAGATGCTTAAGAATGATCTGGCTTATAAGAAAGAGGGGAATGTGAATTTTTGTCCAAGCTGCCAGACGGTGCTTGCAAATGAACAAGTGTGGGATGGTAAATGTGAAAGATGCGAATCTGAGGTTTCTCAAAAGCCACTTACGCAGTGGTATTGGAAGATTACGAACTATTCGGATCAATTACTGAAAGGTTTAAAGAAAATTGATTGGCCAGAAAAAACAAAGATGATGCAGAGAAACTGGATTGGCAGAAGCGAGGGAGCGGACGTGCGTTTCGAAATTGTCGATTGCCAACGTGGTGTAATCGGGCCAATAAATTGGTCTTCAGAAGACGCTGATGTTAGCCGGCGATTTAAATCGCCGGCTAACATTACGGATAATGACGCGCGAATTCATTCGCGCATGCGTACTGTTCATCTGGTATTCACCCCCTATAATAGGATGCATGCATTCGATGAATATATTTATGCAGAATCTATTCTGAGAATTCTAGATGATGTTGCACAACGGCATGATATTGTTGTTCACGAAGCGAGTGCGATGCCAGAGCATGTACATTTATTAGTGAGTTTTGCGCAAGATCGTCATCTTGAGAGAGATATTGTTAAAAAACTAAAGGGCTCAAGCGCACGTGAATTTTTACAAGACGATGAGTGGGATTCAAATCATCTGTGGGGAGAGGGCAAGCACTTTGAAGATGTGGATTCAGAGCAACAGTTTACGAAAGTTTTGAAGTATATACAGGAGAATCCTTCAAAGGCTCATATCGATCCAAAGGCAAGGATTCTATCAAAGCTCAATCTTGTTCTTGATACGTTTACGACCACTGTTGATACCATCTTCGGTGTTACGTTCGTTGTTATATCGCCAGAACATCCAAACCTTGAAGAGTTGGTGACTGAGGAGCATAAGAATGATGTGACAAAGTATAAAAAAGAAGCGATGAGTAAAACCGAGATAGATCGTATTGCTGAGAATAGAGAGAAGACAGGAGTCCCAACGGGATCTTTTGTTATTCATCCATTTACTGACGAGAAAATACCACTATGGGTAGCTGATTATGTGTTAATGAGTTACGGAACTGGAGTAGTTATGGGAGTTCCAGCACACGACCAACGTGACTTAGACTTTGCGAAAAAATATGATTTCCCGGTTGTACAGAGCATACAGAATGAGGAAAAAGAGAGTTTCGTTTATGATGATGTTGATAAATACAATGTAAAAGGCGAAATTGTTGATTCAGGTGAATTTACAGGAATGTCCATCCAGGATGGAAGAAAAAAGATAACTGGAACGCTTGCAAAGATGAAAAAGGGGAAAGCAAAAATTCAGTTTAAGATTCGCGACTGGACTCTCTCTCGCCAGCGCTATTGGGGCGCTCTCATTCCCATTGTCTACGATCCGGATGGCAAGCCGCATCCTGTTCCAGAAGAACATTTGCCATGGCTTCTGCCAACAGACGTTGAATTTAAGCCTACAGGCACCTCCCCCATTGCAGGTTCAAAGGAACTTAAGGAAAGAGTAGAGAAGATTTTCGGGAAAGGATGGACACCAGAAGTAGATACCATGGATACCTTTGTTTGTTCCTCATTTTATCAGTTTATGTATTTATCGACTGACGGTTACGGAATAAAAACCAACAACCTTCGTCCACCTCAGGCGGACTACGGCCGTCAAGAAAACCAAAAACCAAAAAACAATTTGGTAGATCCTGAAGTAGAAAAAAAATGGATGCCCGTGGACATGTACATCGGAGGAGCGGAGCACGCGTGTATGCACTTGATCTACGCACGGTTTGTCACAATGGTACTCAAGGACTTGGGGTATGTCTCCGTTGACGAACCGTTCCAGGCGCTCGTCCACCAGGGGATTATTACGAACGATGGGGCGAAGATGAGTAAAAGCAAAGGAAATGTGGTGAGCCCAGATGCATTTGTCGAGAAATACGGCTCGGATGTCTTCCGCATGTACCTGATGTTTATGGGTCCTTTCACCGAAGGAGGGGATTGGAATGACACAGGTATAAAAGGGATCAGCAGATTCGCCCAAAAAGCGTATAAAATAATTATACAGAATAAAAATTGTGAACAGGATAAATCGCTTACTGCAGGGCTGCACGTTGCCATCAAGAAAGTTACAGAGGACGTGGAAAGGCTGCATTTTAATACTGCCATCTCTGCACTTATGGAGTTTCTTAATGCCTGTGAAAAATTTGGAGGCATAGATGAAGACTCTGCAAAAACGTTTACCAAGCTGCTTGCACCATTAGCTCCACACCTTTCGGAAGAATTGTGGGAGAAGTTAGGTGGAAAAGGATTTGTCATTGAACAGCAATGGCCTACGTTTGATCCTAAACTTATTAAGACGGATACAATTACGATTGCAGTTCAGGTGAATGGGAAGGTTCGTGGAGAATTTGAAGCACCCGCAGATATTTCAGAAGCTGATGCCATTGCACAGGCGAAAGAACTCCCCAATGTTGTGAAGTTTATCGAGGGGGGAGTAAAGAAGGAGATCTATGTGAAAGGGAAGCTTGTAAGTCTTGTGGTCTAATTACGCAGCACGTGAAAGTATTTGAGCTTTTGCCAGAAGTGCTTCGATGCTCACTCTTTCATTATTCCTCGTGACATTTGGCAGTTCTGCGATGGCGTTTTCGAGTGCAATTACTTTGTCGAGATATGGAGCATCGAGAATCTCTTCTTCCAGCAACACATCAGGGTCTACACTCAAATCCACCATGGAATTTAAAAACACCGATTCTGCAGATTCGATTTCTACAGCACGTTCAACAAGGTCACCTCGTTCATGACATTTCCCCTTAGCGTATGCGACAAGGGCTCTTGTCCTTCTCAGAAGGAGGTGGAGGGTACGTTCGAGTTCTTCATTGTCAGGCGTTTTTTCGGATGTATCAGCGGATGATTGAGATGTTGTTTCCATAGTATTGTATGGTAGCACGAAGTAAATTAAGGAAGCTCTGAAAAACCGTAGCTGGGGTTTAAGTTACCCCAGCGGATCCGCGCGGATAGCCGAATCCGCGATACGGTTTTTGAGTTAATAAGAGCTTCCTTAAGGTCTAAGGATACTATCCTAAAGTAAGCCGCTCCCCGTCCATGGGGAGCGGCTTGTTGCCGTGGGCAGAGTACTATGCGCGATCGTGCTGGAAGAAGTGGATATCACCACCTTCTCGTACGCTGATCATACACCAGCAGAGTTTCTTCAGAACCTCGTCAAGCATCTTGTCCGGCCAGGGCAAGACGATGGCGCGAATCTTCGCGACACTCCTGCCACCGTTGATTCCACGCATGAGCTTAATGGCTTTAGCGAGGAGGTACTCGTAGGTCTGTTCGTTGATGGCATCGATGTCTCTGATCGCGATGAAGTGATCCCCGATCATGATGCGCATCCAGCCGGTGCATTCCGTTTCCAAGCGCCTCCGTGCGCGATACCAGTCTGCTTCCTGTGCCTCGCTGCTTTGTTGGGGCGATCCACTCTCGTCCCAGATAGAGTGTGCAAGCTGCCTCACTTCGCCTTCGGTCACTCGTGCGCGATGTACGAAGTAGACCCGTATGGGTCCGTCACCTGAGCATTCTCTGGCGAATCGCTGCCGCCAGAGTTCACAAAGCTGGCCGAAATCTCCGGGTGCTGCTTCCGCTACATAAGGGTAACTCATCTCACTACTCCTTTTTTGCTTCTCCCACGGCATCCTCTCTCCTTATGATTGCCATGAGTGGTCGCATCTGTTTGACGGAAGGGACCATCCCTTGGAGAGAGAGTGAATGGGAGGAGAATCGAATTGTTAAAGATCGGTCTAAAGACGTTGATCCTAGACTTAACTCCAAACTTGTCAATGTCAAAGGATTTCTGGAGTGATATTTGGTAAATGAGCAAGCCACGTCTCTCGCAAGAGACGTGGCAAGCTAAGTCTCTCGTGAGAGACGTGGCAAGCCACGTCATTCATGAATGATCGTGGCAAGGTGAGATTTTCGCTCACGGGTGGTCAGGACGCTATACTCGCTTCCCTGCCATGCCATGCTTCGAGTTCCCTCAGCATAAATGACTATCGACCCCGTCAGCGACATCAAAGCCCGGCTGCCCATAGAAGAACTCGTGGGCCAGTACTGCCAACTCAAGAAGAAAGGCAGGAACTTCGTATCTCTTTGTCCATTTCACAACGACACGCGTCCCAGCCTTCAGATCTCGCCGGACAAAGGCATTGCTTACTGCTTCGCGTGTCAGACGGGAGGAGACGTCTTCAGTTTCTATCAGTCGATAGAGGGTGTGGACTTCCGGCAGGCATTGTTGGATCTCGCAGAACGCACTGGTGTCACCATCGAGAGAGTCGCTCCTGCTTCAACGACGGAGAAGGATGAAAAAGCGCGCGCACGTACATGTTTGGAAGCGGCAATTTCGTTCTATCAGCAGCAGCTCAAGGATTCCAAAAAAGCGATGGAGTACCTCACAAAGCGCTCCATCACACCGGACATCATAGATGAATTCCAGATCGGTTACGCGCCGGATTCCTTTTCGGATACATATCAACACTTACTTAAGATGGGCTTTAGCCGGAAAGAGATTCTGACAGCGGGACTTGGGGTCCAGAAGGAGCTCAAAGAAGAAAAGATCTACGACAGGTTCAGAAACAGAATCATGTTTCCGATTCACGATCAGAAGGGGGATATCGTTGGATTTGGCGGTCGTACGATCGGAGAGGACGATGCCAAGTACATCAACGCGGCAGAGGGGCCGCTATACAACAAATCAAGCATTCTTTATGGACTAAATCGCGCCAAAGAAGCCATTCGCGAGACGAAGAAAATCGTGTTGGTTGAAGGATACTTTGATGTGATTGCGTGTCATATGTCAGGTGTCACCAATGTCGCAGCGGTCAGCGGGACAGCACTTACCGATCAGCATGCAAAAATTCTCAAGCGTTACGCCGAGACGGTGGTGCTGTGCCTTGACCAGGACCAGGCAGGAAGAGAAGCCGCTGAGCGCGCCTTCTGTCTGTGCGCAAAGGAAGGAATGCAAGTACGTGTGGTGACTCTGGAACAAAAAGATCCGGATGAGACCATGCGGAAGGATCCCGCCCTTCTGAAGAAAATACTCACCGAAGGCAGCATCCCATACATGGATTACGTGCTCTCGAACATTGCTTCCATGGATCTGACGCAGGCGGAGAACAAACGCAAAGGCCTGGAGCGGCTTTTGCCACTTCTCGATTCACTGGCTACATCTGTAGAGAAAGAACACGAGTTGAATCGTGCTGCAGGAGCTTTGGGTACCACAGAGGCGGCACTCAAAGAAGACTTAGTGCGCTTCGAGCAACAATCAGTGACGACTACCCCGGAAAAGGCTGCAGAGGCTGTATCGGACAAAGAAAAACAATCTGATATTTTTTCGCGAATGGAAATCGCACTCGGTCTATTTCTTATCTATCCTCATGAACGTTCCTTTATAAAAGAATTGATTCCTCCAAAAGAAGGTTTCGCAGATGCACTCTTTGAAGCTCTCAAGAATGCTCCAAATGAAGAAAAGCTCACGCTCGATATGCTTGATCTTCCGGAGGACTATCTTGAACGTACGGCAATACTCTTGCTCTACTGCGAGCATCATGAATTCACAAACTGGTCTCAGTCTGTAGCACAGCGTGAGGTTCATGCCAATTGTGTGAGGGCAAACAGGGAAACACTCAGAACAGTACAGCGCGAAATATCAGGGAAGCTTCTTCAAGCCCAGAGGCAGGGGAAGACGAGTGAGGCGACGAAGCTCATGAATCAGTACCAACAGGTGCTTAAGCTGGCGAAGAAGGCTTCCTAACAATTCAGAATTTAGAATGCAGAATTAAGAATTAAGTAAGTAGATTATTAGTTGAATGGTAATAATTCTGAATTCTCAATTCTTATAGCCAGATCAATATAATTTGTCATTGAATTCACTAAAAAGCTGTAGCTATTGAAGGGCTAAAGCCCGATTTTATTTGAATCGTTAACCCAGCCCTTAAGGGCTGGGTTAACGATGAAGTCGCACAAGGGCTTTAGCCCACTTGAGTTCGAATCGCAACTGCAGATGCATATGATCCTATGCCGTTTTATGTTGATTCAGCTATAATTCTAAATTTCATTGATTCTCGTGTTAAAAAAAGGCAAGGAAAATGTAGGTTTTTACGTCAATAGAGCTTGGCGTAGGCGGAAATTTACCTATACTGCTCAGGACTATGGCCTCGCACCCGCGAAAATTCATCACTCAGCCCACAGACGAAGAACTCAAGAAGTTTCCTGAGGCCGTTACTCACCTGATCAAAAAAGGTCGTGAGCAACGTTATGTCACACACCAGGAGGTGATGGGTGCTGTCCCCAATGCGGAAGATAATATTGATCTTCTTGATGATATTTACACGCTCCTTGTCGATTTGGGTATTCAAGTGATTGATGTGAAGGATGCGTTGATTTGGGAGAAGCAGGGGAAGAATGAGCTTGATATTCCGGAACCAACTCAAGATCTAACGGAAGTAGCCTCCTTTGGAGAGGGCGAAGACGAAGATGAAGATGGTGATAGTGACGACGAGGAAGCGCTTGAAGATAAATCAAGTACGGTTGCCAAGGTTGAAAAAGATGACGGCGGAGAAATTCTCGATGTGATTGCCACTGCCGGAATCGCTATCGACGAAAAAGACCTTACTGATGAAGAGCGTGGAAAGCGCAGACGTGAGCGTGAAGTGGATCTCCTTGAGATCAGTAACGACTCCGTACGTATGTATCTGTCGGAGATTGGACGTGTTCCGCTTATCGATGCGAAGAAGGAGGTGGAGCTTGCACGTCGTATTCGTAAGCATGATGCTTCTGCAAAACAACAACTCGCTGAAGCGAATCTGCGTTTGGTGGTGAGTATTGCCAAGAAGTACATTGGACGCGGCCTTTCGTTCCTCGATCTTATTCAGGAAGGAAATATCGGTCTCTTCCGTGCTGTGGAGAAGTTTGATCCGGAGCGAGGATTCAAGTTCTCCACGTATGCCACATGGTGGATTCGCCAGGCGATCACGCGTGCGATTGCAGACCAGGCACGCACGATTCGCATTCCGGTCCACATGGTGGAAACCATTAATAAGCTTACGCATACACAGAGAAGGCTCGTACAGGAGTTAGGACGTGAACCAACCGTCGAAGAACTCTCAGTTGAAATGGAAATGGACATCAAGAAAGTTCGTCACATCCAGAAGATCAGTCAGGATATTATTTCCCTTGAATCTCCCGTGGGATCCGAGGAAGACAGCAAGCTTGGTGACTTCATCGAAGACGAAGAGGCCATCAATCCATTCGACGCAACCAATCGGCAATTGAGGAAAGAGAATGTGCATGCGATGCTGGAGTTCCTCACACCGCGTGAACGCAAGATTATAGAGATGCGCTTCGGGCTACGCGACGGTATCGGGCATACTCTCGAGGAAGTGGGCAAGGAATTCGGTGTCACGCGCGAGCGTATCCGTCAGATTGAAGCCAAAGTTCTTCAGAAAATGAGAGACCATCCACGATCCATGACCATTCGCGAACAGGGCGGCGCACCCAAGCGTGTGGGCTTCTCTGCAATCCAGGCCTTTTCGCAAGGCAAGCTGTGCCCGGAGTGTCGCAGGGGAACAATGATCGAACTGATACGAGAGGGGAGTAAATATCTCAAATGTGATCACTGTGCGTATGAAGTAGGGCATTGATAACAATTAACAATTAACAGTTAACAGTTAACATGTATATTTAGATTGACAATCAATAATAGCTGTCCAACAATTGTCGACCAATTACTTTTCTTTATGATAGATACCTTTCGTTTTCGACAATTTAAAGTGTACAAAGATGCAAAGGCCTTCAGGAGACTGGTTGTAGAAATGCTAAACAAATTCCCGACAAGAGAACATTTTGCTTTACGAAAGCAGATCGATAGAGCCTCTCTTTCTGTGGTATTGAACATTGCTGAAGGATCAGCAAAGAGCTCTGACAAAGAATTTGCAAGGTTCTTGGAAATATCAATCGCTTCGGCGAACGAAGTTGTTGCCGCTTTTGATATTGCGCAAGATGATCGAATTATTACACAGGATGACTTTGATCTTATTGAGAAAGAAGCTGCTAATGTTGTGAAGCAATTAGGCGGTTTCAAGAAAACTCTTCTACGCCGAGTTAGAGTTAACTGTTAACTGTTAACTGTTCATTGTTAATTGTCGTAAAGCCACGCACTCACGTACGTGGCCTTATAAGTTGCTATGATGAGTCAGATTAAGCGCACTTCTTGCATTTTACAAGCATGACGACTGCACCGAGTCCAACAAGAACATTAAAGACTGATACTACTGTTGGCCAACTTCCAAGGACCATGCCGACTACATCAAGGTCTGCGCCGATGAAGTCACCGACACCCATGAGTCCAAGGTTAAGAGCGCCAATGAGGACTAAAATCTTTGCGATGGGGCAGAGATTTTTCATAGGAAGAGAAGGGGAAAAGGGTGAAATAGGAAGGATTTCTGAGAACTTTACCACGGTAGGGAAGAGAGAGGACTTGTGCAGTGCATTAATCTGTAGTGTTGTAGCATTGAAAGTTATGCTGGTATTGGGATATGAGTACGCTATCCTTTCTATATGGCAAAAGTCCACGTTGAGAATAAGGCGGAAAAAACTCCTCTCAAGACTCCAAAGAGATCGTTGTTACCTAAAACATTTGATGCGCTATCTATTAGGCTTAATGCAGGGCAGAAGAAGGCTGTGGAAACTATTGAAGGCCCGGTGATGGTTGTGGCAGGGCCTGGAACCGGAAAAACCCATGTACTGGGGATGCGCACCGCAAATATCCTTAAGAAAACGCAAATGCGTCCTGGTAATATTTTATGCCTTACGTTCTCCGTGAGTGCAGCAACAGAGATGAGAGAGAGGCTTCGTTCTCTTATCGGGTCTGAAGCCTATGGAGTAACGGTAAAAAACTTTCACAGCTTCTGTAATGATCTTATTTCTGAGCATCCGCTGGTATTCGATTCATGGTCTGCGCTTGAGCAGATAAGTGATGTGGAGCGCTACAGATCAGTGAACAAAATAATTGATCAACTCCTCCCGGATCTCGTGCTGGTAAACAAGAAAAATCCGTATTTGCGCACACGCGACATCATTGCGCGTATTTCGCAACTCAAGCGCGAAGGGAAGACAGAAAGAAAAGAACTTGAGAAAATTACGAATGAATATGCGGAGGAGATGTCAGTAAAAAGCAAAGATGGAACCAAGGCGCATGAGAAAAATGTATTGCAAGCGCGCAAGTTCAAGGAATTTACGGAAGTATTTTTCCGGTATCAGGAAATGCTTAATGAAACCGGACGCTACGATTACGAAGACATGATCCTGCATGTCATCAAAGCTCTCGAAGAGGAAGATTGGTTGCTAGCTGCATTGCAAGAGCGCTTCCAATATATTCTGGTTGATGAATTCCAGGATACGAACGGTGCGCAGTATCGGCTCATCGAATTACTTACTACCTATCCTACGCTTGATCATGAGCCAAATCTCTTTGTGGTAGGGGACGACGATCAAGCTATCTACCGGTTTCAGGGTGCCAATCTTACAAACATTCTCTCGTTTCATGATCGTTTCCCCAAAGCACCCGTCATCACACTCACGGAGAGTTATCGCTGTACGCAATCCATTCTGGATGCGGCAGGATCACTCATTGCCAACAATACAGAACGACTTGTGGGAAAGATTGAAGGCCTAAATAAAGATCTCACTGCTGCGTCGAAAGAAGTTGGAGAGAAGCCTCAGTTGCTCTTTTCACCGAGCGATATGACAGAATCGTGGATGCTGGCAGATATTGTCGAAGAACGGCTTAAGCAAGACCTGCAACCCGAAGACATCGCGATTCTTGTTCAAACGAACAAAGAGCTCATTCCACTCTACGATGTTCTGATAGCAAGAGGAATTCCTGTGCAGATGACTGGGAAAGTGGATCTGCTCACACATCCATTCGTCCGGCAGGTGATTGCGATCCTCAGAGCTGTTGAGAATCCCCAGAAGAGTGAAGCTCTGGCTGCAGCGCTTGCTTGTGAGTGTTTCGACTGTCACCCGGCGGACCTTGCGCAGTTGTTTGCGAAACGCATCGAAGAAGAGAAGACACTTGCAACGCAACTTCTTGAACTTGATATAGAGCAGTCATTACGGAATAAAAAAACTTTGCTGTATGCACGTGATGTGCTCTTTGATCTCAATAACAAATTGGGAAGCCGAACCGTAATCGAAACATTGAGGCACCTTCTAGAAGAAACAGGATTGCTTGCGCTTGCAAGCGGGAAGGAAGGAAAGAAGTTCGATCCGATCGACTTTGCAGCGCTTCAGGAGTTCTATGATCGAATCAGTCAGCGCGCTTACGAAGAACCGCACTTTACGTTTTCATCCTTCTTGAGTGACCTGACGTATTATCAGGAGCCGCAGTACTCTGACCTACGTTTGAGTTACAGCCTCCCGCACCTCACAGAGAAAGGCGTGCAACTGATGACAGCGCACCAGAGCAAGGGGAAGGAATTTGAAACAGTCATTCTCGCGAACTTCCGTGATCGCCACTGGGATCGGCGCTTCAACCCATCCGCACTCTCGATCCCGGAAGATCTGCTCTTTGGCTGGAAGAAGGACCAGAAAGCTTTCGAGAAACATCAGGATGAGCGCAGGCTGGCGTACGTGGCAATGACAAGGGCGAAGAAGGAGCTGATCATCACCTGCCCCAAGGAACTCACGACAGGGGATAAGACGCGTGAGGTTTCTCCTTCAGCGTTCTTTGCGGAAGCGGGGACTCTGCCGGAAAAGTTACGTGATTTGAAGGATCCAACGAGTGTGTCTACTCTACTCCATAAACCAGTGCGCAAGTTTGATCAGGAGATGGAAGCGTTTCTTAGAGAACGTTTGGAGAACTACGCACTTTCCGTGACTGCTCTCAATCATTTCCTGGAAGATCCGCAGATGTTTCTGGAAGTGGATCTCCTCAGGGTTCCACAAGAGTATGAGCCAAGCTTTGCATATGGGAGTGCGGTCCATGATACGCTTAAAAAATGGGCGCTGACTGTACAACAAGGAAAGCCGCTCAATCAGGAAGGTTTCTTGCAAGTGTTTCAAACATACTTAGAAGAACGGGAGCTTTTGACCGATAATGAGAAAGCAAGGCTCACGAAGATTGGTGAAGAGTCACTTCCACGCTACTTCCAACAGAAACTCGCTGAGGCTTCTCCCACAATCTATAAAGTGGAGTTTTCTGTGCAAACGCACTTTGAAGATCCCTCCGATCCTGTCGTGACAAGTATTCCTCTCAAAGGAACAATCGATCGTATCGACCTGTATGCACCGGATTCGTCACTCGCAACGGTTATCGATTACAAAACGGGAAGGCCAAAGACAGAAAAGCAGATTCGTGACGAAGGCGATTACTTCCGCCAGCTTGCGTTCTATGCGCTCCTCCTGGAACAAAAAAATCTCCCCATCGAACCGCAGGAGTTTGTCCTTGAATTTATAGGGGAGGGGAGTGAGCATCCTGTCAGTCGTGCATTTGCTATTTCACAGTCAGAACTTAACGATCTTAAGAAAGTTGTGAAGGAGGTGTGGGGGAGGATTGTGAAGTTGGATTTCAAACCAATTATATAGATAACTTATCTGTCATATTTTCCAGTATTTCGTCTTCTGTGTTCTTCGTTTTGTTCAGGACTAAACTCAGGAGCAATAGGGTAAATAACTGGTGTTGTATTTCCGGGAAGCTGAGTAATTAAACGGTAGTAGTGCTCTGTGCGCTCTCTAAGTGTTTCATCAGAATGGCTGAGAGAATTTGGAAGAGTGGTAAAGTCTAACGATTGGAAGTACTCGGGGTGTTTCATTAAGTACTTAATGCGCCTAGCTCTATCTTGGCGTTTAACCTCAGTTGTTTTCTTTATCTTGTTATGCCAGTAATCACTGCCTGGCACTATGTCTTTTGCCACGTGTGGTCGTGGAATTGCTCCATAAAGATTAACCATGTCTTCGGTAAATGTTAGAGCTGACCTGAGTGACTTCTCAGTTTCATCTTGGTGGCCGAAGACCATTAGTACCTCTGGGGTAAGGTCATATTCTTCTCGAGCAATACGCATAGAAGAAATACATTTATCCATAGTATTGTGAGTCTTTCTCTGTTGTGCCCATACTTCGGGTGTACCGCCATCAATACCAAACCCAACTGTATGAAATCCAGCGTCTACCATGTCTCTTATGCATGTATGCCCATCATTATGAGCATCTACAAGGGATGATGAATTAGAAAGACCACGCATGCGTATCGTAACTTCAGGATTTTGTTGCTGAATATTCTGAACTATAAATGCAAACTCTTTTATTTTGTCAGGTGTTTGAAATACATCTTGATTACTGATGTATATTTCAAGTTTAGGGATCCCAAGTTCAGAAGCTCTCTTCACAAGGTATCTAAGGTCAGCATCTATAACTTCAAAATTTCTGTATTGCTCCTTCATGCGTTTATCGGAGGCACAGAACAAACAGCCCTTCTTACATCCACGTGAAAGGAAGAAAGAGATCTCACGTGACAGATATTCACGCATGTCTTCATCTGATATACGTTCATATGCAGGTATGAGTGATGTCTCTAATAGACCTGGCATTCTATTCTCTAGATCCAATGTTCTAGTAAGTTCCTCGTCATTGTTGCCATTAACAACATCATTGCCAAAGAGTGTTTGCAGTTGAGCTCTATTTGTACATGAGAATGTGTCTAGTCCTGCAAGCCCGTTTACTATTTGTCCGCCAACAACAAGTCTTCTGCCTAAAAGATTACGCATTCTTTCACGTACAACTTGAATGTATGGAGGCCCGACTAAGTTCACTCCAACAATGTCAGATTCAGGCTCATAAGAATTAAGGTTCTCGTCGCATATTTGTGCTACTTCACCTCCCGCCTGAATTATGCGTGAAGCTGCTGTCCACAAGGATGTATTAGAGTAGATATGGCCTTGGCCTTCTTCGGGTGCATAAGAGTGCCGTGGCTGTACAAGATCGATGCTATTCATTAAGTAGAATGGGGAAGTGCATATAGGCTACTTCGCAATAAATAGCATCAAAGTCAATTATGATTTGGGAGCTCTAACTAGATGTTTGTCTCAATGGAGCCACAAAAAGTGACTGACGAACTATAATCGTCAATATATGTTTGACGATCAGTTCTCGTCAGCTTATAATATAGGTGTAAATAGAAACATAATGATCGATAACCTACTCAAGTCATTTAGGCTAACAAACAAAGAGACCAAGATCTTTTTGAAGGTTTTGGAGCTTGGATCTCAGCCAGCATCCAATATTGCACGTGTGTGTGAGATGCCCAGGAACACAGTGCGTAGCATTCTGGACGGTCTTGTTAAGAAGGGATTGATGGTAAAAACACGTCGTGCAAATACGCAGTATTATGCGACAGAGAAGAAGGAGAATCTCATTCGTTCACTAAAGCACAAGAAAGTTCGGGCGGAAGAAGAGATTGATAACCAAATTAAATTACTTGAGGCGTATGGTGATGAACTCTCAACTCGTCACTGGGCTAAGTCTCGTCCGCGTATTACTTTCTACGAAGGAACTGCGGGCTTAGAAAAAGTGTATGAGGATACGCTTACGGCAAAGAACGGACTTAAATCGTGGGCCTCGTATGATGACATGCTTGATTCAATGCCGGAGTACTTCGAGACTTACTTTAAAAGGCGCGCAAAGAAAAAGATTCCTATGCGTTCAATTCACCCCGATACACCTGCTGCACGCGAGGGGCAGGCAAGAGATATGCAGGAATTACGCGATAGCGCACTTGTCCCAGTTGATAAATTTAACTGGAGCCCGGAAATCCAGGTGTATAACGACAAAATCAATATCACATCTTGGAAGGAAAAATTGGGGATAATTATTGAGAGTGAAGAAATTGCTGATGCTCTTCGTACGATATTCGATATGAGCTATGAGGCTGCTGCGTCGTACGGGAAAGTTGGAGGTATCAAGAATTATGATGAGCTGATAAATGAATAGGATTTAAATAGAAGATCATGAAGGAGGTGTGGGGGGAGGATAGTGGAACTGGATTTTTAATTTAACCGCAGCAGCGACGCCGCGTCGCTGCTGCATGATTCAAGGTGTGTTGTAGGATAGAGGTTTTGTCTTTTTAAGTTTAATCAAACATATTTTGTCTTACAAACGCAGCTCGTCTGAGAATTGCACCTTTTTCAAATCTTAGCATTTCGATTACGGTATCTGGAATACACTCTCCAGCGTGTTCAAACAACTGAGCAATCTCCTCCGCCTTTTCTCTATTGAGGCTTGGTAAACCAAGCTGAGCAAGAATTAATCGAGCAAGTCTCTTGATTTCCATTGTAATCTCTTCGATTCTTTCTGGGTTTGTATCCGGATCCCACAACTGCACTTCTGCCACAAGTGTTCTCAGCATAGAAACATGCTCCTCCAAAGATGGAATTTTATTTGAATTGAATCTAGAAGAATGAAGTTCCATAGATAGCGCAACATTATACGGACTTTTATTTACCTCAACTACCTCTCAGTTGCCTGTTGCCAGTAAATTAGTATGGATTGAGGGCTGCTTTCGTAGGGTCTTCCATTATCATTTCCCAAGTTCTTCTTAAGCGCTTTATCATGTGCCAAAGAATTGCAGCTTGGACCTTTTTGACTTCAGGATCACCTCTTGGATCAATAGCATCAGCAGCATTCAGATGTGCATCAAACATAAGTGCATTTTTAGTGCATGGATGACTATTGGGGTAATGGAGCCTAGCTCCAGATAATTTCCCACCAAGGCTTCTGGCTTGGCTTAAAGTTGTTGGCTCATCAGTTGGTATTTCACTGCGTGCTTGTTCAGCTCTGTTTAACCAGGATGCCAACAAGGGATCTTCGATATCTCCTATATCGTTTGCCATGGTGGGATTATAGCACTTGTGAAGCTAGTGAGAATCTCATCTCAACCACCTCGGAGGCGCTTGTTGCCAGTAAATCAGTATGGAATCGCCGTAATTAGTGACGCGGGTTTGGAAGAGCACTGAACGTTTGTCCGGGGAGAGAGTCACTTCATCGCCTCCAACACCATTGCTTACATTCCCGTCAAACGGATTCTCGGTCACGTGGTCCGATCCCTCATCATTCTCAACTCGATCAATAATGGCGTTCTCGAAATAAATGTGCGCGTCAACCACTTCCTTTCCGCCAGGATCTAATCCACCATGCGCAAGGACACGTACGAAGTTTTGTTTTCGTTCCACAGCGAGTCCCAGTGCGCCGATAATGAGTCCCTGATCATTATACGTTGTACTACCGGACTTTAAGGGAATCCATTCGTCATCCTGGTAAACTGTTCCTTCCGGTCCTACATGTACCGTCGGTGTTGCGCTGCCTCCTCCTTGGTTTTTGATGTCTTCAAAGACAATCTTCATGCGTGCGTCACCGGAAAGATCAATGGTGCTTGGTCCGGTTAAAAGCCCATCGTCCGAGACGGTGATTTCGCGTGTATCTCCGTTAATGGCTGTCAGCACAATGGTGCCTTTACGGTCGGGAATACCATAGAGTCTCGAGAAAGTGGTTTCAGTGAGCCCAGAGATGGTGATATTGGGCGAGAAAGAATGTACTTCATCGTATGCAGGATCACGGTTTGTATAATTCAGTCCCTTGTAAATGGTGTTTTCTGCTATAGAGACTCCCCAAGATGAGTTCTCCAGCCCCGCACGCGAGCGTGCCTGTGCAGAGTTGAGCATCTGAATCGTTTGTTGCTCAGCCAAATCCAAATCATTTCGAATCAGGTAATCGCGGTACATGGGGATAGCAACCGCTGCGATTACAACAATGACTGCGAGTACGAGGAGGAGTTCGAGGAGGGAAAACGCTTTGCGCACATCTATATCTTACCAGACTTATTCTCCGTTTACTTCCGCAGGCACAATCATGATGTGTCGCACTTGGACGTTGCCGTTCTCATCTGGCTTTCCAAAACCAATGATAGAACTTCCAATCGTAACGTCATTAATAGTTTGCATGTCACCAGGACGCCCAATCTGTGCACCAGAACCAAGGATCAGTGTGCGCTCTTGATCATTTCTTCCGAGAATTGTGATTGTTTCATCTTCAATGGAGAGCACTTCTCCTGCAATGCCGTAGCCATCGCGCATCATGTCTTTCATAGGATTACGTCCCATGCCGCGCATAGGCATGAGTGCATCTTCCGGAAAGCCCATATGGCGCAACTGACGGAAGGATTCGTTCCTGCTTCTGAATTGTCCAATGTTAATACCAAGTGCGAATGTACCACCGATTACAATGCCAATCAGGAGGATTGTAATGATGATCAGAAGCGTTCTATTGGAAGGAGATTCAGTGGGCATAGGAGTAAGGGAATGGTATCGCGTGACTGGAACGCAGCAACATGCGCAGTAGAAGGATGCTTAATCCTATAGTAGCGAAGACGTAAAGCAAACTCACGATAGGAACCGATTCCAGGACTGCTTTCCACCCTTCTTCCAGAGCGAGTATGCGGGGATTGGAGATGGCGTAGATAACGAAGTCTGCAGTGTGAGCGGTGATCATCTCAATCAAGAACCCCCAGGATGCATAGAAGAAGAGTAGGAGTGATCCTGCGAGGAATGCACTGTTACGGAGCAGACGCGATCGTTGCTTCTTGATTTCTACATCTGAAATGCGTTGCCAAACTCCTTCCACAAAATCTTCTGGAAGTTCTCTTCCAGGTGCCGAGGAGTTCATTAGGGAATCAAAGTCAGTCATGGATAGTAGTCATGGTATCAAACAAGAGGGGAGAGGAAAGCATTGAGTTGCTCTTTTGCCCGCTTAAGGTGTGTACGGACGGTATTAAGTGGGAGCTTGAGAATGTCTGCGATTTCTTCGTAGGAGAGCTCTTCCCAGTAGAAGAGTGAGATAACCACCTGGTATTTCTCAGGTAATTTCTGCACTGCTCTTCGTACGATTTTTGCTGTGGTTGCTTTGAGTAGTGCTTCGCTGGGGGAAGGTTCTTTGTCTTCAAGGAGTTCGGCGACAGAGGAGGATTCATCATCGTCAACTTTTTCGAGCTGAGAGAAGAGGAGAGACTTTTTGCGTTTGGCGTGATTTCTGCACAGGTTTGTGCACACTTTGAAGAGCCACGGTTTGAGAGGTTGACTGGTATCGAGCTGAGGGAGCTTTTCAAAGAGGCGCACGAAGGTTTCCTGGGCCATGTCTGATCCATCGTCTGCATTTCCCGTGAGCCTGCGTGCGTAACCCACAAGAGAGGGGCCGTAACGCTCGATGAGGAGAGAGAATGCCTGCTTGTCACCGTCCAGGTGCGCTTGTGCGAGATCGGCATCGGACGGGTGAGGGGAGTCTGATGGCATAGCAGAGACACGATATCATTTAACACAACTATGGGTGGGAAAAGTTTCATTATCCTTTATATAAAGCAAAAAGGGCAAAAAGGGGGATCAAGTGAAAAACAGTCAAAATAAGTGAAAACTACCCATATAGTTTGGAAACACGAAAAAGAAAGAATTCCATATCTCTTACACCTCGCAATAGAGCTCGAAATCCTTTGATCTTTGCATTAAAGCTCTCTGCTGACG
>JBDRFD010000017.1:0-14346 GCA_043819035.1 Patescibacteria group bacterium | reverse complement strand
TCGTCGAAAAGAACCTGAATGAGCTGCTTGAGAGCTGGAAATAAGCTGATTTATAGGACCGTAGCAGCGACGCCGCGTCGCTGCTACTATCATTTACACCATGAAAACCCTCTTCACCCGCTTTCCGCTCGAATCCACCTTCGGAGGAGCCGAGGTCCAAGTTCTCTCTCTAATGGAAGGACTGATGAAGCGCGGGCATGCGGTTGCCTTCCTGGGAAGCTGCCCGACACTTCTCGAAGAGTGCAAAAAGCGAAACATCCCCTCCGCGAAACTCGATATCGGACCTCCACCTGTTACCAAATGGAGTGCCATCAGTTTTTTGTGGAGAAAAAAGAAGATGCAACACCAACTTCAAACTGCAATCAAACAATTCTCTGACCTTGATGCTGTCATCATGCTGAGCTTAAGCGAAAAACTCCTTCTGACCCCATTACTCCAATATTCCAATACTCGAGTGTTCTGGTTAGAGCACGACAGAGTCGGCAGATGGCTCAAGCAAAACCCCCGGCTTCCAAACTTAAAAGGGCTCAGCAAACACGTCACTACCATCGTCGTCTCGAACTTAAGTAAAAAGATCTATGAGGAGCTTGGTTGGCCAGCAGAAAAGGTAGTAGCTATTCCAAACGGTATTGATCCCCACAGATTCAATTATAAAAAGAATTCCCCTCTCCCCGTGGGAGAGGGGTTGGGGGAGAGGGCAAAAAACAAAACAAAAACAATACACATTGGTTGTGTATCTAGGCTTACCCACGACAAAGGTGTCGACCTCCTCATAGAAGCAGTAAAAGAACTTCCAGATGTTCAACTTACTATTATCGGAACCGGAAGAGAGGAAAAGCTAATTAGCAAATCAGCTAATACTTCGGCTTCGCTCAGCACAGGCAAGCTAATTAGCTTGCTCCCACATGTTGAAGACTTAGGCAGTTTCTATAGCTCCCTCGACGTCCTAGTACTCCCATCACGCGAGCACGACCCCTTCGGACTCGTAGCAGCAGAAGCAATGACGTTTGGAGTTCCTGTAGTTGTGACGGACGCCTGTGGAATCGCAGATTACTTGGAAAACGGGAAAGACGCTGTGATTGTGAAAGCAAATTCAACCCAAGCACTCAAAGAGGGAATAGAACAAGCCCTAGCATCAAAGACAATGGGAGAAGAGGGGCAAAAAACTGCAATGGAAAAGTTTGCTGCGGAGAAGATGGTAGATAGATATAATAAATTGCTTAGTTAAAGCATCAACACTATGTGTTCAATATTTAAATATTTGTTCAAATATTGAAATTTAAACAATAGTAATTTTGTATTAGTCATCTAATCAATTGAATAGTTGACTAGTGCTAACCACAGTTTTAACTCTGAAGGAAAGAGGCACAATACAACAGAATCCCTACACACAGAGCCTTGAATGCACACAAACCTAAAGCGCATTTATCCTGTATACTGACAGTAATGCGCAGACTCTTCACTGCACTTTTTTCGCTGGCCATAGTGTTCTTTGCGCTCAGTACTGAAGCACGTACAGTTGTGTCTAAACCGCGCATTGTGACCCGTGCCCAGTGGGGAGCCGACGAATCGATCCTCACACGTTCACAGAATGGTATCATCGAACCCACCATCACCGATGTAGGCGAAACGGGAAGCCTTTCAGACCGTGCAAAAGAATGTGAATACTGGCGCAAATACTATCCTCATGAGTTTGAAGTGGAACGTACAGTGACACACAATGAACAAGGAGAGAAGCTGCGGTGGGTGCAGCAGTATTCTAAAAATGTAAAACTGCTGGTGGTTCATCACACTGCTCTTAAAGTGACAGGTGATGAGCGTACTCCGCAAGAGCGTATGCAGGCGTTGTATAAATACCATGCGGAAGGATTAGGATGGGGAGACATAGGGTATCACTATGTGATTGATGAGAATGGAACAATCTATGAAGGGCATGCAGGCGGAAAAGGCGTGATCGGAGGGCATGCGTACTGTTCGAACACGAGCACTGTAGGAGTGGCTCTCATGGGGAACTTCGAAGAAGAACAACCCACGCAGCAACAGTACTTGAGCCTGAAAAAGCTGCTCGCGTACCTTGCGCAGGAGTATCAGATCAACACCAAGGCACGCATCCTCTTCCACGGGAAGATGCTCCCGACCATCGTAAGTCATGGTGACATAGGTAGGACACGATGCAGTGGATATTATCTGCGTGAAGTGATGGGGCATATTCGCAATCATGTCTCAGCAGGCCTTTTGGGAACCAAAATTACTCCACCATCTTTCAGGTTTTATTCGGATGGAACAGCTGAGCGTAAGTCCGCACGATTGGCGCAGCCCGTCGTGATAGAACCACAACTCACACCTGTCGGACCTCTGGAAATTGTGGGAAATCCGGGCGGACAGGTGACATTCCTGGTGCAGTACCGTGCGGGGTCTGTGCCCGTGCCGCAGCGCGCGCGTCTCGCGGAAGTGGAACGCTCCAACCAGCGCATCGGCCTCTGGCAGGAGCTTGGCGGTCGCGATGTACGCATACGGCAGGAGCTCCTTTCTCCGCGTTCTTTACGAAAAGAGGAATCTCAATTGATTCAGATTAAAGTACAGCTACCGCTCAATGCAGAAAGTTATCAGTTGCGCATCGGAGATATAGATTACACACTGCTTGCAGAAGGCCGCCGGACACGCTTTGCACAGAATGGACCGGTGACGATGACATATGAACCGGCGAAGGATCAAAATATTCCCTTGAGTACACGTAACGCAAGCTCTCTTACTGCGCGATCCGCACTTCCTACGCAAACCAACAGTCAAACCATTCGCATTCGCTTAGGGTACAAAGGGGAGACGGCAACGATTTCAACCAACACACTGCCATCGGTAAACGGTAAATTCCTTGGCAACCGAACCATTGAACTCACAACGGATGGAAATATTTGCAAAGCAAATGTTGGAGGCGCGCGTGTCGGTTCCGAAGCATTACGCATTGATCCTGGATCGGGAGTAAACACAATTACAAGCTGGACCAAATCGGCGAATCGCTTCCACGGTGTGATTGAATGCCGCATAGTAGACGGGGCACTCACTCTTATAAATGAACTCCCCTTAGAACAATACCTCTCAGGACTCGCCGAAGAACCGGACAGCGAACCATTTGAAAAACAACGTGCCTTTGCAATCGCCGCGCGCAGTTACGCAGCCTTCTACATGAGTCCGCTCAACCGAAAGTTCCCTCAAATGCCCTACGATGGCGATGACAGTCCTGCTCGGTTCCAGGCATATGGAGGAGTAACCTTCGAAGAGAACAACCCCAAGTGGGTTGACGCTGTGAAGGACACGAAGGGTCTCGTCATTACCAAAGATAACCAGGTAATAAAGACACCCTACTTCAGTTCAGACGACGGATGGACCCGCACACCCGAAGAGCAAGGATGGAAACGCTTCCCATTCAGCGAAGTCTTCACCAAGAAGCGCGATCCGTGGTGCATCGGGCTACCGATGAACGGACATGGTGTAGGAATGTCCGGATGCGGAGCAAAGGGGCAGGCAAAAGCGGGGAAGACGGCGGAGGAGATTTTGCATTATTACTATTCGGGGGTGGAGATAGAGCCGATTCCGTGATGCGCTTGCTACCTGTCTGGAACCATGATTAAAAGGATTAGTTGATTAACATGATTAATATATGAGAAGCATGTTTCAACTTAGAATCCTGTCTATCCTTTAATCAAGTGAATCATGGTTCAGACTTTCCTCTGTCATAGCTTCTTACGTTGTCTGAATCACGGATCACGCTGATTAAGCGGATTCCACGGATGCTCGTTAAATATAGTCAGATTATTTTTAAGTAATCCGTGTAATCCGTCCAATCCGTTTAATCCGTGATTCAGACAATTTGCGTCATCTGCCTGCCCTTCCGTAGCCCAGCCTGCCCCTCGTAGCCAAGAGGCGAAGTGGGGAGGCGAAGGAGGGCGGTTCAGACAAGGAAGAATGGAAGAACACAATTAGCTAACATGCTAATTGCTAACTGCTACACAGACACGGGCACCCCCACTCCAACCACCTTCAGCAGCTCATCCACCTTATCCGTCTTTTCCCAACTAAATTCCGGACGACCGAAGTGTCCGTAAACTGCTGTCTGACGATAGATGGGTTTGCGCAGGTCCAGTGTTTCTATGATTCCTGCAGGCGTCATATCGAATACCTTCTTCACTGCGTCGACAATAGAGCTATCTGACGCATTCCCTGTACCGAATGTTGTTACATGCACAGAGACAGGCTCGGGGTACCCGATAGCATAGGCAAGTTGTATCTCACAGCGCTGGGCAAGACCTGCTGCCACAATATTCTTGGCAATGTAACGAGCCATGTATGCACCGCTGCGATCCTGCTTGTTTGGCACCTTGCCGCTAAACGCACCTCCGCCGTGGCGCCCCATACCACCATAGGTATCCACGATGATCTTACGACCGGTAAGGCCGGTATCTCCATGTGGTCCTCCAATAATGAATGAACCTGTTTCGTTCACGAGATATCGGGTGCTTTCGTCTATGTACCTTCCGCAAACAGGCTTGATAACATGTTCAATGACATCTGCCTTTATCTGCTGAGAAGTAACACCTTCATCGTGTTGTGCCGCAATGACGACTGTGTCCACACGAATGGGTTCGTCGTTTTCATCGTACTCAACTGTTACTTGGCTCTTGCCATCGGGACGCAAGTAGGAGATGGTGCAGTCCTTGCGTACGTCTGCCAAACGCTTTGCGAGTGCATGGGCAAGTGTGATTGGCAGTGGCATGTACTCCTCGGTTTCGCTGCAAGCGTATCCGAACATAAGTCCCTGATCCCCGGCACCCTGTGCTTTATGTATTCCTGCTTCTTTGTTTTCGCCTTGTGCAATGTGAGGACTTTGCTCATGGATGGCATTGAGCACAGAGCAGCTTTTGTAATCGATGCCGTAGTCGGCATTGTTATAACCGATATCCTTTAGAACATTGCGCGCAACCTGCTGCACATCCACATAGGTTGTAGTAGTGATTTCGCCACCAACGACAATAAGTCCTGTTGTGGTGTAACACTCACAGCAACAAGCGCCGGTTGGATCGTCTTTTAGAACGGCATCCAGTATGGCATCCGAGATCTGGTCGCAGATTTTATCCGGGTGACCTTCGGTTACAGATTCTGAGGTGAAGAAGTAGGACATGATGGTTGGGGGTAGGAATTACACGACCGTCTCGGTCGTGTAAAGCGCTGGAGGTAGGAAGTAGGATTAGGAATCATGGAGAAGGAACTCTTCCCTGTCAGGAGAAGAGTGAACTTGTGAGCTATCTCTCCCCGCTAGGGGCTGGATTTCCCACTTACTTGATTGCGTGAATCGAAGAGTTGGGGGGCGCTTTCGGGGCCAGATCCCCTTGGGAACTTAAAGCTAAGTGAGCGAAGGTTCCTAAAACGCCTCTCTGGATAGAGCTATGATGTGGGTAAACTGTACGCGTGATATTCCCCCTCTGCAACCAATATTATGCTGTTTGTTATATTGCCTCGACCTCCACAGAACAATGACCTGTAGATCTTTCAAGGCACTCACTACACATCTCATGAACATTTCCCTTAAGTTTCAAACAGGCACTTATACAACCGTGATCAATGCGGTAACTATGTTGTGCAAGCGCAGTGGCTTCTTCTTCCGATAGAAGCAATTCCGGGTATTTATGCAGCAAGAAACTGAGTATTTCTTCCTTGCGTGGTCCGACGTATCCATACTCACAATCAAGTTGCTGAAGTCCGGAACTTGCCTCTTCTTTTGATATTTCATAAGCACTTAATTCGCCAATAATAACCCTTCGAAGACGAAGATATTCACCATCAACATCTATCTGATCTCGTGCGTGGCTGATTGCTTCGCGGATTACTCCGATGTCCATCCAGGCCCTCTGCTGTTCTTCTACTATCGCCATGGAAAACATACTTGACATTACCCAAACATATTACAGAGTTCAATACCCCTGACTTTTTGGCTAACAGAAGAACTTTAACCGAGCTTGTTGTAGAACCAAGCGAACAACCAGCCGCAAATAAAGCCGTCTGCAATTGCCCAACCAGCTCCAACAAAGCTTCCGATAAACGTTGGCTCGAATCCTTTGTAGACAGTTCCCATTAGGAAGACGAAGTCTGTCCCGTAATCAAAATATGTGGACATCACTCCAAGGAAGAGCACGCCCAAAAAACAGACACAGCCAAGCGAAAGGCCGAAGCGTACGGGGTCGAGGTTTTTTGCCATAACAAGAAGGAGGAAGGAATTGTGGGGTATTATACAGAAACACAACTGTGATTGCTGTTTTTTTCTTGGCAGCAATAAGGTTATAGGTTATGGGTGATAGGTTTGGGGAATAGGTATACAGGTTGTAGGTTACCTCTTCCCTCATAACCTTTACCCCAAACCTACTTGTCCTGAGCAAGTCGAAGGATTAAACCTATCACCTAAAACCGTTTATACTACAACCAATGCTCTTCTCCCCCCATCCCTTCTCTCTCATCATCTTCGGAGCCTCCGGGCATCTCGCCAAGCTTAAGCTCTACCCGGCACTCTACATTCTTGCACTAAAAAACCGACTCCCCAAGCAGTATGCAATTGTGGGGTTCTCGAGAACCAAAATGGATGAAAATGCATTCAAGAAACTTGTCGCCGATGCCATTCAACAAGACCTGCACTCAGTCAGCGAGAATGCCCTCCAGGAATTTCTCTCTCATGTTACGTACCACCAAGGACAGTACACAGAAGCAGAAGATTTTAAAGCTCTCACGCAGGAGCTCCAAAACCTGGAAAAAGGCTGGAAAGATAACGTGCGGCTCGCGTATTTCTCCGTTCCTCCGGCGGCATACCCCGCTATTGCTCACAATCTTTGTAAGGGGGATGTGCATACCAAAGACATTCCTTTCCGCTGCATCGTCGAAAAGCCGGTGGGACACGACCTCGTGAGTTTCCAGGAAATTAAAAAGAAGCTGCTTGGTTGCTTTCAGGAGGAAGAGATCTATCTACTCGACCATTACCTGGGAAAGGAAGCTGTACGCAACATTTACTATTTGAGATTTGCCAATCCAATCTTAGAACAACTCCTGAAGAATTCACTCATCCACCACGTAGAAATCTCAGCATTGGAACCTGCCGGGATTGAAGGAAGATCAGGATATTTCGAAAAAACGGGAACGCTGAGAGATATGTTCCAGAGTCACCTGCTGATGATTGCGTCGCTGCTGACAATGCAGTTGCGCGATAAGGATGACTCACTTCTCGCCAGTCGCATCGATGCACTGAAGAAGCTGTATCTCCCCCCAGCATCAAACCTGGACGATGTGATTCTGCAGGGGCAGTACACAACGGGCCACGTGGGGAAGGAGAAAGTTCCGGGGTACACAGAAGAGGAGGGAGTGGATCCTCAGTCACGAACAAACACATTCATTGCGCTCAAGCTTCTCTCACGCACACAGAACTGGGAAGGCGTTCCTTTTTACCTGCGTTCCGGCAAGCGCCTACAAGAAAAGAAGACTCGCATTACGATCGAATTCCAGCAGAAAACAGATGTGGGCAAAGACACGAAATCTAACCGTCTCTGCATCATTCTGCAGGGAGAAGCGGGGATGCGAATACACATGCAAACCAAAATGGGAGGGACTGACCCATCGTTCCGCCCTCTTGTGCTGGAAGATCCTCTCGTTTGTGTCGGCGACTGCCTTCCCGAACATAGCCTGCTGCTTCTGGAAGCAATTCATGGAAAACAACAATGGTTTTTGACATTCGATGGCGTCCAATTCGCCTGGCGTCTGCTCGATCCTCTCCAGTCGCATCTCGATAAAGAAAACACACCACTCTATTCTTACAAAGCGGGGAGTAACGGTCCTAAAGAAATGGATGGATGGATCGCGAAGGATGGGATACGGTGGATAAATATTTAAGGGATAAACAGGAAAAACAGGAAAAATAAGATTACTGTAATCATGTTTTTCCTGTTTTTCTTGTTTATCCTTTTATCTTGTATTATTTAACCATGATCAATTATCTCAAAACTCAATCTGAAGTTGACTTTATAAATTCAGGCGTCCACATTCTCAAAGAATCCATCCAAGACGCAATTAGCAAACGTGGGGAATGCATGCTTGGCCTTTCCGGAGGCTCTACTCCTCGTCCAATTTACGAGCTACTGGGAAAAGAAGAGATCGACTGGTCCAAAGTGACGATCTTCCTCGTTGATGAACGGTACGTTCCTCCTGATGATGATAAGAGTAATCAGAAAATGGTGCACGAGACTCTCTTGAAATCTGCGACAATCCCTGAGTCGAATATCATCTTCCCGGACGCAACTCTTCCGCTTGAAGAATGCGTTCTTGACTACACTTCAAAGTTTAAAAAGATGATTGATGCACAGGGATATCTTCCCGACATCGTCACATTAGGGCTTGGAGAAGACGGACACATTGCTTCACTCTTCCCACCGGTTTCTGACGCTGCATTAAGTGATCAGCATTTCGTCCTCCATACACAAACTGACCGCTTTGATGTCAAAGACAGGATCACACTCACACTTAACGTGATTGCATCCGCACAAAATCATATTTTCTTTTTGAAGGGAGAAGGGAAGAAGAAAGTTTGGGAAGCCATGTCAGAAAGTAAAGAGGATGAACGAAGGTGGCCAGCAAAGAGAGTGCTGGAGAGTGAGGGGACGATGGTGGTCACGTTGTGGTGAAAAGTCTGAACCACAGATTGCGCATTGTCTGAATCACTGATTATGCATTGTCTGAAACCATGATTAATAGGATTAAAAGATTACACGGCACATTGTCTGAATCACTGATTACACTGATTAAACGGATTTCACGGATGCTCGTTAATGAAATACGACTATTTTTATGTAATCCGCGTAATCCGCCTAATCCGCTTCATCCGTGATTCAGACAATTGGAGAATGAACATATCGCTTAAATTCCATACTCTTTGAACCAAAGTTAATCAGTAAACATACCCCCAACTCATACGCCTTAAGATAATTGATAGCTTGAGCCATATGCACATCTTCCAATCTGGTTAGTGCCTTCAGTTCTACCAATACAACTCCTTCCACAATAAAATCTGCTCGTCTTGTTCCAACCTCCATGCCACTGTAATGAACTAAAACTTCCTGCTCCCGCACAAAATTCAACCCTACTTTTCTCATCTCAATCACCAAAGCCCTCTGATAAATCACCTCCTGAAATCCATTACCAAGTGCACTGTGAACTTTCATTGCACATCCAATGATTTCCTTTGTTATTTCCTGATGCTTCAATGTAACCATAGTGAGTGTTGTTAGAAGATAGAATCCGTGTAATCCGTCTAATCCGTTACATCCGCGATTCTGACAGTTAAAAAGTAATATTCCTAAAATGATCAACAACCTCCCCACTAGCAACGCATATTAAATCCAAACGATGACGGCCTTCGTACTGCCGTGCCATCATCCACATCGCTACAGCACGCTCGAACTTCTCTTGTTTCTCCGATGTGAAGTTGAACTCCGGACGGAAATTTTCTGACTTGTGTCTTCTGGTTTTAACTTCACTGAAGACCAATATTTTTTCCTTTGGATCATATGCAATCAGGTCAATCTCATCTTTGCCCACACGCACATTTTCAGCGTAGACCATGAAGCCTTTTGAGCGCAGATACTCCTTTGCTATTAGCTCTCCTTCCTTGCCAAGCACCATGTGGGCATCCAACACAGACATAGGAGAAAGAGTAGACACTTAAGGTGTACGTTTGTCTACCCTTTTTGATTGCCTAATTGGTGGACTATCGTACACTCTGCTTCACCTCCCTATTTAGTAGAAATGCTTACAAAACTGATTTCCTTTGCAAATATTGGCCTTCAATGCGAAAAAATTACTGTGGAAATTGGCACGGTGTATGGGGAAAAACCACACATGTTCATAGTGGGACTTGGGGATACTGCTGTTCGCGAAAGTGAACAGCGAGTGAAGATGGCGCTGAGATCGGGTGGCTTACGCTTCCCGACCGGCAAGGTCATCACCGTAAACCTCGCGCCCGCCAATCTGCGCAAAGCCGGCCCACGCTACGACTTAGCAATTGCACTCGGACTCTTGATTGTGAATGGGTCACTGCTGATCGATAAGGAGGAACTCGCCGACATGGCATTCCTCGGAGAGCTGGCACTCGACGGATCACTTAGGCACATAACCGGCGTGCTCCCTGCAACGATTGCGTGTCGCGAGAATGGTATTTCTACAATCGTGGTACCCTCCGTAAACGCACCCGAAGCGGCACTAGTGCCCGGGATGAATGTGATCGGCGCGGATTCGATTACAGATCTTGTAGAAATCCTCCGAGGAGAGAGGTCGCCCGATATCATTGCCCCTCCCGCATGCAGTCCAACTAATTTTCTGGGAATCGACTTTGCAGACGTACGCGGGCAGGAGCATGCGAAGCGCGCACTGGAGATTGCCGCTGCCGGCGGGCACAACGTACTCCTGAGTGGCGCGCCCGGAGCAGGGAAAACTCTCCTCGCAAAAGCGTTTAGCGGGATCCTCCCGCCGCTCACACACGAGGAATCGATCGAAGTCACACAAATATACTCTATCGCCAATCTTCTGCCGGAGGATCTGCCGCTCGTCCAAAAGCGCCCCTTTCGTCTGGTGCACCATACCGCCAGCGGAGTGAGCATTGTGGGTGGTGGCCAGATCCCCGGTCCAGGAGAGATTAGCCTGGCACATAAAGGAGTGCTGTTTCTCGACGAATTAGCGGAATTTCCGTCACAGGTTCTGGAAGTTTTACGTCAGCCATTGGAGGACAGGCAGATTACAATTACCCGCGCACATGGCACGGTCACTTTTCCTGCGGATTTCATCATGATTGCCGCGATGAATCCTCCGCAGTTCTCTGCAAGCACGGCGATGAAAATCCAGAGGCACATTTCTGCACCACTTCTTGATCGTATTGATCTGACAATCGATGTGCAGCCGGTTCCTATCGAGGATCTTCAAAAAGCACCAAGAAAAGATATGGATACGAGCGCACAGATCCTTGAACGAGTTTTGAAAGCGAGGATATTACAAGCGGAGCGGTACAAAGATCTCCCCATATCCACTAACAAGGAGATGAACGTGAAGCATATCGACACTCTCTGCCCGCTCAATAAAGAAGCGTCCCTGTTATTGCGACAAGCTGCCGAGAGATTGGATCTTTCCGCGCGCAGTTATCACCGGATGATAAAAGTCGCACGGACGATTGCAGACTTGGGAGGAGAGAAGAACATCGAAGTACCGCACGTGGCGGAGGCGTTGCAGTATCGGCAGAGTATTGGAATATAATTGTCAGAATCACGGATTGAACACTGTCTGAATCACGGATGAAACGGATTAGACGGATTACACGGAATCCTCGAAAATGATCTGTTCTTGTTCAACGAGTATCCGTGAAATCCGCTTAATCAGAGTAATCCGTGATTCTGACATTTTCCTAAGCTGCAATGACTGTTACTATCCCCCTGATGCACTTCGCTGATGCCTTAACCACAGAATCCAAAAACAAGGCTTCTATCTGTGTTGGCTTAGATCCAAATGTAGAAAAGCTCCCCGAAGGCATTTCAAAAGATGCCAAAGGCGTACTGGAATTCTGCAAAGGGATAATCGATTCTGTCTCCAAAGTTGCCCCGGCTGTGAAACCACAACTGGCTTATTTTGAAGCTCTCGGATGGGAAGGGATGAAAGTGTTTTGGGAAGTTTGCGAGTATGCAAAGAGCAAAGATCTGCTGGTGATTGCTGATGGTAAACGCAATGACATCGGATCCACATGTGAAGCATACGCAGAGGCGTACCTCGGAGAAGGGAAACCGATCGATGCACTTACGGTTTCACCTTATCTTGGCTCGAATGGAATCAAGCCATTTATTGAAAAGTGCGTGAAGAACGATAAGGGAATATTCGTCCTGGTGAAGACGAGCAATCCAAGTTCGGGAGAACTACAAGACCTCCCAACTGGGGACGAAGCTATTCATGAGCACATGGCACAACTCGTTGAGGGCTGGGGGAGCGAACATCTGGGGCCCGAAACAAGCTTCTCCTGCGTTGGCGCGGTAGTTGGAGCAACTTACCCTGAGGAATTGAAATACTTAAGAACATTAATGCCGCACTGCCCATTCCTTATCCCCGGTTACGGAGCACAGGGGGGAGGAGCTGAGGATATAAAGAGTGGATTCCTGCCGGATGGAACTGGAGCAATAGTGAATTCTTCACGTGGGATTATCTTTGCTTCAGATGGAAAGGATTGGAAGGAGGCTGCTGGTAAAGCAGCTCTGGAGATGGGTGAAGATGTTAATAAAGTGCTGGGTTAAGTGATAAGTTAAAAGTGAATAGTGAAGAGTGATTTTTATAACTATTAACTTTTAACTATTCACTATTCACTCTCTCTGGCACATCAATCACCTTACATTCATGCCCCGTCGCCTTCAGAAACTTCTCAATCCCATCATGTGAAATAACAAGTGTCGCCGTATTCACAAGCGGATGAGCTTGAATTGCATCTGCATTCCACACCTTCTCATCAAAAATAACTTCAACTGAGCAATCAGTATCATTAACAAGCCCAAGAAGAGAAACCGCACCAGGATCAACACCTAAATACTTCTTAAGCCTCTCGGGAGATGCAAAACTTAACTTGTCTACACTTAAAACAGTCTTCAAAGCTTTAAGGTCAACATTCTTCTCGAATCCAACCACAACGAGAATATTTCTCTTCCCCTTCTTATCACGCAGGAAAAGATTTTTCGTATGCGAACCGGGCATATCAGGAACCAGCCTCTCTGCCTCTTCACATGTAAAAACAGCAGGATGTTCAAACCTTTCAAAAGTAATGCCGTTTGAGGTGAGGAAGGGCTCGATATCAGACATTGGTAATATCTACAATAGATATCAATTTCCAAATATCAATTCTCAATAAACAAAAGAATCAGTGCAATATAACGAGATTTGGGCAATAAGTGATTTGGAGTTCTCCTGCTACCTTTGTAATTAGCATGAGGCGCAAACCTCTTCTCACTGTTGTTGGCATAGGACTTGTTTTGGTGGTTGCTGTTGTTGTACGCAATCCTGCGGGGAATCTTCTTCAGGCAATTGTTGGGGGGGATCCAACCGGAGGTTGTCCATATAACATCCAGTGGAGCATGATGAACCCTTGCAGGGGGTACATTGACGAATGCCATCCAGAAGAAGATGCAATCTATGGTGAAGATGATCCCGACTTTGATACTACGCAGTGCTACAAGAAATGCGGTCTGGTTTTTGTAGATCCAGCTATTGGAGGAAGACTACCAGATGACACACCTTGTGAACTTGACGGCAGAGAGGGGACATGCAGCTGGCCGAGCTTTCTCCCATCGATAAGCACTCCTACGACTGAAGGTGGTGAAGTTAGGGGTTTTACAGAGTGCCTACCCAATACATACGGGTGCAAACCAGGTGCAACACCTCCTGTAATTTGTGGTCTCATTGCTCAGGCAGAGATCACTGATTTCATATTAGGTGGGGGCATACCCTACACAGATCTTGCAACATGCGAAGAAAAGTGTGGTTCGGACATGAAAGATATCCCAAAGACAGATATTCCATTAGATTCCATTGATATGGAATCTATCCTTCACGGTGATGGAGGTTTTCTTTTTGGTACGGAAGGAGATACAGGTTTTGATGTTGATTGTCCTCATGACATTGAATGGATGCCAGGATTCTGTATAGGATTTATCCCAGCCTGCTATCGTAACGATGACTTCGAAAAAGTAGATGCACATGTTGCCAGTTGTTATGAAGAATGCGGTTTACGGGCAGAGGAAGGATTCCAGGGAGGATTCCAACCGGAAGGTTCACCATGCAAGTTTGCGATGTTTCAGGGAAAATGTATCAAGGCGGTCTGTATGCCATTTGTACATTGCTGTGCACCTGAGGCACCCGAACCACAGCTTTGTTCTTTTATTCGTGCTGACGAATGCGTGGCAGGGATGAATGTGGAGGATCTGATCATGATGGAAGATAGTGGCATAACGGAGGATGCGGCTATGGATGTTGTCGATGAAGGAAAAAGTAAGCAGGATGCCAGGATCTTTTTCAATGAATCAAGCTGCAGGGTAGGTTGTCCTTATTGCGGTAATGGTATGATTGAAGGATCTGAAGAGTGCGATCCGGACAAAGACCCCAGAAGATACCCCGAATCCTGTGACAACGATTGCCGGCTTCTTTGCAAACATGAAGGTGGTTATGATCTGAAAGAAAATACATACAAGCTCGTTGATTCATGCGAGAAGAGTGGTGGAAGTTGGAATTGGGAGAGTTGCCGGT
>JBDRFD010000016.1:0-23074 GCA_043819035.1 Patescibacteria group bacterium | reverse complement strand
CGTGAAGGGAGTCTCGGGGAGCTGTCGCTGGAAGTGAAGCTTGGGGAAGCGGCATACGCTCCTTCCCGTGCGATACTGGATTGGTGTGGCATGTGGGGTAGTGACCACACGGAGCCGCGTATCTACCATCTCTATTCGAAGGAGATGGCAGATTGTTTTGGGACTCATTGGAAGCAACGCTGGTTCCAAGATCAGCAGAACTTACCAAACCTGCGTGGCACACCGTTGCGCGAAGTCGTATTCGGTTTTCGCAAGCGGACGGACGGCCGGTGGGAAATCTATATCTCAGGCCTACGGTACTATTGAATGCCCAAACACAGTGCGCCTGCTCCCCAATGTGGGGGGTGGGCGCTCATTTTATAAACAGTCTTCCTTCGGAGGTGGTCCCGACGGTACACCATGCTTAACCCATTCTCCATTTTTACACATCCAACTGTCTTCACCTGCAAGGAATCGCAGAAGTGCAATTGATACAATTGCGAGGCTGATGCCGATGAGGATGCGCTTGGGGGTGGACATTTGAAATGGCTTGACATTGAAGTTTGGCGACACAAAATTTTAGAGGAAATCGGGAGGTCTTTAGAAGTCCTTATTAAGGTAGCAGAGGGCAAGTGGGTCAGTCGTCATCCATTAGTAATTTTGTCAAAAGGCAAATCCCAGAGAACTTTCAAAATGTACATATTTTTGCGATAAATGTATAGATTGGTCAAATAATGATCAGATTAGTACATAATTTGTATAGATTTATCAGCCCTTTTCCGGTATCATTGAGGTATGGAAGATAACCTTTTAACTATTGGTCAAGCTGCTGACTATCTCGGAGTTTCTTTGATGACACTTCGCAGATGGGATGAAAGCAAAAAGCTTATTGCTATTCGTAAGAAAGGAGGCACACACAGATATTATCGCGAAAGAGATTTAGAATTAATTGCCAATGATCTCGTGAAGCTCGCTAACGATTGGGTACAGGAGAAAGCAGATTTTCCACGAATGTATTACTGTCAGAACACTGCTATTTTCCAGGCAAGATTAATTAGATTCGAGACAGAGCTTATGAAGAAAGATGGCTTTGAAGAATTATTCTCGCTTATCGTGGCAGTTGTTGGAGAGATAGGAAACAATTCATTCGACCATAACATCGGAAAATGGCCGGACGAACCGGGTATATTTTTTGGATATGATCTCAATAAGGGGTTCGTTGTTCTTGCAGATCGAGGTCTGGGAGTGCTCAAGACTCTTCGTCAGGTCAGACCTAGCCTTTCTAATCATACTCAAGCTTTAGATGTTGCATTTAACGAGATTATTTCAGGCAGATCTCCTGAAAAAAGAGGGAATGGGCTTAAATATGTGCGAGATGTGGTGAAGAAATATCCAATCAATTTATTTTTTACGAGTGGAGATGCTGAATTGCGACTGAAAGATCCTGAGAAGAATTTATTAATCACAAGATCAGGTATACTGACGCAAGGTTGTTTTGCCACTATTGAATTTAACCGGAATTCTCATAAATAGTATGCGTATAGAATTGAAAAAATTTGGGACAACTCTCACTTCCCGCCAAGCAGGAAATGAAGCCTCAAAGGCTTTACAGCCAATATTGCATGCTATCAAAACTGACGAAAAAATCGAAATAGATTTTGACGGTGTTCTTACATTTTCACCTTCATGGGGCGATGAGTTTTTAACTCCGCTTTTACATAAATTTAGCGATCGACTTCAACTTTTATCATCCGATAATTTGTCAGTAAAAACCACTGTCGAGCTTCTGGAGCAAATTAATAAGCAGAAATTTAAATGGTTGGAATAGGTGTTAGGTTTCAGGTGTCAGGTGTTAGGTTTGGACTAGGGACAATCTGTTGCAGGTGCTGGTGATGACGGCATTCCATGCTTCACCCATTGCCCGTCTTTGCATATCCAGTCATCTTCGTCTGCGAGCAATCTGCTTACTGCGATTACTGCGATTATAATGAGAATGCCGAGGAGGATGCGTTTGAAAATGTGTATGTGGATTGGCTGGTCATGAAGTAAGAACTCTCTCGCTGCTCGAATATAGGGGGCTTGCCATGAAGTGAGCGAACGTAGTGAGCTCTACTTCATGGCTGGGGAGGAGAAATTCCATTCTACTCGTTTGCATGTATTGAGTACATTGCAATAACATTATTATATAATATAATTCATATTATGAAAGATCGCGAAAATGTCATCTATGAAGGGAGTATCTTTACCTTTAAAGCCAACGACTACAGAGAGCAAAGTATGCGACTAGAACAATGGGAACGTCTAGGTGGGGGCAACTTTGGTGATATCTTCTCCGTAACCCTCTCAGTACACCAGGCAATGCAAGGAACACTACAAGATAGCGATGCAATCGAGCGGGTACTAAAGGTATTCCATATCCCCGAGAACGCGCAGCAAGCAGTACGAAAACATCATTTTTTGCAACGATACAACTTCCCCCTCTTTTCAGAGTACCGGGAAGATGCCAGCAATCGTGGCTGTGTGCTGATGCCTAATGGCAACTGTGATGGTCGTGTTATTGTTTCTTGGAATAAAGACAGCACCGCCTATGAAAAAATCCATGACTCACGGCCACTGTTGCCGGATGCTATCGCGACTGCGCAGAAATCCATCTTTCCATATGTGAACAGTGCTTCTGTTTTTGGGTTTTACATTCCTGCATCAACCTACTTCTTCCACGTCCCCTCAGAATCCACTCCAGACACAGATATCCGCATCAGCTTCGACGACACTGATGAAGTTGAAGAATGTTTCCGAAGCAGAGACATCTGCGAATTCAATGTTCGCGGTGCAGAGGAAGCGCTGATGGCACTATGCACTTGTGGCATAGAAGACAGTATGCAGAGCACAGTTGCTATCCGCATACAAGAAACCTGCCGACAATGGCAGGAACGTATTGCTTGGGAGATAAAACATGTGACGGATTGCTGAATTATCACGGAATGATTGGCTGGATTTGCTTCGCAAAATTCGAACGGATTTGGGGATATAACGGCGGCGGCCGCAAAAATTCGGGGCGCCCGGCCGCCGCCTGTCCTGAACATCGTTGAAGGGCCGATTCGTTTAAATTGCTGAACCTTTCGGTACGATTTCCAGTTGTTCTTGCAGTATGTTTATTCTTGTGTCAATTTCTCTTTTAGAAATGAGCGTATTCGCTCATCATCCTGTGAAAGCTTGTCCCCCTTAAAGTAAAGTTCTATAAAAGTAATTGTGTTTATTTGCTCTTCGTATGCATAAATAACGCGTAAAGAAGATTTTTTAAGTGCGCGACATGCCATGCGGACTTTAATTATATTGTATGGATTTTGTTCTGTGAGAATAGCTGTATGCTTATCGCTTGGGATAGGTGAAACCAGCAGTGCCTGTTTTAGGTGTTCGAAGTCATCAGATAACGATCTATACTTTTTATTAAGCCTTTTATAGTCCTTTTGGAACTCATGTGTCTCATCAAAGCGGGTCATCATCGTAGTTGCGAACGGAATGTCTGTGATCCCTGTAAAACACCATTTCGTAATCCAGTTGATTTCCATTCTTTTCTGCGGCTTTCCAAGGCATGTCATCGTGTGAAAATGCGCTTATCTCGTTAGCGCTCATATGTGCAAGCCGACTTAATTCTTCATTAAGATGCTCAAGTTCCTGTGCGGATAATGCGGAAAGATCGGGTTGGCGCCGTGGTAGATACTTCTTTTGTTCATATTTGAAATATGAGCTTTTTACATGTTCAATTTCACCCTTCTTTTCCATATCTTCTACAATGGCTTTGAATTCAACAGGCGTTGGACCATATTTGTTTCTGATGTATGTCGCACCGATCATTTGTTCTTCAAACTTCTCATAATAATCAAAATCAATAAAGTAGAGCAACTTATACAGCACGGTCTCTCCAACATTGGGCCTTGCGCCGACCTTCTCCAGAACATAGAGCAATACTTCCTTGAATTTTCGCAGGTTCTTCTGGGGGACATTGATGCGCATTTCCTGCTTTTTGGGCGGCGTCTTCTTTTTCTCTTTTTCAATAATAACTTTTGGAACGGGAATTTCTTGTTTTTGTAAAAATTCCTCAAGCGACATATCGAAAATTGAAGCGAGTTTTATTGCCTCATTAACCGTAAGATCCCTTTCACCATGCTCAATTTGCAAATAAGTTGGGCGGGAAATGCCAAGCTCTGATGCAATGTATTCCTGTGTTAGGTTGCGTTTGGTGCGCTGTTTATGAATGAAAGTGGAAAACATAATCAAATTATTATATTTTTCCCTGTTCCTTGCGATTAACATGTATCTGTTGATGCTTTCTCCTTTTAATTACACGAATGTTTTTTGAAGTATCTTTACCACCTTCAGCTAAAGGCTTAATGTGGTGCACATCATAACCCGGAGGAGGTCTACTGTCCCTGTAACCACGTTTTTCCAGTATCTTTTTAATTTTTTCCTGATCTGCCTGATGTTTTCCGGGCATTGGTAAATTGGATAATAAATATACACCGTAAGTGTAATCGATGTATAAATACTTGTCAATGGCTATGTAAAGAATTTTGACACCCAAAATCGAACGCTCTAAAACATGAGAGCAAATGGGTCTATTTACACAAGCATCTATTGGCTGGGCACGTGGGTCTACCCGCCGTAGCCGCGTAAGCGCGAAGGTGGATCGGGGTCATTTTGGAAGAAAATGAGACAAAATATGATACCAATTCCAGTTCAAAGCATCACAATCTCATATTCCCCCTTACCCTACCCTCTACCCCTTCTCCCTCCTTCGCTCCTTCGGAGCTTCGGAAGGGCAAGGAGGGGGAGAGGAGATAAGGAAATGCAATATGCACTATATTTACTGTTAGTGCTCTTATGTGAGATTTTGAAATGTAATTTGTATGACAATCCATAAAAAGGCACCTCAGGAATTTTTTGTTCAAATTATTTGCTCAACATCAAACAGTACAAAATATGGTAAAAACCCCTAAATGACAGTACTCTGATCACCCCATGATTCAGTTTTTCGATTTCGGCAACGACCCCAAGGACTATCCCAACTACGACGACTACCGCAAGGCGCTCGAGGTCCGAGAGCAGTTCATGGATCTCTCGCAGAAAGCAACAGACGTCATCGATTCTTCCAAAACAGATGAAGAGATGAGAGATGGCATGGAGGCACTTGGATTCACGTGGCATGAGGACGAGACGTGCGGACGCGAGTGGTGTGAGAAGAATGACGAATGCCTGTGGTGCGCGGTGCTCGTGCGGCAGGAGGAGTGCGATAAGGTCTTCTTCAGCGGACTCCTTCGGGAGGAGGATCGCCTGATTTCCAAAGAAGTTGAGGAAGGCTGCCTCGGCGGAGAAGGGTGCGATGCCCTGCCCCCTTCGTGGCATCAGGAGGGAACACAAGAGCGGAGAGCCATCCTCTGGTTTCTCCGCACAATCGATGCACTGACCTTCGATGCTCCGGGAGACCTCCCTTTCGATGAATTCCACCGTCGCCATCCAGAAATCGATGAATTCGTACGCCAAGTCTACCTGTGCACGTTGCATTGCAGCCGCAGAAAGGAATGGGCGGAGGAGGAATTGGGCAGGAAAACCATCGGGCAGTTTCTCATTGGCAACCATTTGCTGCCTCGGCAGCAGTCGGACACCTTCCTTGCTACGTACCGAACCCTTCTATGAGCCGTACGCCTGTCAACGATGCCACGACACTCTCCTCCTTCGAGGAGGAACTCGACGACAAGATCGTGCAGCGTGGAAAGGAGTACTTCCGCAAGGGGCGTGTGCGGGATCTGGCGGAAATGGATGACGGGGTCTGGCGAGCGCTCATTCAGGGAACGGAAGCGTACGATACGACGATCACGATGGAGGACGGCCGCATCGCCCGCCACCGGTGCAACTGCCCCTACGACCTCGGGCAGTACTGCAAGCATGAAGTTGCGCTCCTCTACGCCATCCGTGAACAGATGACGGGAAGCGCAGATGATGACGGTCAGGAGGGTCCAGGGCAATCCTCTTCGACGAAGAGGCGGACGGTCCGGCAGCAGGTTGACGATGCGGTGCGCACGCTCAGCGAAGAGCAACTGCGAGCGTTTGTTGCGGAACAGGCCTTCTCCAACCAGGCATTCCGCGCACGAGTACTGCGGTCAGCTCCCACGCAGGAGACCGTCCCCCAACAGTGCAAGAAGCAGGAGTACATCGGCCTCATCCGCGAGTGCATGGAGGACAACGCGGACCGCCACGGCTTCATCGGATGGGAAGAGGCGTTCTCGGCGAGCATGGCCGCGCACGAGCTCTGCGTGACGGCTGAGCAGCATCTTGAATGCAAGCGGTACGACGAGGCGCTCCCCATCGGGCAGGCATTACTGGAAGCGATCTACCCGGACCTCGGACAAATGGACGACAGTAACGGCGAGTTTGGTTCGTGCATCGAGGAAGGATGGAATATCCTGCGCACGATTGCGGAAAAACTTCAGCCGGAAAGCGATCTGGCCGGACAGCTCTTCCAATACTGCCTCGATCAGGCGGGCAACGAAGCGTACGAAGGATGGTACGCGGCGGATGATTTCTTCGACATTGCCGTCACGCTTGTCCTTTCGGGTGAGCGTGAGAAGGTGCTGATGGAAAGGATCGAGGAAGTGATGCTCACTCCCAGGAAAAAGGCTGATGCTGACTCTTCTAAAGGATACAGTGACCCCGACTTCAAACGGAAGGTGGAGGAACACCGCTGCGGGCACAACAGCGAATCAGCAGCCAGGCTCATGCTCGCGGTACTCCAGCGCGTCGGGAAAACGGAGGAAGCCTGCGAGTTTATCCTGCAACATCTGCAATACCCCGACATCCGCAAAGAACTGCTCAAGGAACTCGTGGAGAACGGCAAGCTCGATGAGGCGAAAGAGGCGGCGAAGAAGGGCATCAGGTTTGCCAACGCAAAGGGGCATATCGGCACGGCGCGCGACTTCGAAGAGTGGCTCGTGACGATTGCGGAGAAGGAAGGAGATACGGAAACGCAGCAGTCGTGTCTGGAGAAGTTCTATCTCGATAGTTGCGACATGAAAGCGTACAGGAGATGGAAGCAGTCGTTCACGGATGCCAAAATGTGGGAAAAGGCCTGCAATGCCGTCATCGCGAAGCTCGACAAGGAAAACCGCACACACGAAATCCTATCGATTTACGAGGAGGAGGGATGTTGGGAGGAATTCCGCGATTGCGTCCTGAAGGAGTGTAACCGATTGCAGAAGCAATCAGCACGACACTACGAGAGCGCCTATCACTTTCTGCTGCAATACGAAGACCGGATGATGGAACGGTATCCCGACGACTTCGCCCCTCTGGCACTCGCATCCGTGCAGCCGTACCTGAAGAACAACACCGGACGCGCGACTTATCAGGAGATATGCAGGCTGCTCAGAAGGCTGCGCAAGCACGGCTACGAAGATGGTGTGGAGAAAGTACGCGAGCAGTTACGTACTCAATTCAAGAATCGTAGGGCACTGCTTGAGGAATTGGGGAAAGTATCGTAGCACCGCGTTATTGCATAATGACATCCACACCGCGCTTCCTGTTGAAGTGGAGGAACTCCCGCCAGAGGTAGGGTGACGCGTCGTCTTCATATCGTTCCGACACGCGGCGGTATCGTCTCGTTGCCGCGTTGCGAGCGGATTCGGGCAGAACGAACATCACGCCGGACGTCGTATGAAAGCGTTCGAATGGAAAGAGACGCACAAAGATTACCGCTTCCGGTGTCGCGCTCATGCTGCAGCCGATGTCAACGAGAAGGTAAGTTCGCCCCGGATTGACGATATCCTGTAGCCGGACCGTTCCTTCCTCGGGACACGTGCTCTCTATGGCAACGAGTGCGGTGAAGGCATTGCTCATTGCGCTCAGCACTCTTCTCTGCATCCAGGTGGCCGTGCAGCCGTATTCCTCCGCTGCACGGGAAACGATGTTCCGGCCGTCATCATCGCGCCACTCGTGCAGGATGAAGTCATTCAGTACGCTCATTTCATTCTCGTCGTCAAAGACGAGTGTATCGCCGACGTACACTCCGAGAAATTCGCCGGCTTCTTCTGTGAGATCGCCGGTAATGTAATCGTCGGTTATCTTCGAGTTGAGTGCTATGCCTGTCGCACGGCACTTCCGATATTCTTTGAGTAGCGGCGGGCGGAGGAGGGGGAAAACCTTCATGGCTGCGAGTATACCCTATTGAATTGTGATCTCGGTAACGCGGAAACACTGGCTGGAAAACAAAACGATTCGTTGACACTTCTTGGCACTCCTAAACACTATTATCGGCTTATATAAGCCAAGAAATTCACTATAGACGCAAGACTTAATTATTGAATAAGTTATATGTTGGGTCGCCTTGCACGCGCAGCTAATGGCACCCACTTCGCTCCTCGCTGTGCTCGGAGCTTCGAGGGGCCAAGTATCTTGCGACTCATGCTTTGCCCTTCGGGCTCGTATTCGTCTGCAATTCAACTTGGCTGGGGAGGAGGGATTCGAACCCCCGAATGCTGGGTCCAGAACCCAGTGCCTTACCACTTGGCGACTCCCCATTATGACGGAAACTGTGATGAAAAGATCTTACTGTAAGAGTCTAAGAGGCGACTTGCACTGAGCGAAGTCTAAGGATTCCCCAGGGTTTCAGAATTGTAGCGATGGAAAGCTAAAAGTGTAAAGAAAACGCAGAGTATTCCTTCTTTCTAAGCTTGACATACTTCACAATAATAATGTACTCTTGTAACGGTGCATAAGTACATCTTCAGGCACAGGGAAATCTGGTGGCCGGCAGCTCATAAACCGCTGTACAGCTGGTGACACATGCCTAATTCGTAATTTGTTAGCCCTGCTGTAGAGCGAGGGCTTTTTTTATTTATTTATCAAACTATTATTATGGACAATTTAGATTCCAAAGCATCGCAAATTATCAGTCGGTTCTGTGAACGGCAGGAGCCGTTTGCCATTGTTCAGGGAGCCCGTAAGGATGAAGCATATCTGCTGTCCGGTCCGGTGATTTCCTGCAATTCCGTGGATGAGATTCCACGACGCAGGTATATTTCCGGAGGGGAAAATATCATCTGCGACACGGTTGGTGTGATCCCTTTTTCCCAGGTACGGGAGCTTGGGTACGACGCCCGTGAAGACGATGTAACAATCCGGTGTATGCAAGTAGAGATGCAAACACGCGTCGAGATCGGCGACTTATTTGTGGCAATACCCGACGAGCCGATCAGGACTGAAGGGGGATTTAATTCCGAAGATTCCGACGAAGAGTATGCTGACAGGGTTCGCAGAATCATTGAAGAGGAGATCAAAGAGGGGAATGCGTGTAATGTCGTCATTTCGGCCAATATCACAGGGAAAATTGAGAAAATCTCTCCTCTAAAAGCATTGAATATATTCAAGAGGATTCTAAGTGATGAGTTTGGTGCATACATGACATTCTTTTTCTTCGATGGTGAACAGTATCACATAGGGGCATCGCCGGAACGCCATATTACCGTCAGGGACGGATCAGTTGGCATGAATCCGATCAGTGGAACTTATTTCAAAGAGGATGGAAAAATAGACAGGGAGAAATTCATTCGATTCCTTCGAGATCCCAAAGAGATCAATGAGCTATTCATGTGTATGGACGAAGAGCTTAAGCAGATGTCTACAATGTGCGAGAGAGGAGGGCGAATAATCGGTCCGGTTCTGAAAGAGATGTCCCACCTGGTACACACTGAGTATCATCTGGAGGGTCGTTCTAACAAAGATTCAAGGGAATTGCTTCGGTCATCAATGCATGCGCCTACGGTTACAGGATCTCCCATGGAGAGTGCTTGTCACATTATCAGTGAACACGAGCATGAGCCGCGCGGATACTACGCCGGTGAGTTTTTTATCACGTACTTCGACGAGTCCGGCGAAGAGATTCTCGATAGTGCGATCATGATCCGTACTATGGTGGTGTTGCCAAACGGGCGCGTAGTTCTGCGTGTGGGCGCTTCCATCGTGCGTGATTCCAATCCTGGGGTGGAAGCCGAGGAGCGCAATACAAAAGCAGCATCTGTTGTACGTGCAATCAATGGCTCATCTTCTCAGAGGCATCAGCCACAATTACCAACCATCATGGATGAAGAGATAGGGCGCATACTTGCGGAACGCAATAAGTTGTTGAACCGCTTCCTTCTGGAGGACCAGGAGCGCATTGATAACACAGCTCAGGAGCTGCAAGGCAAAACAGTCACCATTATCGATAACGAAGATAAATTCAGCCACATGCTCCGTCATATGGTCAACGCCACAGGAGCTCAGGCACAGGTTGTTTCGTACAAGGATTTTGATGAGGCTGAAGACAGCTCTGATATTGTGATTGTTGGTCCGGGTCCGAGGAATCCGCTGAATGAAGAGGACGAAAAGATGCAGATTCTCGCGAAGACCACGGCTGCTCTGCGGGAGAACGGACGCACGTTCCTTTCTGTGTGCCTGGGACATCAAGACCTTTGCAGGCAGCTTGGGTTCAATATTATCAAAAAGAAAAATCCTTCCCAGGGCATACAGAAGCAGATTGATTTCTTCGGAAAGCAGGAGGATGTCGCATTCTACAACACGTTCGTGGCGATCAACGGGAAAGGTGTTGATGATGTGGATGTGTGCTGTGATGAAGAAACGGGAGAGATTCATGCGCTGCGCGGAGATAATTTCTCCAGCTTTCAATTCCATGCGGAATCGATCCTAAGCCACAACGGTTTCTCGATTCTTGTGGAAGAGCTGAAGCGACTGGTGCAGAGCGACAAACACCGAGATTCAAAGCAATAAGAACATATTAAAAGCAGGTTGAGGATGCTCGGATAGATCCGGGCATCCTTCTTGTTACATTGCGGCTGTATTTTTAATATTATGCTGAGAGAGGATGTTTTCCATAGGAGGTGGCCCGGAAGCTCATAATGTACTTGGATTAGTTGTTTGTATTCCAATCAGTTTCTATGCAAGCAGACTCGCTTTACTTATGATATGAATATGGAAAGAGTGAAACCGAAAATTATTTTCCTTCACGGCAATAATGGCGGAGAGGGCGATGGAGGGGCGGCACAGGACTACTGGTTTCCTTATGCCAAAAGGGAATTTGAGAAATTTGGGCTCGAGGTCATTACTAAAGATTTTCCGGACCCGAAGATTGCGAGACAAAGCATCTGGTTGCCTTTCCTCAAGGACGAGTGCGGTGCAGATGAACATTCCATTCTGATCGGCCACAGCTCGGGTGCAATCGCCGCCATGCGTTACGCTGAGAATAATAAAATCCTCGGTTCGGTTCTTGTTGGCACGTACTATACAAATGTTGGAGACGAGAATGAGCGCAGGAGTGGATATTTCGATGTGCCATGGGGTTGGTCTGCTATCAGGAAGAATCAACAATGGATTATTCAGTTTGCATCCGTCGATGATCCTTTCTTCTCCGTTGAGGAGCCCAGATTTGTCAGTGAAAAGCTTCAAACGGAATACTACGAATTCACAGACAGAGGCCATTTCTTCGATCTTGAATTTCCGGAGCTTGTGGAGGTGGTAAAAGGTAAGGTGGTATGATTACTTACTTATGAGGATGAGGATGCCGACAGCGTATATACAAATCAAAGACCTTTAAAGGAGCAGCAAATTGGAATTTTGTCTTCTGCAAGCCAAAAATCAGAGCCCCTTGAAATAATTTCTGGAGTCTTAATAATTGAAAGTGAATCTTCTTAATATTTTCCAATCATTTCTATGAGTTTAATAGATCAGTCGCAAACATCATTTGATGCTGCTCGACAGGCTGAAGCTGTTGTTGCATCTGCCGAGAGCCCGAGCGACAACGGCGGTGAATATGAGCAGTGCCAAGAAGCGATTCGAAGAGTTACAGATGAAGAAACACGTGCTCGGTTAAGCGAGGATTTTTGGCGAAAGATGCTTAACGGTCCAAGATAAAAGGAATCCGTTGATTCTCTAATGGTTGATCATGCTCTCTTAACGGTGCGAATACTTTGTTCCAGCTGTTAAAGAGTCATCTGCAAAATATCTTCGATAGAACTATCTGCAAATTCTACGCAGACTTTATGGAGCATTTTAGTCGTTTTTTCTACATCGGCGTCATCAACGGAAAATACCATCGCATTTTCTCCATATCCCTGCGAGCCCATACGAAACTCTACTCCAGCTGAACGGAATGCGATGCCGGCACGCAATAGCGTGTCGGTTTTCTTAAGCTTGTTCCCCAAGCAGTAGACTATCGATTGTCTGGGGATAGGTTTCACTGAAATATTCTCTTTGCCATACCGCTTTTCAAGAAATGTTTCGAATTCTGCTATTTGATCAGCATCGGGTTGCCCGTTATTAAAAGTCAGAGACAAGGTGATTTCGCTTGTAGGAGTATGGACGATTGATATATCGCAATCTTTAAACCATCCGCCAACTTCCTGCAGGAATCCGGGTCCGAGCATTTTGCTTGAACTGATTAGTATTGCGTCGGGAATCGATCTCGATGCAACAATCTCTACTTCTGATAGCCCCTCATCTTCGAAGTCTTGGATGAGAGTTGTGCCTTGTGCAAGGTCTGCCGGATTAAAGACTACGGTATCAATCTTGTTCAGTGCCAGTACCTCCAGTGCCGGTGCATGAACGGCATCGCTGTCTGCCCCCGCTATTCTATTTCCAAATAGCTCAAAGGCCAGCGCGTATTTCATGCGCTTGACCAGAAGCGTGTTCTCGAGCGTACGTGGATCACCGCTGCGGATCGGATAGTCTTTTTCGATCAGGCATACAACGCGCTGATTCAATTCTTTGGCTGCAACGGCGAGCAAAGCTGCTGTTAATTCACTATAACCCCTCTCTGAACCGACACCCGGATAGTATCCTCCCGAAACAAGAACATCATTTGTCTGGAGTAATTCACCAATCTGCCCTCTCATTTCTGCCGTAACCTCATCGAGTACCTGCTCCCTTTCATGTGAATCCGGAGCGAATTCTTGAGGCTCATCTCCAAATACTTTAACTGAGAGGTCTTGCTCTCTGACCTCGGTTGCCTGCTGGTTACGCAACCGGAGGTATTGAACATAGATTGCGCGCGCCAGATCCTCTCCAACACCGGTAATGGAAAAATGTCCGTTTGTTGTTTGTACTAATCGGTCTTCTCCCACTGATCGTACTTTACCGATGTTGTCTGATATGATGTGCTTCTGAAGCTCATCGAGAACGTCAGCAATTGTTATATTGAGGTCATGGATAGCTTCAGATTTCTCTGCGATGCTCGGATCTTGATCCACTTGTTCCGCAACAATTTCTTTTGTGCATTCTTCAATGCGATCTAGTACAAGCCATGCAGTTGATATATCACCTTCTTGAAGACTGTCCGCGATAAGGATCAAGTGCGATGTGGTATTGAAACCGGATTTTCGTTTACCAAGTTTCTCCATCTCCCGATCAGTAACTATCTGATGTGTCAGTTCGTTGTAGCGTTCATCTGTACTGCGAATTGCAGAGATTGCCAATATTTGTTTTTTCCTTTGCTCTCTTCTTGACTCAATCAAATCGGCATTGCTCTGAAGCTCTGCGGCTCTTGTACCGCCTATTTTTGTAACATACACATCTGCTTCTTCCAGCGCCTGCTCTCCGGTGCGGTGGTTGGTGGGCGATACTTGGTTCATGAGATAAGGGATGGACAATAAAACAAAAACCTCCTGTTGGGAAGGGGGTGCAGTTCTTGGAAAAGTTTTAACGTCAGCAGCAGTCCTTCCCGGTGAGGGAGGTCTTCTTGGTCATCTTCTTGGAGGTTGCGAAGAGCTGCATTACATTTGAATAATAGAGGTTAACTGTTAATTGTCAATAATTAACTTCTGTCAACTATCAACAATCAACCTTCAACATCCGTAGTTGATTGTTGAAAGCGAAGCCACCGGCGTTCGCGAACGCCGTGGCGAAGCGTGTTGATAGTTGACAGTCGTTTTGTACTGTTATGCCAGATATTTAGCTCATTGATTGTCATTGACAAAGCAATAAAGGAGAGAAAAATGCACCTATTATGGTAAACATCAGAGATGGAATAAAAGGAGTTACTGATGGGCTTGAAGATCCACTAAATATGGATGAGACTGCACTCATAAGGCTTCAGGGTCTTCTTAATAGTGAACGATCGGTGGCTGGTCAAAATGGTCTGAGTAGAAAACGAGTACGGAATCTTTTGGCTGATTTGAATGGATGCGAGGAATTGCGTGGGCAGCAAATTCTGGCAGTGGACGATGCTCCACCAGCATTGTTTAATACAATGCTATCATACATCGTTGCAGCTACGCGGAGAAGATTTCATTTTTTGCCATACAAAAGAGGAGGGGTGGAGGAGTTTGGTGATGAGGTGCTTGGGCATCTTGAGGAGTATTCGATTGGTCTTGTACTAATGGATGAAAATCTTTTTGATCCAGAAGCTGATACAACAATTTACGGATCGGATGTTGCGAGGTATTGCTTGGAAAAGAAACCCGACTTGCCACCCATCATAGGATTCACAACAGACCAAAAAAGGGCAGTAAAATTCTTTGGAAAATGGTTAGTACTTAAAGATTTCCCCCATCCAAAGGAGTTGGTACACAGGCTCGCAGAGCTCCTCGCACATATACATCGCACTAGGAATGCTTAAGCTCCGGAAGATTACACTTCGACAGTGCTCAGTGCGACTTCTTTATTTCGGGAAGGTCGCACACGATCTTCGGCGGCTTCACGATGTGCTCCGGCTCCTGCCCTGCCTGCCACTGTTCAATGGAATCGAAGCAGTCTTCGTACATCGTCTCCATACTGTCATCGGCATAGAAGGCGATGTGAGGAGTCGTAATGGCATTGGGATGGGCGATGAGCTCCTTACTCTCCGATAAGTCTTTCTCATCTTCCAGTACGTCCAGAAGAGCATAGGAGACCTTCCCACTCTTCATGGCATCAAGTAGTGCGTCAGAGTCCACCAGCGGGCCTCGGGCGGTGTTGATGAGGATGACACCCTTTTTCATCTTTTCGAAGGCTTCTTTATCAATAATGTGTTTCGTCTCATCTTTGAGCGGCAAGTGGAGGGAGATAATGTCACTCTGCTGAAGAAGTTCATCAATCGTCACATAACGCACTCCCAAAAGGTCCTCGAGCTCCAGTGTCCTGCAACGATCAACGGCGATCATCCGCATGCCAAATCCATGTGCAATTTGCGCCACTCGCCTCCCGATCTTTCCGGTTCCAACGATCCCCAGTACCTTCCCGCGCAGGCACTTTCCTCTTAAGCCCTGGTAAAAGAAGTGGCCCCCCTCCACGCGCTCATCTCCTTCGTTGATATGCCTGAGCGTACTTAAGAGGAGTGCAAACACATGCTCCGCAATCACGTGGGCGCCGTAGTCCGGCACATTGCAGATGGTAATCTTACGTTTGGCGCACTCGTCCATATCGATGTGATCGTATCCCACGGAACGTGTTGCGATGAGTTTGAGGTTCGGGAGCTTTTTGAGATGTTCCTTATCAAACTTTGAGTAAATGAAAGTGGAAACAATTTCAGCGTCTTTGCACTTTTCAAGTACGCCTGATTCGGAAATTGGTTTATTAACAACGATGCTTCCAGGGAAATGTCCGGAAATACGCTTCTCGTCTTCCTTATCTACTTCTAAGAATACTGTTTTTGGCATGGTGATATTGTAGGGAAGGAAGAAAAAAAGGCAAAAAAAAGCAAAAAGGGCAAAAAAGGAACAAAAAGCATCCCTTTTTACCCTTTTTTCTCTTTTTGCCCCTTTTTCCTTTTTAAAGAACAACCCCCACCAAATTCTTCAGCATCACCCCCACCCCAAAAGCCGCAAAGGCACCCAATGCTCCAATGCTCACAATCTCTATCGGTCCGCGGATAAGGCGCTCCTTTGTGAGATAGCTGCGTGCTATGCCCAAAAGGATAAGAGCACAAAATGTGGAAATGATTGCGACTGTGAAGCGCGTATCGTGTGCAACCCCGAAGACAAAAGGAAATAGGGGGATGCTGCCGAAGAGGATGAAAGCAATGAAGGTGAGAAATCCGTGCAGCGCTGGTTTGCCGGATGCTTCTTCGGTCAGTCCGTGCTCCTCGTGCATCATGACATCAGCCCAGCGTTCATTATCCGCGGTGATGATCGACACCGCTTTTTCCAGGTCTGCTCCTTCAAAGCCTTTTTCACGGTATGCCTGGCGGACTTCTTCGGCTTCCACTTCCGGATCTTCCTCAATCTCCTGCAGTTCTTCTTTGCGTAAACGCCGAAACTTATCACGTTCGGAACGCAGGGAGAGGTATGTGCCGGTTGCCATGGAGAGGCCGTCAGCTAGGAGGTTGGCGGCGCCAAGGATGATGACAACTGAATGCGGGAGCTGCGCACCCATCGTTCCTGCAACAACGGCAAAGGTTGTGACAATTCCATCATTCCCACCAAAAACAATGTCACGCACATATTCTCTGATCCACAGTCCATGGACGTCGGCTTCCTGGTGTTCCTTGTATGCCTGTTGAAGTTCGTCGGGGGTGCGCATTGAAGCAGCATTGTAGCATGGAGTATGCATGGTTGATGGATGCTCTTGGGAGGAAAAAAGGGCAAAAAGGGCAAAAAGGGATTCCGAAATCAACATCTTTCCCTTTTTGCCCTTTTATCTCTTTTTTCCCTTTTTGCTTTCCATATCAATCAATGATTTGCAAAAACCCCGGTCTCCAGTAAAATACGCTCTGATGAGCCGCATTCGACAGCGAGAGATACACAGTAGGCGCATTAGGCACAAGAAACTCGCGCACCTTCGCGCGCAGTACGCCAGCGCCAAGTCTGCGGCGGTAAAGGATAAGATCATAGAGAGAGTGTCTCGGGTTTCTCCGGGCCTTACTAGGGTGCAGTTTGAAAAATCGGTAAAGGGGGAATGAGAACTACGTTTCGTTGTTCTCTGCAGCTTCGTCCACCATTAGCTGATACTCGTAAGCAGCGTAGAGCCAGTTGAAGGCACCAATAACAGTATCCGTTTCTGCTTTGCTAGTATTCGTATCTTCTGCTGTTCGTGTAACGATGTGGTCATTGTGCAGTGTAACAGTCGCTCGTGCACTTGTTTCCGAACCCTCACCAACAGATTCTACATTTAGTCCGCCACTGGGAAGATCAGTCTCTGGTAGGATTTTCTTCATTCCTTGTACAAGGGCATTTATCACTCCTAATTTTTTATCTGTTGCAACACCAATGAATTTCTTGTCATCTCTGGTTATAATGGCCACAGTTTCCTTCCCGTTTGTAGGATCTATGCGGTTCCAGGTGGAAATTATTGGACGACCTCCATTTTGCTTTGCGAGAATTTCTTCAACAGTAGGAAAGTAAACACGTTGGAGAAGATCATCATCAGTGAATTCTTCTTTTGATTTTACCTTTGCATCTGCGACTTCCTTAAAACGCCTTCTGAATATATCGGCATGTTTTTTGTCGTGCGGTAGCCCGTACTTATCAAGGTGTGCGAATACGGCTCTCATGCCGGAGTGTTTGCCAAGAATAAGATCGGATTCTTCCCATCCAACATCGCTTGGATTCATGATTTCATAGGTAGCGGGGTCCTTAAGGAAACCGTCCTGATGAATACCTGCTTCATGCGCAAAGGCGTTTATTCCTACAACAGCTTTGTTTCGTTGTACGGGGAATGTCACTCTTTGTACGAGTTGGCTTGTCGGGACAATCAACGTTCTGTTGATTCTTGTTCTTGCGTGCAAGATATCTCTCCTGACTTGCATTGCCATTACAACTTCTTCTAACGAACAGTTGCCAGCGCGCTCTCCTATGCCATTGATTGTGCACTCAACCTGACCAGCACCTGCTTCCACTGCGGCAAGACTGTTTGCAACCGCAAGCCCCAGGTCATTATGGCAATGTACACTTATTACAGCTTGGTCTATGTTGGGAACTTCTGACTGTAAAAAAGATAACGTTCGTTGAATTTGTGAAGGCATAGCGTATCCGACAGTATCTGGTATGTTGACAGTGGTGGCACCTTCTTCGATAGCAGCTTCCACAACTTCTTTCAAAAAAGGATGTTCTGTTCGGAAGGCATCTTCCGGTGAGAATTCAATATTGCTGCAATAATGTTTTGCACGAGCAACACTCTCGCGGACCATCCGGATGATTCGTGCTGGTGACATAGATCGAGCTTCCATATGGATCTTACTTGTGCCCAAGAAAACATGTATGCGGGGGTCCTCGGCAAGTTGTACTGCTTCCCATGCACGGTCGATATCATCTGGTCTGCAACGGGCAAGTGCACATATAGTTGCCCCACGAATGCTTCTGGCAATTTCAACGACGGCGAGAAAGTCATCTGGACTGGAAATGGGAAAGCCAGCTTCGATAACATCAACACCAAGTTCTTTAAGTGCCAGTGCGATTTCAATTTTTTCCGCAATCGTCATACTTGCACCAGGCGATTGCTCACCATCGCGTAGCGTTGTATCAAAGATAGTTATTGGACGATCTTCAGGATTCTCATGATCAGATGTCATAATGGGAAATTGGAAATACATACAAAAACACCCCCACTTCTTGGAAGAGGGGCTCGTGGTTTATAAGTAACTACTTATGCACGCAACCCGCCTTCCTTGTTAAGGAGCCCTTCGACTGCGCTCAGGGCAGTGAGGAGAAGGCCGAGAAGAAGGCTTCTCTGGTACATAAGTGACGTCATTGTAGTAGGCTTTTTGAGGTTGTCAAGTGGGATTGAAATTAGGCAAGATGGACTCTTGGATTGAGTGGGGCGCTGATATTGAGCCATTCCATATCGTTTTCGCCTTCGGCATGCACAAGCTGCATGAGGAACTTCGAAGGTGCGATATCGTGCTTCGGTTCGATGTATCGTGAGATGCCAACCATGGGAAGAATGCGCATAGAAACGTCTGAGTCACGCTGTGCGACAAATTCATGAAGTGTTCCGTGCCACAAGGTTGCCCGGGATTCATTGTCGATGACCAAATAATACTCGCGCCCCATTTTACAAGTTGCCATTTGGTGCCATTCGTATTCGAAGAGTTGACGAGCATTCTGTGGGCAGATGGAAAGGAGGTACATCGGGATACTGTGCTTCGATAATCGATCACAAGTTCTGCGAGCAGTATCATTACAATCGAGTGCGCTTTGATCGAGGTGTGAAGCTGCTTCCTCCGAGAGCTGATAACTGTTTGCCCATCGAAATGAATTGGCGATCATTTCACCGAGATTCTCTTGCTCAAGCCTATCGATAGCAGCGGAAGCCACTACAAATGGGTCAGTGGATGTTTCGTCAGGATTAGATTCTCTCTTGGCATATTGTTCGCTGAATGAAATGTTCCCAAGCTCTGTGCGAAGTATTTGTTGAAGTTCGTATGGATCGAGCGATTCTTCCTTTAAGCTTTTCTGAGGATTCTTTGGTTGCAGTAACTCGATTGCACTCAAGATGATTCCACCACTTACGAGAGCGATCTTTCGGGCACTTGCATCCATGAACGATCTCCGATCACATCTTCTTCCAGCGTGCGAAGATTCAGGATTTCGATTGCGCATTAAGGAAATCTACTCAAAAGCACTTTCATTTTGCAAGTATCGTGTCAAGCGAAACTGCTCTGTACCTAGAATGTCACTTCTGTACCGTCAAAGGCGTTGATGGTGATAGTGTGACTCTTGCATACCATTCCTGCACGTTTCGCTTCGATCTTGTCGCCATTCAACATTTTCAGAGCCTTCTGAGCTTCATCTTTACCTACGACCACCATCATCCCATTACCCATATTCCACGTTCTATAGGCTTCATCTGTTGGCACTTCTCCAAGTTTAATCACGTCAACAAGAGCTTCATGTGGTGCCCACAAGTCAGTCAGCTCTGCACCTAATCCACTCTTCTTAAGAGTTCGCCCGAGCTTACTGGGAATTCCTCCTCCGGTTATATGCGCGAGTCCTTTCACATTCACTTTGCGTTCTTCTCCGAATCGCCCAAGAAGTTCCAGAAGCTTTGAGCTGTAGATAATGCTTGGTGTGAGCATAACCTCCCCCCACGTCTGACCATCCTTCCATTCTTCATTGAGATTCCCTTCGAGAATTTTTCGGATGAGTGAGTAGCCGTTACAGCGCGGGCCTGCTGACTTCAGAGCAATGATGACGTCACCGGCTTCAATCGTTTCAGGTTTGAGTACCTTGTCTTTTTCGACAATCCCGACAACTGTCGCACTCCATACACCTTTCTCAACCGCACCGGGTACTTCTGCAATTTCGCCAGCGGGAATGACGATCTTCTGTTCACTACAAGCCTTCGCAAGTCCGCCCATTAACTGGTCGATAACATTTTGGTCAATCTTTGGAACATCGAGCGTATTGGAAATACTGATGGGCTCTGCACCAGTACACACCGCATCGTCCGCCACCATTGCGACAAGGTCATATCCAAGGGTATCGAGTTTCCCGATGGTGAATGCCAGGTCAATCTTCGTACCGGTGGAGTCATCGCTCTGAACGAGGTAGTAGTCACCCATGTCCAGAAAACCTGCAAAGCCATCCTTCTCGAGCACCGGTTCCCCAATCATGCCTTTACGGGAAGCAAAGGTAGATGCTGCATGCGCGTACGCAGAAGCAGACGCTTTGTCTCCTTGTTCGATGTCGACGCCTGCGTCACGGTAGTCGGTCATGACTGGATTGTACTATTTGATTCTACTGAGTGCTACGGTGTTAAGAAAAAAAGGAAAAAAAGAAAAAAGGGAAAAAAAGGATTAAACCAGGCTCAGCAGCGACGCCGCGTCGCTGCTTCCAATAGCAGCACCATCCTTTTTTGCCCTTTTTGCCCTTTTATCTTTTTTCTTACGAACGAATCGCCGTGATACGCACTTTTCGCCTTTTTGGGTCCAAAGATTCCACTTTTATTGGTTTTTCAGTTGGTTTCTCATGAACAGACACAGGCTCGGATTTTGTCTTATTCGCTGTAGCTTTTCGATAACCACCCGGGCTATCCCTAACCACTCTGCCGTCTTCCAGCGTAATCACACGTTCCTTTAATGCATCCACGAGCCCGGAGTCATGCGTGGCAATGACAACGGTCGTTCCATCTTTATTGATAGCCTTGAAGAGCTTGAGGATAAGAAGAGACTGTGCCGGGTCCAGATTCCCCGTAGGTTCATCGGCAAGCAGGATATAGGGGGAATGCACGATTGCGCGTGCGATTGCGGCTCTGGCCTGCTCTCCTCCGGATAGTTCGCGTGGGAGTGCATTTGCTACCTTCACAAGGTGCATTTGTCTGAGTAGCTCTGTGACTCGCCCCTCAATCTGCACATTCGTCGCACCGCATACTTCCAGAGGGAAGGCAATGTTCTGTGCAACAGTCTTATGTGGGAGAAGTTTGTAATCCTGAAAAACCACGCCCACACGTCTCCGAAATATTCTCAGAGCAATGGGAGGAACAATCCTCAGATCCACTCCATCCACTTCCACGGTTCCCATTGTCGCAGTTTCCGCACCGGCCAGAATATGCATCAGCGTAGATTTTCCGGCACCACTGGTTCCGGTAATGCAGACAAACTCTCCAGGATCAACTTGCAAAGAAACATCGTCCAAGACCTTTCTACGGCTGAAAGTTTTCGATACATTTTTTAAGACGATCATGCACACAGTGTGAATGGATAATTGATAATTGACAATTGACAATTAAACGGTGGCTTTTCTTGTGAGTGTCCTCTTCGATGTTTTGATAATTGAAGTAAGCAATTTGCATAATTCTTCTGCCTCTTTGAGAAGGTCTAATGCAGCTTTCCCATCTAATTTATTTTTGTCTCTCAATAGCCTAATCCAATAATGTGCTTCCTGCGCTTCTTTTAAGGAAATTGAAAGCTTCGAAATAAAATCCTTTTTTGATTGCCCATGCAATGCTTCTTCCACATTCGCACCAATGCTTGTTCCAGATTTGAGTAGTTGTTTTCCAAGAACAAATTCTTTACGAGCAATTAGGAATTCATACGCATCAATAATATGAAGTGCAAAAGTATAACTTTTCTCGCGTACAAGGATTATATCCAACCATAGCCGTACATCATCAATTGTCCATTGTCCATTGTCAATTAGTAAGCACGAGATATATTTCCTTACTCCTATCTCTGCTCGCTTTTACTTGCGCAGATTTAACACTTTTCCATTCATTTTTTACTATCATCAAAAACTTATCAAAGTCAGCTCCACGTAACACTTTTAGCACACACGTCCCTCCGGGCTTAAGAAACTTTCGCGCAACGTCCAGAACTGATTGGCTGAGCTTTATGGACTTCCACTGATCGACATCCTGTATTCCACTTGTGGAAGGAGCTAGATCAGAGAGAATAAGGTCAACGTGATCAACTCTCTCAGATTTAAGAATTGTAACGATTCCTTCGAGATCTGTGATGTCCTGCTGGAATGTTTTAACGCCATCGATAGGCTCAATTTCCTGAAGGTCTATACCGATCACTTTGCCTTTAGGTCCTACCTTTTGGGCAGTGTATTGCAGCCAGCTTCCCGGAGCTGCTCCCAAGTCTAAGACTTTCATATTGGGTTTGAGCAGTTTGAATCGTTCATCGAGCTCTTTGAGTTTGTACACAGATCTGGCACGATAGCCTTCTTTCTGTGCCTTTTGGCTCCAGTTGTCGTTGGGGATGTAACGCTTTGGCATGGGGAGAATGAACAATTGACAATTGATAATTGACAATTGGGTGAATCGTTCACAGTAAAGACATTCGAGTCGCTTTAGAATTGTCAATTGTCCATTGTTCATTGTCAATTAAACGATCGGTTTCTTCTTTGGTATTCCTATCTCTCTTGGATATTTTTCAGATGTCTTAAAAGTTTTTTCAAAGATCAAAAGCTGACGTTTTCCAAAACTTTCGGGTAGTTCGTACTTGTGTTGCCCAGTTAAATGGCAGGAGAGTTCTGCGCGTGCGAGGAGAGAGTCTTTGAGCTCCTGTTCAATCTTCATACTTTTCCAAAGGACGATGTGTCCTTTAACTTTTGTAAATGGTGCGCAGTATTCGAGGAGAGTGTTGATAGGGGCAACAGCACGGGAGAGGACGAGGTCAAATTGTTCACGATATGTT
>JBDRFD010000015.1:0-3758 GCA_043819035.1 Patescibacteria group bacterium | reverse complement strand
TTCCATATTCCTTCTATCACCTTCCCTGACTGGAAGAGCAGCAGCTTGCCTTCACCGTTCATCTCTATATCCAGACGGCCGTACTCTTTTTCCCCATTCACCGGCACCTCTATAACCAATACATTGCGCGGGCGCGCTTCGCTCACAATCCCCCCGTTGGTCCGCTCGTACCTCTTCGCACCTGACAGATACTTGTACTGCACATTATGCAGCGGATTGAAAAAGTTGATTTTAATGGCAGTTGCTCCGGATGCTGATTGTGCCTTGCCAGTTTCATACGGAGGCCACTTAAGAGGTTCAATCCACTTTGGAAGAAGTTCCTTTAAATACTCTGCCCCCGTGAAAAGATCATGTGGAGGCGCAATACCATCAATGCGGATGAATGCATCATGGTCACCATTGTTGTCGTAATATAGTCCGTTAATCGCATTAATATCGATATTCTTATCCACACGATCGAGCGCATCGGGGCTCCCGCCCGCATGAATAATTACGTTTGTAAGCGGAAGAAAGCCATCAATGAAATAGGATCGCAAAGACCTAACAGGACCAAATATTTTCGGCAGGCTACGTGAATCGAAGAACACAACAAAGCGGGATATGAGCCCTTCCACGATATGTTCCTCTATAAGCAACGCTTCCTCCAATCCTTGCTGATGCGGACGAGCATCTTCGTGGTTTTCTATTACAACGGCGATAAGTGGCATTTCCTTTCTCATTCCCGGTACCATGCTCAGCTGCGCAATTATTTTGGAGAAAGGAGATACGATAGACGTGTCATTATCGGACAAGATATCCGCAGGCCCGGGTAAGGGCTCCAGTGCTGTAAAAAGTGAGTATTGTGGAACATTGCTCGCAAGAAAGAGCCCTGCCCCTAATGTTAGCACGAGAACAATGAGAAGGAGAAATCGTTCGAAAAAAGCCATGGAGATGCGTTAGGAACAAGTTATTTTTCGTTCTCTTTCTTCTCCCCTTCTTCATCACCTTCGCCTTCTGATTTTTCTTCTCCGCTACCTTCCTCAGAACCCGCTTCCCCCTCTGTACTCTCCACAGGAGCTTCTATTACTTCTTCCTTGCGTGGTTCTTGCACGGTTGCAATCACTGTCCCAGGATCTTCTGCGACTTTAACACCATCCGGAATCTGCAAATCAGCAATGGTTAATGTGGAACCGAACTCAGCAAGTTGCTCGATGTTGACTAGAATCTCGTGTGGCAAAACAGACGGCAGACACTTCACAGTTACATGGTCGTGCGGAGTAATGAGAATTCCACCCAACTCTTTCACTGCCGGCGCTTCCCCTTCATGCTTAATCGGCACTGTTGCTTCGATCTCCTTCTTCATATCAACCGCATAGAAATCAACATGGATAATCTTATCGGATACCGGATGAAATTCGATTTCGTGGAAGAGAACTGGCACTTTTTTGGATCCTGTATCCAATTCAACCAATGTGCTTTTTCCTGCCTCTGAGTACGCTTTCAGAATCTCTTTGTGTGTACATTGCAAAGAAATATTCTCAATATCATTACCATACAGCACACACGGCACCTGCCCCTCCTTACGGAGATTCTTTGCAACCTGTTCGGCTGAACGGGCCGTTGCTGTAAGGGCAACCGTATTCATGGCATCGAGTGCTTAAAGCTAAGAAAGGCTACGGAATGTAGGAGATACAGTCAATTAAAAAGGCTTGTAGCTTTTAGCTTGCAGGTACGCAAAAAGGCCTATAGGCTGCCAGCTACGAGCTAATACGGAATTAACTCCATTTGTTAAAGTAACGGATAGCACTGACAAGGTGCACTCTCCCCGCTCTCGTTGTAAGAAGAGGCAGGAAACCCGATCCGCTGAGCCGATGCTTTCTGTCTCCCGCACTCACTTCTGGGTAATAAAGCACTCTCTTTCCCATTTCCCAACAACGACGGCACAGGTCTGTATCCTCAAAAAAGAGGAAGAAACGCGGGTCAAATCCCCCCAGTTTTTCGAACACACTCCTCTGCATCACCATGCACGCTCCCACCACCCAATCTGTATCGCGTACAGTGAGAGGATTACTCTCATGTTGCAGGTACCGCTTGAGCCTCTCGGGGAATAATCGCTTGAGAAACGTGCGCTTGATAATGAGGTCAGGAACAGTGGGAAATGTGCGATACGAATCGCGCGCCGTCCCATCGGGGAAAACAAGTTTTGGAGCAATGATGCCAATGGATTCGTCACTCTTTAATACGGCAATCAATTTCTCTATCGCTCCAGGTTCAGGTTCTGTATCGGGGTTTAGGATGACAATAAACTCCCCTGTTGCATATCTTTCACCGATGTTGTTTCCTTTTCCAAATCCCAAATTGCGAGGGGATTCTACAATACAAACATTTTTAAAGTCCTCCAGACGATTCCTTAAGATTCCAATGGAATCATCATCCGAATGATTATCAATAACGATAATTTCCATCTGATCGGCCACCTTTTGCTTCTGCAAATTCTTCACGCACTCCACCACGGTGAGTGGGGTTCGGTAATTGAGGATGAGGATGGAGATGAGAGGTTCAGACATCAGAAGTATGCTACTTCCAAGGATAAAGAATCGAAAGCTACAAAGTCTGAACCGCAGATGGCGCAGATTACGCAGATATGGTATAGTCGCGTGCTATGTCTGATTTTCAATTCACAAAAACCACAAGGCATATCATTGGATGCGCCATGAAAGTCCATAATGAGCTTGGAAATGGATTTCAGGAGATAATTTATCAGAGAGCATTGGCTCGTGAAATGGTAACTGAAGATCTTGAATTTGTACGTGAGTTGCCAATGACTATTATGTACAAAGGGGAAGATATTGGTGAACGCAGAGCAGATTTTGTTGTTGAAAATAAAATTATGGTGGAACTTAAGGCAATTACTAAAATTGAAAATGTTCATTTTGCTCAAGCCATTAATTATTTGGAAGCATATAAGCTTGAAGTTGGTCTTCTGATTAATTTTGGTGCAAAACGTCTGGAATTTCGTCGATTTGCAAATACACTAAAACAAGAATCGGCGACATCTGCGTAATCTGCGTAATCTGCGCCATCTGCGGTTCAGACAAGGAATCATGTGATTTCGTCGAAGGATGACACCACATACAGAACTTCTATAATAAAGCCATGCCCACCAAGAAGCTCAAGGAGAATGAACACATGGCAGAGTTGCGAAAACGGGTAGCCAAAGCGCCTCAAGACCCCGGAATCTACCGATGGCTCGATAAGCACGGCAAAGTTTTGTACATTGGCAAGGCGAAAAATCTGAGGAGTCGGCTCAAGAGTTATTTGCCTCCAACAGCTTCAAAAAAAATGGGCCTGCCCACCGGAGCTCCGAAGCGCAGCGAAGGAACGAAGGTGGGGCCGTGGAAGCTCGCGATGCGCAAGCAACTTGCAGACTTTGACGTGACGATAACCAATTCCGAACTGGAGGCACTCGTACTGGAGACAAATCTGATCAAAGAAATTAAACCAAAGTACAACGTAATGATGAAAGACGACAAGAGTTACTTGTACGTTCAAATTTCTCGCGAACCGTATCCCGTCATCGACATCGTTCGCAGAGACACCGCACCAAACACAACTGGCTTCGGTCCTTTCATTGGTACTGACAATATCCGAAAGACAATGGACATGCTGCACACGGTCTTCCCATACAAAGCGTGCAAGAAGTCACTCGAAGCGCTCAACCGCGCAGTTGCAAAAGGAGGAGACCCTTCAACCGTTTTTAATGAAGACTCACAACCTTG